>DATAOO010000226.1:0-4410 GCA_036265695.1 Pseudonocardia sp. | reverse complement strand
ACGCTCAGGACGCCCGGCGCCGCTCGGCGGTGTCCGTGCCGTGGTAGCCGCCGCGGTGGAACAGCAGCGGGGCCCGCGAGGGGTCGGCCCCGAGCGCAGCGACCTGCCCGAGGACGATCGTGTGGTCGCCACCGTCGTACTCCCGCCACAGCGCGCAGTCGATCCAGGCGCACACGCCGTCGAGCACCGGAGCTCCGGACGGGCCGGGCCGCCAGGGCACGCCTGCGTACTTGTCGGAGCCGGAGCGGGCGAACTGGTCGCTCACGCGCTGCTGGTCCGCGGCGAGCACGTTGATGCAGAACCGGCCGCCTGCGCGGATCCGCGGCCACGTCGTGGACGTCCGGGCCGGGCTGAAGCTGACCAGCGGCGGGTCGAGCGAGAGCGAGGCGAACGACTGGCAGGTGAAGCCGAGCGGGCCTGCCGGGCCGGTTGCCGTCACCACCACGACGCCGGACGCGAAGTGGCCGAGGGTCGCGCGCATGGCGGCCGGGTCGGGCGCGGTCACGCCGACCTCAGCACACGGTGCCGGGGTTGGAACCGGGCGCGCAGCCCCGTGCCCGGGTTGCCGGTGCGGAACAGGCCGCGGCCCGCCAGCAGCGGCACGACCTCGCGGGTGATCGCGTGCAGGTCGGTGGGCAGGGCGAGCGGCAGGAACGTGATGCCGTCGGCCGCGCCCAGTGCCACCGTGCGCTCCACCAGGTTCGCCAGGTCCACGGCCGCGCCGACCACCCGCAGCGTCGACGGCGCGAGCTCACCCGCGCGGTCGAGCCGCCGCAGCGATGCCCGCGCGTCGGCCGCCAGGTGCACCTCGACGTCGAGCAGCACGGTCAGGTCGTCGGGGTGCCGTCCGGCTCTGGCGGCCGCGTCCCGCACCCGTTCGCGCACGGCGTGGGCGGCGTCCAGGCCGGGGGCGGCGACCCGGACCACGTCGGCGTGACCGGCGGCGACGGCGAGCGCGTCCGGCTCGTGCGCGCGCACGACGGTGAGCGGCCGGCTGTGGGCCAGCCTTCGCACGCCGTCGTCGGGTTCGAGCACGCCCTCGACGACCGAAGCGGATTCCCGCCAGTTCGTCGAGGTCACCGGCTCCCAGCCGGTCGAGACGACGTCGAGCGCCGAGACCGTCTTCGCCAGCACGCCCGGCTCGACCCCGGCCACGTCCACCTGGGGCACCAGCCCGATGCCGGGCACGAAGGGCGCGATCCGCCCGGCCAGCGCCGTGGCGTCGAGGACGCCGCCCGGCTCGGGCAGGACGACCAGGTCCAGGCCGCGCGCGGCGGCGTCGCGCACCAGCTGCGTCCACCATGCCGGTTCGGCGAGCGCGCCGGGGTCGACGCCGCCGAGGCGGAGCGCGGCCGGGTGCCTGCCCGCCCCGCGCAGCTCGACGCCCAGGTGCATCCGGGCTTCGGTGAAGGCGCTCATCCAGACTCCTCGTACGTCGACTACGCGAACACTGCGGCGAGATCCCCGCGGGGCGCGCACGACGGCGCGGCGATCGTGGGGGCGTCAGCGCGAACAGAGCGCGGCGGCCGTGCGGCACAGGTCGACGTGGTAGCGCCAGGCGTGCCAGGTCGTGCGCAGGACGACGCCCTCCCGATCGCGCACCCCGACCTCCATCAGCCTGGCGACCGCGCTGGATGGCCCGCGGCCGCCGTTCGACGGTATACACGCGGTGACTGAACGTTCAAGCGGAGTTGACGAGGGTCGCATCCCTGATTCGTCGACGGTCGGGGCGGGGTAGCCCAGGCGCATGGACGCCGCGATGGAGCAGGAGACGATCGAGATCGCGCGCGATCTGATCCGCATCGAGAGCGTGAACACGGGCGACCCGGCGACGATCGGCGACGGCGAGGAGCGCGCCGCCCGCTACGTGCGGGATCGGCTCGACGAGGTCGGCATCTCCGGCGAGTTCGTGCTGCCGACGCCTGGGCGCGGCAGCCTCGTCGTGCGGATACCGGGCCGCGACCGCTCGGCGGGCGCGCTGCTCGTGCACGCCCACCTCGACGTCGTGCCCGTCGACGCGGCGGACTGGAGCGTGCCGCCGTTCGCCGCCGAGATCCGGGAGGACGACCGGCACGGCGAGATGCTCTACGGGCGCGGTGCCGTGGACATGAAGGGCTTCGCGGCCATGGTCGTGGCCGTCGCGCGCGCCGGCCTCGTCCCGCGCCGCGATCTGGTCCTGGCCTTCCTCGCCGACGAGGAGGCCGGGGGCGTCTGGGGGGCGAAGTGGCTGGTCGAGAACCGCCCGGAGCTGTTCGCGGGCGTCACCGAGGCGATCGGCGAGGTCGGCGGGTTCTCGGTGCCGCTGCCCACGGCGCACGACGGCGTGCGCCGCGCGTACCTGCTGGCCACCGCGGAGAAGGGCGCGGGCTGGGCGCGGCTGCGGGCGCGCGGCGCCGCGGGGCACGCCTCCCAGCCGGGGCCCGACACCGCGGTGCTGCGCCTGGCCCGGGCCGTCGCCGCGTTGGGGGAGCACCGGTTCCCGGTGGAGCACACGGACGCCACCCGGCCCTTCCACGCGGCGTTCTCCGCGCTCACCGGGCAGGACGGGGTGCCGGAGCTCGCCGCCGCGGGCCTGCGCCACTCGGCCGTGCCGACCATGCTCGCCGCGGGCTACAAGCTCAACGTCATCCCGGGCGAGGCGATCGCCGAGGTCGACACCCGGGTGGTGCCGGGCGGCGAGGAGGAGTTCCGGCGCGAGGTGGAGCGGGTCGTCGGCGAGGACGTGAGCGTGGAGTGGGTGCTGTCCAACGCGCCCGTCGTGTCGCCCGTCGACGGGCCGTTGGTCCAGACGGTGCGGGAGGCCGTCGCGCACGACGACCCGGACGGGGTCGTCGTGCCGTACCTCCTGGCCGCGTCGACCGACAACAAGAACTTCTCCCGGCTCGGCATCGCGGGCTACGGCTTCACCCCGCTGCGCGTACCGGCCGGGTTCGACGCCTTCGGCCAGTTCCACGCGGTGGACGAACGCGTGCCGCTCGCGGCGCTGCGGTTCGGGGCACGGGTGCTGCGACGGATACTGCAGACGGCCTGATCTTCAGACCGCTGGATCTTCCACGAGAGGACCGTCATGAAGACCGTCGTGCTCGACGACGACCCGACCGGAACCCAGTCCGCCACCGGTGTGCGCGTGCTGTTGCGCTGGGACGCCGAGCGGCTGGCCGCCGCGCTGGCCGACGTGGACGCGGTGTACCTGCAGACCAACTCCCGCGCCGTCGACGAGGCGGCCGCGGTGGCGCTCTGCCGCCGGATCCGCGAGCAGATCGGGTTCGCGGCCGAGCGGCTGGGCGAGCCGGTGCAGGTGGTGCTCCGCGGCGACTCGACGCTGCGCGGGCACGTGTTCGCCGAGACCGACGTCTTCGTGACCGACGAGCCGATCCTGTTCCTGCCCGCGTTCCCGGCGGGCGGCCGGGTGACCGTCGACGGCACGCACTACGTCGAGGTCGACGGACGGCGGGTGTCCGCCGAGCAGACCGAGTACGCGCAGGACCCGGTGTTCGGCTTCCGCCACGGCGACCTCGTCGGCTACGTACGGGAGCAGGGGAACCGCGACGCGGTCACGGTGCCGTTGGCCGCGGTGCGGGAGACGCGGGGGCGGGCGGTGGCCGACGCCCTGCTGGCCGCGTCCGCGGGCGTCGTCGTGGCCCCGGACGCGGAGACCGACGCGGACGTCGACCTGGTGCACGCGGGGCTGCAGGACGCCCGGGAACGCAGTGGTCGGGTGGTGGTGCGCTGCGCCGCGCCGCTCGCCGCCCGCTGCGCCGGGGTGGCCAGCCGCGGCCTGCTGGAGCCGCCGGTGGCCGACGGCGGGCCGGTGCTGGTGGTGTGCGGCTCGCACACCAGCGGAGCCACCGCCCAACTGGCCGACCTCCAGCGCGCGCACGGCGTCCGCCCGTTGGTCATCGACACCGACGCCGCGCTGGCTGACCACGCCGCGGCGGGCAGCGCCGTGGTCGCCGAAGCGCAGGAGCTGCTCGCAGGCCGCGGCCTCGCCGTGATCACCAGCGAGCGCGACCGCCGCGCCGAGCACAACACCCTGGCCCACGGGCAGGCGGTGATGTCCGCGCTGATGGTCGCCGTGCAGCAACTCGCGCCGAGCGTCCGCGTCGTGGTCAGCAAGGGCGGCATCACGTCCGCCGACGTGGCGACCATCGGCCTCGGCGCCGACAGCGCCACCGTGCGCGGCCAGGTGCTGGCAGGCGTCTCCGTCTGGGACCTGGAGACCGGCACCACCTGCGTGATCGTCCCCGGCAACGTCGGCGGCCCCGGCACGCTCACCCAGATCGTCGAAGCGCTGTGAATCACCCGGGAAGGTGCGCGCTCGGCCGTTGAACCCCGTGTGACGGCAGGACTTTCCCGGCGGGACCTCTTCCAGCGGATGGCGGCCGCGGGCGTCGGCGTCGCCCTCGTGGG
>DATAOO010000225.1:0-36490 GCA_036265695.1 Pseudonocardia sp. | reverse complement strand
CGCCACGCGTCCTGGTTGCGCGGCTCGCCGGGGCCGTTGACCTCCGCGAAGCGCACCGTACCGGTCGTGTCCACGAGGAACGTGCCGCGGAGCGCGAAGCCTGCCTTGTCGTTGAACACCCCGTACTCCTGCGCTACCCCGCCGTGCGGCCAGAAGTCGGCGAGCAGCGGGAAGTCGTAGCCCTCGGCGTCGGCCCAGGCCTTCAGCGCGAAGGGGTGGTCGACCGAGACGGCCAGGATCTGCACCGCCGAGTTCTGGAAGGACGCGAGGTCGTCGCGCACCGCGCACAGCTCACCGGTGCAGATCCCGGAGAACGCGAACGGGTAGAACACCACGAGCACGTTGCGGTCGCCGCGGAACGACGAGAGCGTGACTTCTTGGTTGTTCTGGTCCTTCAGCGTGAAGTCGGGGGCTTCGGTTCCCACCTCGGGGGCCATCGTCACTACTCCTCATCGGCGGGACAGGCGTCGCCCCAGAGCCTAGTGTCACCGTCGTGCATTACGCGGACTGGTTCCTGACCGCGGACGAGATGGGCAACCCCGAGCGCGGGCTCCCGCCCTGGTCCACCGGTAACGCCGTGACGCCGCTCGTCGACGGCAGCGCGTACTTCGCGCGCCTCGTGGCGACCGTGCGGGAACTCCGGGCGGGCGATTGCCTCTTCTTCACCGACTGGCAAGGCGACGCCGACGAGCGCCTCTGCCCCGAGGGCCCCACCGCGGCCGAGTTGCTGGGCGACGCGGCCCGGCGCGGCGTCGTCGTCAAGGGGCTGATGTGGCGTTCCCACTCGCAGAAGCTGTCCTACAGCGAGGAGGAGAACCGCCAGCTCGGCGACGACGTCGCCGCGGCGGGTGGCGAGGTACTGCTCGACCAACGCGTCCGCCGCGGCGGCTCGCACCACCAGAAGATGGTCGTGCTGCGCGGTCCCGGCCGCGACGCGGCGTTCGTCGGCGGCATCGACCTGTGCCACGGTCGCCGCGACGACGCACGTCACCTCGGCGACCCGCAGTCGCAGCCGATGGCCGAGGAGTACGGCGAGCACCCGCCATGGCACGACGCGCAGCTCGAGATCCGCGGCCCGGCGGTGGCCGCGTTCGACACCACGTTCCGGCAACGCTGGGAGGACCCGCGTTCGGTCGACACCGACAACCCGCTGTCCAGGCTGAAGGACCGGCTGCGCCGCGCGGACATCACCCCCGACCGGCTGCCCCCGCCGCCGCCGGTGCCCGAGCCCGTCGGGTCGTGCGCGGTGCAGGTGCTGCGCACCTACCCGGCGATCCGACCGCGCACCCCCTACGCACCCGACGGCGAGCGCACGGTGGCCCGCGGGTTCGTCAAGGCGCTGCAACACGCGCGGCGGCTGGTGTTCCTCCAGGACCAGTACCTGTGGTCCCCGCACATCGCGCGGGTGCTGGCGGCGGCCCTGCGCGCCGAGCCCGACCTGCACCTGGTGGTGGTCGTCCCGCGGCACCCCGACGTCGACGGGCGCTTCGCGCTGCCGCCCAACCAGGTCGGTCGCGTCCAGGCGATCACGACGTGCCGCGACGCGGCACCCGATCGCGTGCACGTGTACGACCTCGAGAACGAGCACGGCACACCGGTGTACGTGCACGCCAAGGTCGCCGTGTTCGACGACGTGTGGGCCGCCGTGGGCAGCGCGAACCTCAACCGGCGCTCGTGGAGCCACGACAGCGAGCTCACCGCCGCCGTACTGGACGACACGCGGGACACGCGCGAGCCGGTCGATCCGGCGGGCCGCGGCGACGGCGCCCGCGTGTTCGCCCGCGACCTGCGGCTGCAGCTCATGCGCGAGCACCTCGACCGCGCGCCGGGCGACGACGCCGATCTCTTGGATCCCCACGACGCGGTGGCGGCCATGGAGATCGCGGCGACCGCCCTCGACCGCTGGCACCGCGGCGGCCGGGTCGGTCCTCGGCCGCCCGGGCAGTTGCGCACGCACGATCCCGAGCGGATGCCGCGCGTGACGCGCCTCTGGGCCACGCCGCTCTACCGCGTGGTCTACGACCCGGACGGCCGTTCGGTGCCCGATCGGTGGCGCGGGCGTTGGTGAGGATCAGCGCCGATTTTCGCTCCGGAAGCTCCGCTCAGCGCCGCGACTTCCCCGCCTTCGGCGCCACCAGCCGCGAACCCGCCCACCCGTCGCTCACCGTCGCGTTGGACGTCTGCGAGAGGCCCGCCGTGAGGGCGGCCTCGGCGATCTCGCTCGGCTCGACGTGCCCCGAACGGCCCGTCTTCGGGGTGAGCACCCAGATGACGCCGTTGTCGGCCAACGGACCGATCGCGTTGATCAACGCATCGGCCAGATCGCCGTCGCCCTCGCGCCACCACAGCAGCACCAGGTCGATGACGTCGTCGGCGTCCTCGTCGAGCAGCTCGTCGCCACAGCGTTCCTCGACGGCATCCCGTACCGCCTCGTCGACGTCCTCGTCCCAGCCGAGCTCCTGGACGACCTGCCCCTGCTCCACACCGAGCTTGCCCGCGATGTCGGACCCTCGCCCGCCATCTCCCGCGGCGACCACGCTGCCCTTACCCCACTTCCTGTAGACCATGCCGGATGCGGAATCCGAACACGGGACTCGTCCGGGCGCAACCAGTCGTTACGAGATGAGCCCGCGAGGGGCACGATAGGGGACGCCAGATTCCCGACCCGAGCACGAGCCACCGCAGGGAGCACACTTGACCGGCCAGCAACCTCGGCGCGTCCATGTCATCCGCGACGGGCTCGCCGCCCACCTGCCCGACATCGACCCGGAGGAGACGGCCGAGTGGCTCGACTCCTTCGATGCCGTGCTCGACGCGGCCGGGCAGCAACGCGCCCGCTACCTCATGCTGCGCATGCTGCAGCGGGCCCGTGAGCGCCACGTCGGTGTCCCGTCGCTCACCAGCACCGACTACGTCAACACCATCCCCACCGACCGGGAGCCGTGGTTCCCCGGCGACGAGGAGGCCGAGCGCTCCTACCGTCGCTTCATCCGGTGGAACGCGGCGATGACCGTGCACCGCGCGCAGCGGCCGGGCATCGGCGTCGGCGGCCACATCTCGTCGTACGCGTCGTCGGCCACGCTGTACGAGGTCGGGTTCAACCACTTCTTCCGCGGCAAGGACCACCACGGCGGCGGCGACCAGGTCTACATCCAGGGCCACGCCTCCCCCGGCATCTACGCCCGCGCCTACCTGGAGGGCAGGCTGTCGGAAGACCGGCTCGACGGCTTCCGCCAGGAGCTCTCGCACGGCGGGCCGGGCGCCGGGCTGCCGTCGTACCCGCACCCGCGGCTGATGCCGGACTTCTGGGAGTTCCCCACCGTATCGATGGGCCTCGGCCCGATGAACGCGATCATGCAGGCGCGCTTCAACCGCTACCTCCGCGACCGCGGCTTCAAGGACACGTCCGACCAGCACGTGTGGGCGTTCCTCGGCGACGGCGAGATGGACGAGCCGGAGTCCCGCGGGATGATCCACGTCGCGGCCACCGAGTCCCTGGACAACCTCACGTTCGTCATCAACTGCAACCTGCAGCGCCTCGACGGACCGGTCCGCGGCAACGGCAAGATCATCCAGGAGCTGGAGTCGTTCTTCCGCGGCGCGGGCTGGAACGTCATCAAGGTGATCTGGGGCCGCGAGTGGGACGCGCTGCTCGCCGCCGACCGCGACGGCGCGCTCGTGAACCTCATGAACGTCACCCCGGACGGTGACTACCAGACCTACAAGGCCAACGACGGCGGCTACGTGCGCGACCACTTCTTCGGCCGCGACCCGCGCACCAAGGCGCTGGTCGAGCCGATGAGCGACGCCGAGATCTGGGGCCTGCGCCGCGGCGGTCACGACTACCGCAAGGTCTACGCCGCCTACGCCGCCGCGTTGGAGCACCACGGCCAGCCCACGGTGATCCTGGCCAAGACGATCAAGGGTTACGGGCTGGGCGCGCACTTCGCGGGCCGCAACGCCACGCACCAGATGAAGAAGCTGTCGCTGGCCGACCTCAAGCAGTTCCGCGACGAGCAGCGCATCCCGATCAGCGACGCCACGCTCGAGGCCGACCCCTACCTGCCGCCCTACTACCACCCGGGCAAGGACGCGCCGGAGATCCGCTACATGGCCGAGCGCCGTTCCCGGCTCGGCGGTGCGCTGCCGAGCCGCCGGGTGGTGGCCAAGCCGCTGGTGCTGCCCGGCGACAAGGTCTACGACGTGGTGCGCCGCGGCTCGGGCAAGCAGGAGGTCGCCACCACGATGGCGTTCGTCCGGCTGCTCCGCGAGCTGATCAAGGACAAGGAGATCGGCAGCCGGTTCGTGCCCGTCATCCCCGACGAGGCGCGCACGTTCGGCATGGACTCCATGTTCCCGACGCAGAAGATCTACAACCCGCACGGCCAGCAGTACACGTCGGTCGACGCCACCCTGATGCTGGCCTACAAGGAGTCCGAGCAGGGCCAGCTGCTGCACGAGGGCATCAACGAGGCGGGCTCGGTGGGTTCGTTCACCGCGGCGGGCACGTCCTACGCGACCCACGGCGTGCCGATGATCCCGGTCTACGTCTTCTACTCGATGTTCGGCTTCCAGCGCACCGGCGACTCGATCTGGGCGGCCGCGGACCAGATGGCCCGTGGCTTCCTGGTCGGCGCCACCGCGGGCCGCACCACGCTCACCGGTGAGGGGCTGCAGCACAACGACGGGCACTCGCTGCTGCTGGCGGCGACCAACCCGGCCGTCGTCTGCTACGACCCGGCGTTCTCGTTCGAGATCGCCCACATCGTGCGCGACGGCCTGCGGCGCATGTACGGCGGCGACAACGGGGAGCTGGCGGGCGAGAACGTCATCTACTACCTCACCGTCTACAACGAGCCGTACGTCCAGCCCGCCGAGCCGGAGGACCTCGACGTCGAGGGCGTTCTGCGGGGCATCTACCGCTATCTTGGCTCACCGCGCGCCGACGGCCCCCAGGTGCGCCTCGCCGCGTCCGGCGTCGCGCTGCCGTGGGCGATCAGGGCGCGCGACATGCTCGCCGAGGAATGGGGCGTCGGCGCCGAGGTGTGGTCGGTCACGAGCTGGGGCGAGCTGCGCCGCGACGGCGTCGAGACCGAGCAGCACAACCTCGTGCACCCCGGCGACGAGCCGCGCGTGCCGTACGTGACCCAGGCGCTGGGCGAGGGCGCCCCGGTGGTGGCCACGTCGGACTGGATGCGGGCGCTCCCGGACCTCATCCGGCAGTGGGTGCCCGCGCCGTTCGCCTCGCTCGGCACGGACGGGTTCGGCCTTTCGGACACGCGCCCCGCGGTGCGCCGCCATTTCAACGTGGATGCGGAATCGATCACCGTTGCCGCGCTGCGGGTGCTGGCCGATCAGGGCGAGGTCGATCGCAAGGCGGTCGTGGAGGCGGCCGAGAAATATCGCATTGACGACCCCCAGGCCGCCGGACCACAAACGAGCGACAGCGGCGTCGCTTGAGCGCTCGGCTCGCGAGGAGTGTCCTGAACAACTCCGGCCGTGGCGGCGACGCCCAGGCGGCGTCCAACGCCGTGAGGGCGTCGCCTGGGCGTCGCGCAGTAGGTCGGAGTTGTTCAGGGCGCTCCTTGGCCCCGATACCGGGCAAATCCACAGCTCGTTGGGGCTCGGCAAGCCCGCGATTAGGCGATACGCTCCGCGCACGCCGACCGCGTGTGATCGCGGGAGGCGTGGACAGAACCGGGTTTGCAGACGCCCGGGGCAGGAGTACGAGGAGAGCAAGAATGGCAGAAGGCACCGTCAAGTGGTTCAACAGCGAGAAGGGCTACGGCTTCCTCGCGCCCGACGGTGGCGGCGCGGATGTGTTCGTGCACTACTCCGCGATCCAGAAGAACGGGTACAAGAGCCTCGACGAAGGCGAGCGCGTCTCGTTCGACGTCGAGCAGGGGCAGAAGGGGCCGCAGGCTAGCAACGTCGCTCCGCTCGGCTGAGCGCCGAGGGCCGTGGCGTCGGCGCTCAGCCGAGCGTCGCGTGCATTTCCCACATCAGCACCTCGGCCCCGTCAGGGCCCGCCGTCACCCGCTGACCGTCCGCACCGGTGATACGCGCAGCGTCCCCGGTGCCGAGCACCCCTGCGCCCTCGAGCTGCACCGAGCCACGGGCGACGAAGAGGTGGGCCAGCGGAGCCACCGGCGACACCGTGCCCGCGCCGGGCGCCAGCCGCGCGGCGTAGAGCGCGGCGTGCTCCTGGCGCATCGAGATCGCGCTGTCGTGCCGGTGCCGAGGCATCCCCGACGCCACCACGAGCAACTCGCCGGACTCCAGTGCGGGTCCGACGTCGAGCTGATCGTAGCCTGGTGCGATCTTCTCCGTGTCGGGCACCACCCACATCTGCACGAAGTGCACGTCGTGGCCCGCGTCGCTCTTCTCGGAGTGCAGGATCCCGGTGCCCGCGCTCATCCGTTGCGCCACTCCGGGGTGGATCACACCGGAGTGCCCGGCGGAGTCGCGGTGCACGAGCGCGCCCGCCAGCACCCAGGTGAGCACCTCCATCTCGTTGTGCGCATGGGTGTCGTAGCCCCGGCCCGCCGCGACGACGTCCTCGTTGTTCACCATGAGCAGGCCGAAGTGCGTGTTGGCGGGGTCGTAGTGCGGGCCGAAGGAGAAGCTGTGACGCGAGTCCAACCACTCGGTGCGCGTGTGGAACCGCTGGTCGGCGCGGCGGATCTCGGTGCTGATGTCGCTGGCCATCGGGTCCCATGCTGCCGCACGTAGCCACGGGGCTGTCACAGGCCACGCTCCGGCGCATCGAGCTGGCCTCCGGCGAGCTCGCCGCCACCTGCCTCGCGGAGATGGAGCGCAGGCAGCCGTGGTTCGGGCGGTTGCCCGCCGACCAGCGCGCGGGCGTGCTGCTGGTGACGCAGACCGGCGTCGCGAACTTCGTGGCGTGGCTGGGCGAGCGCGGCCAGTCGATCCGGCTCACCGCGGAGGCCTTCCGCATCGCCCCGCACGACCTGGCCCAGCGGCTGTCGTTGCGCCAGACGGTGGACCTCGTGCGCATCGCGACCGACGTCTTCGAGCAGAACCTGCCGCCGCTGGCCGCCGACGAGCAGGAGCGGCACGCCCTCGTCGAGGGCATCCTGCGGTTCGGCCGGGAGATCGCCTTCGCGGCCGCGACGGTCTACGCGGGCGCCGCGGAGACCCGCGGCGCCTGGGACGCCCGCCAGGAGGCGCTGGTGGTCGACGCCGTCGTCCGCGGGGAGGCCGACCACTCGCTGGTCTCGCGGGCCTCGGCGCTGGGCTGGGACGCCGCGGCGGCGCTGCGCGTCGTCGTCGGCAGCCCGGCGAGCGGGCCCCGCGAGGGCCCGGGCGCGCTGCGGCGGGAGGCGGGCCGCGCAGGCCGCTCCGTGCTCGTCGGCGTGCAGGGCAGCAGGCAGGTCGTGCTGGTCTCGGAGCCCGGCCTGCCCGAAGTGGTGTTCCCCGAGCGGTTGGCCATGGGGTTCGGGCCCGGCCCGGTCGTCATCGGGCCGGTGGTACCGGACCTCGCGGGGGCGCACGCCAGCGCCCGCGACGCGCTGTCCGGGCTGCGCGCCGCGCCCGGCTGGCCCGCGGCCCCCCGGCCCGTCGAGGCCGACGACCTCCTGCCCGAGCGGGCGCTGGCGGGCGACGGCGTGGCCCGCACCCGGCTCGTCGCGGCCATCGCGCCGTTGGCGTCGGCCCCCGAGCTGCGGCGCACGCTGGAGGTCTACGTGGAGGGCGGCGGCGCCCTCGAGGCGTGCGCCCGTGCGCTCTTCGTGCACCCCAACACCGTGCGCTACCGACTGCGCCGGGTGAGTGAGATCACGCATCTCGACCCGGCCGATCCCCGCGACGCGCTCGTGCTGCGGACGGCCGTGGTCGTCGACCGGTTGCACGATCAGTGAGCTGCTGAGTTCCTACAACGCGGAGCGGCATCAAGCCGGTGGGGCGCATTCCTGTTTGGAGGAAACCTCCAATCGCCGCCGCGCGAGTTGGTGCCTGCCGCTATCCCGCGGGACCGCCGCGCGGTGGTCTCCTCATGGCGTGATCGCGCTCCTCGCTCCGGGACAGGGATCGCAGTCCCCCGGCATGCTCAGCCCTTGGCTCGACGACCCGGAGGCCGAGGCCACGCTGGCGCGGTGGTCCGCGGCGATCGGGCTCGACCTGCACCGCCTCGGCACCACAGCGGACGCCGAAGAGATCAAGGACACGGCGGTGACGCAGCCGCTGGTGGTGGCCGCCGCCCTGCTGGCCGCGCGCAGGCTCGACGTGCCGCCCGGCGCCCCCGTGGCCGGTCACTCCGTCGGTGAGCTGGCCGCGGCCGCGATCGCGGGCGTGCTCGACGCGGACACCGCGGTGGCGCTGGCCGCCGTCCGGGGCCGCGAGATGGCCGCCGCCTGCGCGCTCGAACCGACGGGCATGAGCGCCGTCCTGGGTGGGAACCCCGACGACGTGCTGGCCACGATCGAACGGCTCGGGCTCGACCCGGCCAACCGCAACGGGGCGGCGCAGACGGTCGCCGCGGGCCCGCTGCCCGCGCTCGCGCAGCTCGCCGAGCAGAAGCCGGACCGCGCCCGCGTGGTGCCGCTGGCCGTCGCGGGCGCGTTCCACACCCGCTTCATGGCCCCCGCCGAGGAGGCCCTGCGCGAGCACGCCGCGTCGATCGTCCCGGCCGACCCCACGCGGCCGCTGCTCTCCAACGCCGACGGCAGCGTCGTCGACACCGGGGCCGAGGCCCTGAGCAGGCTGGTCGCGCAGGTCACCCGGCCGGTGCGGTGGGACGCCTGCATGGCGATGCTCGGCGATCTCGGCGTCACCGCCGTGATCGAGCTCCCGCCCGCAGGCGCGCTCGTCGGCCTGGTCAAGCGGGAGCTGAAGGGTACGGCCACGCTGGCGCTGAAGACCCCCGACGACCTGGAGAAGGCGGCCGTTTTGATCAAGGAACACCCATGACCCGGTTGAAGCTCGCCCCGGCCGCCCCGGGCGCACGGATCCTCGGGCTGGGCAGCGTCCAGCCCGACAACGTCGTCACCAACGACGAGCTCGCCCAGCGCATGGACACCGACGACCAGTGGATCCGCGACCGGGTCGGCATCCAGAGCCGCCGCATCGCCGACCCCGACACGAAGCTGGTCGACCTCGCCGCGGCCGCGGGCGAGCTGGCCGTCAAGGACGCCGGGCTCACGCCGACCGACATCGACACCGTGATCGTGGCCAGCTGCACGATGCCCAACCCGATCCCGAACGCCGCCGCGCAGACCGCCTACAAGATCGGTATGTCGGCGCCCGCCGCCTTCGACCTCAACGCGGCGTGCGCGGGCTTCTGCTACGCGATGGGCACGGCGGCCGACCTCGTGCGCGCGGGTTCGTCCCGGCACGTGCTGGTGATCGGCGCCGAGAAGCTCTCGGACTGGCTGGACTGGGACGACCGCTCCACCGCGATCATCTTCGCGGACGCGGCGGGCGCCGCCGTGGTCGGTCCCGCGGCCGCCGACGACGCGATCGGGATCGGACCGGTGGCCTGGGGTAGCGCGGGCGACATGGCGAACGCCATCGAGATCCGCGACGACCAGGGCCGCTCCCGCGCGGGCGGCGGCCTCTACCAGGAAGGCCAGGCCGTTTTCCGGTGGGCCACCACGCAGGTCGCCCCGGTCGCGCTGCGGGCCGTCGAGCTGGCCGGGCTCACCCCCGCGGACATCGACGTGTTCGTGCCGCACCAGGCCAACCTGCGCATCGTCGAGGCGGTGGCGCGGCGACTGCAGAAGAAGGGCGCACGTCAGGACATGGTCGTGGCCGACGACATCGTGCACTCGGGCAACACCTCATCGGCGTCCATCCCCATGGCGCTCGACCACCTGCGGGCCGCGGGCCGTACCCGGAGCGGCGACGTGGTGCTGCTCGTCGGATTCGGCGCGGGCCTCTCCTACGCGGCCCAGGTCGTCGTCCTTCCCTAAGATCCGTCAACAGACCCCGTCAAGAAGGAGAAACCACCGTGGCTGACAACGCCGAGATCCTCCAAGGCCTTTCCGAGATCGTCGAGGAGGTCGCGGGCATCGAGACCACCGAGGTCACCGCCGACAAGACCTTCGTCGACGACCTCGACATCGACTCGCTGTCCATGGTCGAGATCGCCGTGCAGGCCGAGGACAAGTTCGGTGTCAAGATCCCCGACGACCAGCTCGCCGAGCTGAAGACGGTCGGTGACGCCGTGGACTACATCGCGAAGCACCAGTGACGGGGGCCCCGCAAGAGATCGTCGTCACCGGGCTGGGGGCCACCACCCCGCTCGGTGGCGATGTCGCGTCCACCTGGGAGGCGATGCTCGCGGGCCGCTCCGGCGTCAAGAACATCGACGACGAGGCGCACGCGTGGGTGAGCCGGTTCAACCTGCCGGTCCAGATCGCCGCCCCCCTCGCGGTCTCCCCGCTCGACGTCATCCCCCGGGTGCAGGCCCGTCGGCTGGATCGCTGTGAGCAGGTCGCGATCGTCGCCGCCAAGGAGGCGTGGGCCCATGCGGGCCTGGGCGAACCCGGCGAGTCGGTCGACCCGGAGCGGCTCGCGGTCGTGATCGGCACCGGCATCGGTGGCGCGGTCACGCTGCTCGAGCAGGACGACCTGCTGGAGGGTCCCGGTCTGCGCAAGGTCTCCCCGCTCACCGTCCCGATGCTCATGCCCAACGGGCCCGCCGCGTGGGTGGGGCTCGAGTTCAAGGCCAAGGCGAGCGTGCACTCGCCGGTGTCGGCGTGCGCGTCCGGGGCCGAGGCGCTGGCCTGGGCGGTGCGGTTGCTGCGCGCGGGCGAGGCCGACGTGGTGATCGCGGGCGGGGCCGAGGCCTGCATCACCGGCATCACCGTCGCCGGGTTCGTGCAGGCCCGCACGCTCTCGCAGCGCAACGACGAGCCCGAGCGCGCGTCGCGGCCGTTCGACGCGGAGCGCGACGGGTTCGTGCTCGGCGAAGGCGCAGGCATCATGATCCTCGAACGGGCCGAGCACGCCGCCGCCCGCGGCGCCACGGTGCTCGGGCGTATCGCGGGCTACGGCATCACCTCCGACGCCTACCACATCACCGGGCCCGATCCCGGTGGCAGCGGGCAGAAGCGGGCGATGACCAAGGCCGTAGCCGACGCCGGGCTCACCGTCACCGACATCGACCACGTCAACTGCCACGCCACCTCCACGGTCGCGGGCGACCCCGGCGAGGCGAAGGCCGTGCAGCAGGCGCTGGGCGACCACGTCGTGCTCACCGCGCCCAAGTCGTCGCTCGGGCACACCGTCGGGGCGGCGGGGGCGGTGGAGAGCATCGTCACGCTGCTGTCGATCCGCGACGGGGTCATCCCGGCCACGCTCAACCTGGAGAAGCTCGACCCGGGTGTCGAGCTGGACGTCGTGGCGGGCGAGCCCCGCAAGGTCGAGATCGACGCAGCGCTGTGCAACTCGTTCGGGTTCGGCGGGCACAACGTCGCGGTGGCGATCACCAAGGCGTGACCGCGGGCGTGGGCCGCACCGGCCCACGCCTGCCTACCCCACCTGGTACAGCCAGGTGACGGGCGCGCCGTCGCCCGCGAGCCGGTAGGGCTCCAGCGCCTCGTCCCAGGGCTCGCCGAGCAGCTCGCGCATCCGCAGCGGCACCTGCGGCAACGGCGTGTCGGCGAGCATCGAGCGCAGCTGGTCCTCCGCCACCACGACGTCGCCGTTCGCGCTGGTGCGCCCGCGCCACAGACCCAGCGTGGGCACGTGGCAGAACCGCTCACCGTCGACGCCCGGGGTGGGCTCCTCGGTCACCTCGAAGCGGAGCATCGTCCACGCCCGCAGCGCGCCCGCGAGCGCGCCGCCGCTGCCCACGGGCCCGGCCCACGTGCATTCGGCGCGCATCTGCCCCGGCGAACCAGGCTGCTCGGTCCAGTGCAAGGAGACCTTGGTCCCGAGCACGCCAGAGATCGCCCACTCGACGTGCGGGCATACCGCAGTCGGCGACGAGTGGACGAAAATCACGCCGCGTGCTTCCACTGCAGACCTCCATGACAGACGAGGAACGTCTTCCCCTACGTCCTCGACCCGTGGCGGCCTGCCCAGGTTGTGATCGTTAGTTTGCCGGTCCGGGCCCGCGGAACCAACCCCGACACGCCCGAGATCGTTCGATCAGGTTGTGTAGTGCGCCACCCCGTCCTCCTCGGTGCGGATCGCGCGCCCGCGCTCGACGAGCACCTCGAGGTGCGCCATCGTCTCCAACGTCGCGAGCATCTCGTTGAACGGGTCGAGCTCGGAGAGCGTGCGTTCCCGCCGGGTCCAGGTGATCGCGCCCGCCACGGCGTACGCGGTGCTGCGGCCCTCGGCGAGCGCGGCGAGGGTGGCGTCGAGGCGGCGGGCGTGGTGGGCGATCAGCTCGTCGACGCGCTCGTGCACCCGCATCCCGACCGGCCCGTGCGCGGCCAGCATCCGGGCGTCCGGCCGCTTGCGCATCAGCTCGAGCGACGCGAGGAAGTCGGCGAGCGGGCTCACCTTCGGGTCGGGCTCCAGGCCGATCGACGGCGTGATCCGGGGCAGCACGTGGTCGCCGCAGAACACGATGTCCGCCGCCTCGTCGGCGAAGACCAGGTGGCCGCGGGTGTGGCCGGGGGTCTCGACGGCGACGAGCGTGCGCTCCCCCACCGCCAGGCGCTCGCCGTCGTCGATCCAGTCGTCGGGGGCCGCCCAGTCGGACATGTCGAGGTGCGGCGATCGGAGCCCGGACAGCTTCGCCAACACCGCCTCCCCGCCCGCGCGCCGCAGCCGGGCCGCCATGATCGGCCCCTCGGGCTGGTCCGGGTCGTTGATCGTCTCGAGGCCGCGCTGCTCGCCGCGGCCGAGCGCCACCCGCATCCCGAACTCGCGACGCAGGGCGACGGCCTGCGTGTAGTGGTCGCGGTGGATGTGCGTGACGAGGAAGCGGTGCACGTCGCCGAACCCGGCGTCCAGCTCGCCGAGCGCGACCCCGAGCAGGTCGCGGGCCTCTGGGATGGACCAGCCCGCGTCGATCACGGTGATCTCGTCACCGTGGCGGATCGCGTAGACGTTCACGGCGCGCAGCCCGTCCATCGGGAGCGGGAGGGGGATGCGGTAAACGTCGGGAGCGCAGCGGTACACGCCGGGGCGGGTCCAGTCACCCGCGCCGGACAGGTCGTCGTCCTCGATCACTTAGCGACCCTACGTGAACGACACCGGGTGGGCCGAACGGATGTGGCGATCAGCGCACCCGACCGCGCGGCACCAGTCGGGAGGGCGGCAGCTCCGGAGCGTCGAGGGCGCGGCCGGAGTCGGGTACCGCGGCGAAGCCGCCGTGCTGCCACCGCTCGCGGGCGGCCGCCACCTCCTCGCCGCTGCGGGCGACGAAGTTCCACCACATCACGATCTGCTCCGCGAACGGCTCACCGCCCAGCACGAGCAGGCGGGCGGGCGCGTCGGCGGCCAGGCGCAGCTCCGAACGGCCGGAGCCGAGGTAGCCGAGCGATCCCGGGGCGAGCGGGCCGCCGTCGACCTCCGGCGTGCCGGAGACCGTGAGCACCGCGTGCTCGAACTCGGGTGTGAGCGGCAGCCGCGCGGGCCCGTGCAGTTCGACGTCCACGCCGACGATCGGGGTGTAGGCACGGCCCGGTGAGGAGGCGCCGTCGACGTCGCCGAGCAGCACCGTGGCCCGCATGCCGGGCGCGGTGAACACCGGGAGACCCGCGTGGTGGTCGAAGGCCGGTGCGACCGCCCGGTCGGCGTCCGGCAGCGCCACCCACAGCTGGGCGCCGTGCAGCACCGGGCCGTGCGCGTGCGGTGACACCTCGGAGTGCGCGATGCCGCTGCCCGCCGTCATGAGGCCGAGCTCGCCGGGGTGGATCACGAGGTCGCTGCCGAGGCTGTCGCGGTGGTGGACCTCGCCGTCGAGGATCCAGCTCACGGTCTGCAGCCCGATGTGCGGGTGCGGCGGCACCTGCATGCCCGGGCGGGCGATGATCTCGTCGGGCCCGTAGTGGTCGACGAAGCACCAGGCGCCGACCATCCGGCGACCGAGCGTCGGCAACAGCCTGCGCACGATCGTCCCCGCGCCCAGCGGCACCGCCCGGGCGGGCAGCAGCTCGCGCACCGGGCCCGCCGATGCGGCGGCGGCACACACCTCGACCGGCGTATCGACGGCGGTGTTGCTCACGCGTCCTCCTCGCTGGCGCACGTCAGCCGCGTTCGCTGCGCTGCTGCGTCCGATCGTGGGCTCGCACCTCGCCCACGCCGTCCACAGTAGGGCCCGGACGTGCGGGAGGCACGGATCCGTCGCGACGACGACAGATCCGTGCCTCCCGGCGACCGTCAGCTGCAGCCGCTGGTGGAGCCGCAGCCCTCGCAGAGGTAGCAGCTGCCCGCGGGCCGCATCTTGGTGCCACAGGTCATGCACAGCGGCGCGTCGGCGGCCTTGCCCAGGCGCAGCTCGAGCAGCTCGGTGGAGCTGCCGACCTCCACCGGCGCCGGGCTGGCGCCCGCCACCACCGTGTGCGGCGCCTGCTCGACGTCGACACCCGTGCGCAGGCCCTCGACGTCGACGTCGTAGGCGTCGCTGACCTGCGCCGAACGCTCCTCCGCCGAGAAGATGCCCAGCTGGGCGCGCTTCTCGTAGGGCAGGTAGTCGAGCGCGAGGCGGCGGAAGAGGTAGTCGAGCACGCTGGTGGCGATGCGCAGGTCGGGGTCATCGGTCATGCCCGCGGGCTCGAACCGCAGGTTGGAGAACTTCGAGACGTAGAACTCGAGCGGGATGCCGTACTGCAGGCCCACCGAGATCGACATCGAGAACGCGTCCATCACGCCGGAGAGCGTGGAGCCTTGCTTGCCCAGCTTGACGAAGATCTCGCCGAGCCCGTCGTCGGGGTAGGAGCCGGCGGTGAGGTAGCCCTCCGCGCCGCCGACGGTGAACGACACGGTCTGGCTGGGGCGCTTCTTGGGCAGGCGCCGCCGCACGGGGCGGGCCTCGAGCGGCTTGTCCGCCTTCTCCCCGTCGGCCTTGGCCGACTTGCCCGCCGAGAGCGGCTGGCCGACCTTGCAGTTGTCGCGGTAGATCGCGAGCGCCTTGAGGCCGAGCTTCCAGCCCTCCCGGTAGATGCCCTCGACCTCCTCGACGGTGGCCGACTCGGGCATGTTCACCGTCTTGGAGATCGCCCCCGACAGGAACGGCTGCACCGCGGCCATCATCCGCACGTGGCCCATCGGCGCGATCGACCGGGCGCCCATCGCGCAGTCGAACACCTCGTAGTGCTCGGGCCGCAGCCCCGGGGCGTCGATGACGTGGCCGTGCTCGCCGACGTACTCGACGATCGCCTCGACCTGCTCGGTCTGGTAGCCGAGCAGGTCGAGCGCGCGCGGCACGGTCTGGTTGACGATCTGCATCGAGCCGCCGCCGACCAGCTTCTTGAACTTCACCAGCGCCAGGTCGGGCTCGATGCCGGTGGTGTCGCAATCCATGGCCAGCCCGATCGTGCCGGTGGGCGCGAGCACGGACGCCTGCGCGTTGCGCCAGCCGTTGCGCGAACCGACCTGCAGGCACTCCTGCCAGACGCTCGTGGCCAGCCGGTGGATGGGGGCGCTGGACGGGAACGTGCGCACGTCGTCGTTGGCGGCGGCGTGCTTGCGCATGACCCGCTGGTGGGACTCGGCGTTGCGGGCGAAGCCCTGGTAGGGGCCCACCACGCCGGCGAGCTCGGCGGAGCGCTTGTAGGCCGCGCCCGTCATCAGCGAGGTGATGGCGGCGGCGAGCGAGCGGCCGCCCTCGGAGTCGTAGGCGTGCCCGGTGGCCATGAGCAGGGCGCCGAGGTTGGCGTAGCCGATGCCGAGCTGGCGGAACTTCCGCGTGGTGTCACCGATCGGCTCGGTGGGGAAATCGGCGAAGCAGATCGAGATGTCCATCGCCGTGATGATCAGCTCGACGCACTTCTGGAAACGGGCCGCGTCGAACTGGCCGTCGGTGCCCAGGAAGGTGAGGAGGTTGAGCGAGGCCAGGTTGCAGGAGCTGTTGTCCAGGTGCATGTACTCCGAGCACGGGTTGGACGCGGAGATCCGGCCCGACTCGGGGCAGGTGTGCCAGTCGTTGATCGTGCCGTCGTACTGGATGCCGGGGTCGGCGCACTCCCACGCGGCCTGCGCGATGGTGCGGAACAGCTTCCGGGCGTCGACGGTCTCGATGACGTCGCCGGTCATGCGGGCCCGCAGCCCGAACTGGGCGTCGGACTCGACGGCGCGCATGAACTCGTCGGTGACCCGCACCGAGTTGTTGGCGTTCTGGTACTGCACCGACGTGATGTCGGAGCCACCCAGGTCCATGTCGAAGCCCGCGTCGCGCAGCACGCGGATCTTCGCCTCCTCCTTGGACTTGGTGAGCACGAACTCCTCGATGTCGGGGTGGTCGACGTCGAGCACGACCATCTTCGCGGCCCGCCGGGTGGCGCCGCCGGACTTGATCGTGCCCGCGCTGGCGTCGGCGCCGCGCATGAACGAGACCGGCCCGGACGCGGTGCCGCCCGAGGAGAGCAGCTCCTTCGACGACCGGATGCGCGAGAGGTTGAGGCCCGAGCCCGACCCGCCCTTGAAGATCAGCCCCTCCTCCCGGTACCAGTTGAGGATCGACTCCATCGTGTCGTCGACGGCGAGGATGAAGCAGGCCGAGACCTGCTGCGGGCTGGTGGTGCCGACGTTGAACCAGACCGGCGAGTTGAAGCTGAACACCTGGTGGAGCAGCATCCAGGTGAGCTCGTGGCCGAACACCTCCGCGTCGGCCTCGGTGGCGAAGTAACCGTGCTCGCGGCCCGCGCGGAGGTAGACCGTGACCACCCGGTCGATCAGCTGGCGGAGGCTGGACTCGCGGTGCGGGGAGCCGACCGCGCCGCGGAAGTACTTGCTCGTGACGATGTTGGTGGCGTTGATCGACCAGAACTGCGGGAACTCGACGCCGCGCTGCTCGAAGTTGACCGAGCCGTCGCGCCAGTTGGTCATGACGACGTCCCGGCGCTCCCAGGTGACCTCGTCGTACGGGTGCACGCCGGGCGTGGTGTGGATGCGCTCGATGGTGAGCCCGGGCCGCTTGGCCCCGCCCGCGCCCTTCTTGCCGCGCCCACCGGATCCCGGCGCGCCCGATCCCTCTGCGCCTGATCCGTGCGTGGTCCCGACGATCTCGGTCATGCTGTTCCTCTTCCTGCGGCGCGCCGTCTGGGGTTCGGCGCGCCGTGGTCGGCGATGGCGTGCTGGCAGTGCGGCGTGCCCGGCGACGGTGGCGGACACGTTGTGGACGTGCGGTGGGACATGGGGTTGGACATGGGGGTTGGACATGGTGCGGCCCTCGGCCCGCTGGCCGGGTGTGGGGCACCCGGACACCGGCGAGGGGTTCAGGAGCTCGTATCTCCGCCGGGGCGGCGGAGATCGGCGATCTCCTTCTCGAAGTCTTCTATGGAGGAGAACGAGCGATAGACGCTCGCGAAGCGGAGGTACGCCACCTCGTCCAGCTCGCGCAGTGGACCGAGGATGGCGAGCCCGACCTCGTGGCTGGGGACCTCGGCGGCGCCCCCGGCCCGGACGGTCTCCTCCACGCGGTGGGCGAGTTGGGCGAGCGCGTCCTCGTCGACGGGCCTGCCCTGGCAGGCGCGCCGGACGCCACTCACGACCTTCTCGCGGCTGAACGGCTCGGTGACGCCGCTGCGCTTGACGACCGCGAGGACGGCTTCCTCGACCGTGGTGAACCGCCGCCCGCAGGCGGCGCAGGAGCGGCGACGGCGGGTGGCCTGCCCGTCGTCGACCTCTCGGGAGTCGATCACGCGGCAGTCCGAGTGCCGACAGAACGGACATCGCACAGCAACGCACCCCCCTCCCCGGACCGGCGGAGCGAACCCCACCGGTAGTCGAACAACACGAGTGTAACCACAAGATGTGGGGTCAGTGGAAGTGATGACCCCCATCGTTATGGCGAGTCGCCCGAACGGGCGCACCGGCCGCCGCCCGGCGGCAGAGGCGTTGTCAGGGCGTTTCCGGGCCTGCGCGCAGCGTCATCATCCACGGCCACTCGGCCCCCTCAGAGGGGTACCCGCAGCACGGTGCCCGGCGCCACGCGTAACGACGTGAGCGCGTTGGCGGCGACGATCCGGTCGACCAGCGCGGCCCGCTCCGGGCCGGACGCGCCGGGCGCGACCCGGTCGGCGACATCCCACACGGTGGCCTCGGTGGTGACCGTGACGGTGACCTCGCCGACGCCGACCCGGCCGACGGTGACCTGGCCGACCTGATCGGCCTGGCTGACCGTGGGCGCCTCGGCGGCCCGGGACTGGGCGGCGACGTCCGCGATGCGACCGAGGCCGACCACCACGGCGGCGGCCACGAGCACCAGCGCGAGCCCGGCCAGGAACCGGCGGACGCGGTCCCCGCGGCGCGGCGCGGGCCTGCCCGGGCGCGTGACCAGGAGCCGCGGCCCCGCCGACCGCCGCGGCGGCCGCCGCCCCGCCACCGACCCACACCCCCGGCCCGCGCCACCGACGGCGCCACCGACGGCGCCACCGATCCCGCCACCGACTGCGCCCAGGGAAGCTGCCGCAACACCGGCACCCACCCCGCCGCCGGCCCCGTCACCGACTGCGCCACCGATCCTGCCCAGCGGAGCCGCCACGCCACCTGCTGCGCCAACCGTGCGCACCGCACTGCCGCCCACGACGCCTCCATCCACCACCGCACCGGCACGCCCTGTGCCGCTGCCCCACGCGGCAACAGCCGCCCGACCGGCCGCACCGCGCGCATCCACCGCACCGCGCACATCCACGCCACCGCGCACATCCACCGCACCGCGCGCATCCACCGCACCGCGCGCATCCACGCCACCGCGGCCGCCCTCGGAAGGCCGCGCGCCCGCCGCACCGAGCGCGGCACCAGCGCCGAGCGCGGCATCAGCGCCGGGCGCGCCCGGAGCACGGCCGCCGTCGCGCTCGACGGAGGCGGGATCGGCCGGGCGGCGGACGGCGGTGGCACCGTCGCGGCGCACCGCCGCGACCGGGACGTACGGCCGGACGGGACGGGGCCCCGGCGCCCGCCGCTTCGGCGGCCGGACGCCCCGATCCGCCCCCTGCTCCCCCGACACCGGGAGGTCGATCCCGATGTGGCCGTGCACGCGCTCCCTCATCCCCGCCACCCTCTCCCGACCGCTCTCTCGCCCAAACACGCGTTCGAAGAACGCCTGCGGGGTGTCTACCACCCGGCACCGACAAAGTTGGAGAAAAGTGCGCGTGTCGTTCGAACATGTGTTTGGCGATCATCGTCCGGAGGGCTACGGTCGTCCGCGAAGGCGCGCAGAGCACCGTTCCGACCAGCGTGGACACGGTCGGGAGCGACAGGCGCCGCGCGAGCACCGGCAGCACGTTCGAGGAGGAGCACACAACATGGCAGCCGACGAGCCCGAGACCGGCCGTGGTGCCGAGAGCGGGGCCGCCCGCGGGGCCGCGGACGTCCGCCCCTTCCCCGACCCCCGGCTCACGGCCCGGCAGCGCAAGGTGCTGCGCGTCATCCGCGAGTGGGTCGACGAGCACGGCTACCCGCCGAGCGTCCGCGAGATCGGCGACGCGGTCGGGCTGCAGTCCACCTCGTCGGTGCACCACCAGCTCCGCACGCTGGAGCGGAAGGGCTACCTGCGCCGCGACCCCAACCGCACCCGCGCCGTCGACGTGCGCCTCCCCGAGGAGCAGCCGCACCCGCCGCTGGAGGACACCGCCGACACGGCGGGTGGCCTGGCATCGGGCGACCTGCACCCGCAGCCCGCGTTCGTGCCGCTGCTGGGCAACATCGCGGCGGGCGGTCCGATCCTCGCCGAGCAGGCCGTGGAGAGCGTGTTCCCCCTGCCGCGCGAGATCGTCGGCGAGGGCACGCTCTTCCTGCTGCACGTGCGCGGCGACTCCATGATCGAGGCGGCGATCACCGACGGCGACTGGGTGGTCGTGCGCCAGCAGCCGGTGGCCGAGAACGGCGAGATCGTGGCCGCCATGATCGACGGCGAGGCCACGGTGAAGACGTTCCGGCGCCGCGACGGGCACAACTGGCTGATGCCCGCCAACCCCGCCTACGAGCCGATCCCCGGCGACGACGCCACGGTGCTGGGCCGCGTGGTGGCGGTGCTGCGGCGCCTGTGAGCGTCAGTCCACGCCCGGCACGACCACCACGGGGTAGCGGGCGTTGCGCACCAACGCGCCCGCCACGCCGCCGAGCAACAGCCGCCGCATGAACCGGTAGCCGCGCGAGCCGATCACCAGCACGTCGGCGCGCTCCGGGAGGTCGGCGAGCATGCGGGTCACCGGCCCGACCACCACGTCGGCGAGCGCGTCGATCTCCAGCGGCGCCGACGCCACGCCCTTGTGCGCGAGCACCCGGGCCGCGGGCTCGTCCTCACGGGTCGGCGCCACCGTGACGAACCGCAGCACCGCGCCCGTGCGGCTGGCGAGGTGCACGGCCGTCGCCACGGCGCGGTCGGCGGCGGGCGAGCCGTCGTAGGCAACCGCGACGGAGAGGATGCCCGCGCCCGCGGTGTGCCGGTAGCCGCGGGGGGCGATCGCCACGGGGCAGCGGCTGGTGGGCAGCAGCCGCTGCACGGTCCGCCCGGGTGCGATGCGGCCCAGCAGGCCGTGCCCCGTCGAGCCGACCACGAGCACCGCGGCGCCGACCTCGTCGGCGTAGTCGGTGAGCACGCCAGCGACCGGGCCCGGCCCGAGCGCGATGAACTCCGGCTCCTCGTGGCCCCAGCCCGCGCCGATGAACTCGCGGGCACGGCTGAACCGGGCGAGCGCGATCCTGCGCGCCCGGGGCAGCCAGTGGGCATCGTCGCGCGCGGCGGCGCCTGCCAGGCCACGCCCGTCGGACGGGTACACGGTGGCGACGATCGCGCCCAGTCCCGTCAGGCGCGTGAGCTGGGCCCCCAGCACGAGGGCGTCGTGCCCGCCGGGGGTGTCCTCGTAACCGGTGACGATCGGCACGCGCGCTCCTCCCGGCCGAGCGTCACGCTAGCCGGGCGCCGCCCCCGGAACACCACGCCGGGACGATCGGTAACCCAGCCGTCACGTCCCTCAGCGCCGGGTGGCCTCGGTGACGTAGGGAAGGACCACCGGGGCCAGGTCGGGGCCCACCCGGGCGCGCAGCAGGGTGCCGTCGGGGGTGTGCTCCTCGCTGAGCACCTCGCCCTCGGCGTGCACCCGGGCGACCAGCGAGCCCTGCGGGTAGGGCAGCAGCAGCTCCAGCTCGACCTCGGGCCGGGGCAGCAGCTCGGCGATCCGCTCCCGCAGGAGCGGGATGCCGTCGCCGCGCTGGGCCGAGACGAACACCGCGCCGGGCAGCAGGTGGCGCAGCCGGGCGAGCTGGAGGTCGTCTGCCGCGTCGGTCTTGTTGACGACCAGCAGCTCGTGCGGCATCGCGCCGTGCTCCGCGCCGATCTCGACGAGCACCTCGCGCACGGCCGCGATCTGCTCCTCCGGCAGCGTGTCGGAGGCGTCGACCACGTGCACGAGCAGGTCGGCCGCGGCCGTCTCCTCGAGCGTGGAGCGGAAGGCCTCGACGAGCTGGTGGGGCAGGTGGCGGACGAAGCCGACGGTGTCGGTGAGCGTGTAGTTGCGCCCGTCGGCCGTGGTCGCGCGGCGCGTGGTGGGGTCGAGGGTGGCGAAGAGCGCGTCCTCGACCAGCACGCCCGCGTCGGTGAGCGCGTTGAGCAGGCTCGACTTGCCCGCGTTGGTGTAGCCGACGATCGCGACGGACGGCACCTCGTGCCGCCGACGCGCGCCGCGCTGCGTGTCGCGGACCTGCTTCATGGCGCCGATCTCGCGTCGCAGCTTCGCCATGCGGGTGCGGATGCGGCGGCGGTCCAGCTCGATCTTGGTCTCGCCGGGCCCGCGCCCACCGATGCCGACGCCGCCCGCGGCGCGGCCACCGACCTGCCGGGACAGCGCCTCACCCCAACCGCGCAGGCGCGGCAACAGGTAGGACAGCTGCGCCAGCTCGACCTGCGCCTTGCCGTCGCGGGAGCGGGCGTGCTGGGCGAAGATGTCGAGGATCAAGGCCGTGCGGTCGATCACCTTGACCTTGAGCTTGTCCTCCAGCTGCCGCAGCTGGCCGGGTGAGAGCTCGCCGTCGCAGATCACGGTGTCGGCCTCGGCCGCCTGCACCGCGGAGCGCAGCTCGTCGACCTTGCCGGAGCCGATGTACGTGGCCGGGTCGGGCTGCGGGCGCCGCTGGATGAGGCCGTCGAGCACCTGGGAGCCCGCGGTCTCGGCGAGCCGCGCCAGCTCGTACAGCGACGCGTTGGCCTGCGCGGACGTGCCTGACGTCCACACCCCCACGAGCACCACGCGCTCCAGGCGGAGCTGCCGGTACTCGACCTCGGTGACGTCGGTGAGCTCGGTGGACAGGCCCGCGACCCGGCGGAGCGAGGAGCGCTCCTCCAGGTCGAGATCGCCTGATGTGAATACGGGTTCAGTCATCGTGTCAGTCATGCTCCCACGTCAACGCAGAAGCCGTCGTGCATGTTTCCGCGAGTTACCGTGGGCCCGTGCGCCATCATGATCTCCTGATCATCGGGAGCGGTTCCGGCAACTCGATCGTCGACCACCGCTTCGCCGATCTCGACGTCGCCATGGTCGAGCACGGCACGTTCGGCGGCACCTGCATCAACGTGGGCTGCGTTCCCACGAAGATGTACGTCTACCCGGCCGACATCGCCCAGCACATCCGGCACGCGGGCCGCCTCGGCATCGACGCCACGCTGGACAAGGTGCGCTGGCGCGACATCCGCGACCGCATCTTCGGCCGCATCGACCCCATCTCGGTCGACGGCCACGACTACCGGGCCAACCGCAGCCCGAACTTCACCCTCTACGACGGGCACGCCCGGTTCACCGGCCCGAAGCAGGTCGCCGTCGACGAGCACGTCGAGATCAGCGCGGACCGCATCGTGATCGCCACCGGCGGACGGCCGGTGGTCCCCGACGAGGTGCGCGACGTGCCGCACCACACGTCGGACACCATCATGCGCATCGACGAGGTGCCCGAACACCTGGTGATCGTCGGGAGCGGCTACATCGCGGCCGAGTTCGCGCACGTGTTCTCCGCGTTCGGCGCCCGGGTCTCGATGATCGGCCGCAGCTCGCTGCTGCTGCGCAACCAGGACGAGACGGTGGCCGAGCGCTTCACCCGACTGGCCTGCGAGCGGTGGGACGTCCACCTCGGCCAGCCGGTCGCCACCGCTCGCGGCGACTGGTCGGAGGTCGCGTTGACGCTGCTCGACGGCACGGTGGTGCGCGGCGACACGCTGCTGGTGGCCGCGGGCCGCGTCCCCAACGGCGACCTCCTCGACCTGGAGAAGGCGGGCATCGAGGCCGACCGGGAGGGCCGGGTACTGGTCGACGACCAGCAGCGCACCTCCGTCGACGGGGTCTTCGCGCTCGGCGACGCGAGCTCGCCGTTCCAGCTCAAGCACGTCGCCAACCACGAGGCGAAGGTGGTGCAGCACAACCTCCTGCACCCGGGCTCGCCGCGGCGGACCGACCACCGCTTCGTGCCGTCGGCGGTGTTCACCGACCCGCAGATCGCGTCGGTCGGCCGCACCGAGGGGCAGTGCCGGGCGATGGGCCTCGACTACGTCGTGAAGGTGCAGGAGTACGCCGACGTCGCCTACGGCTGGGCGATGGTGGACCAGTCCGGCTTCTGCAAGCTGATCGCCGACCGGACCACCGGCGAGCTGCTCGGCGCCCACATCATGGGCCCGCAGGCGTCCACGTTGATCCAGCCTGTGATCCAGGCCATGTCGTTCGGGTTGGGCGCCAAGGAGATGGCGGCAGGCCAGTACTGGATCCACCCCGGACTGCCGGAAGTGGTGGAGAACGCACTCCTGGGGCTCGATCTTTGACCGTTCTGCGGTGTCGCCTGCCTCCGATTGCCTGTAGACAGGAGAGGTAGGTGACCCTTACCCAGAGAGGACCACATGACCGTCGCCGAGAGCCCGACCAAACCGCCGGGCCCCCAGCCCATCCTCGACGGCAGGCGCGGCATCGCGCAGCAGATCGGGGTGTACGTGTTCGTGGTGGTTCCACTGCTCGCGCTCATCGTCGCCGTCCCCTTCGCGTGGGGATGGGGCCTCGGGTGGGCGGACGTCGCCATTGCCGCCGTCTTCTACGTGGTGAGCGGCCTGGGCATCACCGTCGGCTTCCACCGCTACTTCACCCACGGCTCCTTCAAGGCCGCGCGGCCGCTGCGCATCGCGCTGGCGGTGGCGGGCAGCCTGGCCATGCAGGGCCCGGTCATCGACTGGGTGGCCGACCACCGGCGCCACCACGCGTTCTCCGACAAGGAGGGCGACCCGCACTCCCCGTGGCTGTTCGGCACCGGCCCGGCGGCGCTGGCGCGCGGCTTCTGGCACTCGCACACCGGTTGGCTGTTCAGCCGCGACCAGACCAACGAGCGGCGCTTCACCCCCGACCTGCTCGCCGATCGCGACGTCATGCGCGTGAACCGGTCGTTCGTCCTGCTGTCGGTGGCCACGCTGCTGGTACCCGCGCTGCTCGGCGGCCTGCTGACCTGGTCCTGGTGGGGCGCGCTCACCGCGTTCTTCTGGGCGGGCCTCGTGCGGGTGGCGCTGCTGCACCACGTCACGTGGTCGATCAACTCGATCTGCCACATGATCGGCGACGCGCCGTTCGCCGCGCGTGACCACTCCCGCAACGTCTGGCCGCTGGCGGTCCTGTCCTTCGGCGAGTCGTGGCACAACCTGCACCACGCCGACCCCACGTGCGCTCGGCACGGCGTGCAGCGCGGCCAGGTCGACATCTCCGCGCGGGTGATCCAGGCGTTCGAGAAGCTCGGCTGGGCCTCGTCGGTGCGCTGGCCCACGCCGCGGCGCCTGGAGCGCCTCGCCGTCAAGTAGCGGCTCAGGCCGCCGGATCGAAGGGCTCCGCGGGGGGCGTCTCGCCGCGGATCTCCCCCACGAGCCGCGTGACCTCGGTCATGATCGCCGCGGTGACGCCGTTCAGCGCGGTACGTGTGCGCGGCCCGCCCTCCCATTGCGAGAGGTCGACGGGCGGGCCCGCCACGATCGTGACCCGCTTGCGCGGGAACAGCCGCGGCAGCTTCTCCGGCGGTACGACGTGCTGGGTGCCCCAGTTCGCGATCGGGATCACCGGTGCGCCGGTGACCAGCGCGATCCGCCCGACCCCGTTCTTCGCCTTCATCGGCCAGCCGTCGGGGTCGGCGGTGTAGGTGGCCTCCGGGTAGAACACGACGATCTCGCCGCGCTGGATGGCCGCGATCGCGTCGCGGTAGGCGTCGCCCGCGCGGGCGGACTCCCGGTAGACCGGGATGTGGCCGCCCTTGCCCAGCACCGAGCGCACCACCGGGATGTTCCACAGCTCGGCCTTCGCGAGGAACCGCGGCATGCGGCCGTGGCTGACGCAGAACGCCACCTCGAAGATCGGGTCGGCCAACGAGACGTGGTTGGCGGCCAGCAGCGCACCGCCCGTGCGCGGCAGGTGCTCCCCACCGCGCCAGCCCACCCGCGTGCCGAACATCGTGAACGGCCACAGCAGCGTGATGGCGAGCCCGAACCAGAAGCCCGCCGTGCGCCACTTGCGGGTGAACGACAGCCGTAGCTTCGCCCGGGCGGTCAGCGGGGTCACCGGGTTCATGCGCACTCCTGTCGGACCTTGGTCAGCTCGCGGATCATCCCGTGTGGAGGCACGATCGTGTCGGGGCACCCCGCCGTACGGCGGGGTGTGACGTCGCTCTCAGCCGTCGACCACACCGGGGGCTGCGGGAGAACACCGGCCCGAGAGAAATGAGGTCGAGTGCCTGGAACCCTCCCCCGCATCGAGCCCGTCGGCGCGGCACCCGCCCGGCCGAGCGCCGTCGTACTGGTGTTGCACGGCGGACAGGCCCACAGCAGCGAGAGCGCCGAGCCCAAACGGCTGGCCTACCGCCGGATGCTCCCCTTCGCCCGGATGCTCGCCCGCCGCGGCCCCGCCGTCTACATGCTGCGCTACCGGGTGCGTGGGTGGAACGCGCCCGCCCGCGACGCGCTGGTCGACGCCCGGTGGGCCACCGAAGCGCTGGCCGAGCGGCACCCGGGGGTCCCGGTCGTGCTGCTCGGGCACTCGATGGGCGGACGGGCCGCGCTCGCCGCCGCGGACGCGCCGAACGTGGTCGCGGTGTGCGCGTTGGCGCCCTGGCTGGACGGCAGCGACCCGGTCGCCCAGCTGGCCGGGCGCACCGTTCTCATCGCCCACGGCGACCGCGAGCGCTACACCGACCCCGGCGAGTCGTACCGCTACGCACTGCGCGCCAAGGCGGCCGGGGTCGCGATCTGCCGGTTCGACCTGCCCGGCGCGGGCCACTTCATGCTCGCGCGACTCGGTGAGTGGAACACGCTCGTGCGGCGCTTCGTGCTCGGTGTCGCAGGCGTCGAACCCCTCGACCCCGCCATCGCGAACGCACTGGCACAGCCCGCCCCGAACGGGCTCACCGCGCAGCTCAGGGAGATGGAGTCCGCCCGATGACCCGTCCGACGGCCGCGGTGGTGGGCTCCGGCGTCGCCGGTCTGACGGCCGCGTACCTCCTCCAACGCCGCTACGACGTCACCCTCTTCGAGGCCGACGACCGCCTCGGCGGCCACGCCCACACCCACGAGCTGCCCACCGGCGACGGCCGCACGGTGGACGTCGACACCGGCTTCATCGTGCACAACCGCCGCACCTACCCGAACCTCCTGCGCCTGTTCGGCGAGCTGGGCGTGGCGACGCAGGAGTCGGACATGTCGATGAGCGTGCGGTGCGGGGGCTGCGGCCTCGAATACGCGGGCGCCCGCGGGCTCGGCGGCCTGTTCCCGCAGGCGTCCAACCTCACGCGGCCCGCCTACCTGCGCATGCTCGCCGAGGTGCGGCGCTTCCACGGGCACGCCCACCGGGTGCTGGCCGACGAGCGGGCGGGTGACGTCACGCTCGGCGCCTTCGTCGCCATCGGCGGCTACTCGCGCTACTTCGTCGAGCACTTCCTGCTGCCGGTCGTGGCGGCGGTGTGGTCGGCGGGCGAGACGGTGTCGCTCGCCTACCCGGCCCGCTACCTGTTCGCATTCCTGCGCCACCACGGGATGCTCGCCGTCACGGGATCGCCGCGCTGGCGCACGGTCGTCGGCGGGTCGCGGCGCTACGTCGAGGCCGCCGCGAAGGAGCTCGCCTCGGTGGCGGTGTCGACCCCCGTGCGGGCGCTCACCCGCACCGCCGAGGGCGTGGAGATCCGCGACGACGCCGACACGGCGTACCGGGCCGACGTGGCCGTGGTCGCCGCGCACCCCGACCAGGCGCTCGCGCTGCTCGCCGCGCCCACCGCCGTCCAGCGCGAGCTGTTGGGCGCGTTCCGCTACTCGCGCAACGTCACCCAGCTCCACCACGACACGTCGGTGCTGCCGCGCAGGCCCGCCGCCCGCGCGTCCTGGAACTACCTCAAGACCACCTGCGGGATCCGCGACGCGCCGGTGCTCGTGAGCTACGACATGAACCGGCTCCAGCGGCTGGCCGAGCCCGCGGACTACGTCGTGACGTTGAACGGCGCCGACCGCGTCGACCCGCGGCGGGTGATCGCCACCATGCAGTACGAGCACCCGATCTACACCCCCGAGTCGGTCGCGGCGGCGCGGCGGCTGCCGGAGCTCAACGACGGCGTGCTCGCGTTCGCCGGGGCCTACCACGGCTGGGGCTTCCACGAGGACGGCTGCGCGGCCGGGGTGCGCGCGGCGGCGGCGCTGGGGGTGGCGTGGTGACGGCGCTCTACGACGTCGAGGTGCGCCACGTCCGGCACGCCGCGCTGCACCGCGACTTCCGCCATCGCGCCTACCTGTGGCTGGTCGACCTCGACGCGCTGCCCCGGCTCCCGCGGTGGCTGCGGCCGTTCGCCGGGTTCCGGGCGGCCGACCACCTCGGCGACCCGCGCGGCACGATCCGCGACAACCTCGACCGCTACCTCGCGGGCCACGGGATCGACCTGCGCGGCGGCCGGGTGCTGATGCTCGCCAACGCCCGCGTGCTCGGGCACGTGTTCAACCCGCTCACGGTCTACTGGTGCCACCGGCCCGACGGGTCGCGGGCGTGCGTCGTCGCGGAGGTCCACAACACCTACGGCGAACGGCACTGCTACCTCCTCTCCGCCGACGACGCGGGCCGGGCGCGGGCGACGAAGGACTTCTACGTGTCGCCCTTCCTGACCGTCGACGGCGAGTACCGCATGCACCTTCCCGTGCCCGACGAGCGGCTGAGCCTCGCGATCACGTTGCGGCAGAACGGGTCGATGGCACTCGTCGCCACCGTGGCCGGGGTGCGCAGGTCCGCCGCCGCGGGCTCGCTCGTCCGCATGCTCGCCCGCCGCCCCCTCGTCACGCTGCGCACGTCGGCCCTCATCCGCAGGCACGGTGTCGCGCTCTGGCTGCGCCGCCTCCCCGTCATCCCCCGACCGCGCCACGCACCGCAGGAGGGCGTCCAATGACCACTTATCCCGTTGCCCGCCGGTCGAACAACCACTTCGTGCCACGGCCGGGTGAAGGCGTCTGGCCCGGCCTGGCCACCCCGCCGCACTCCGCCCTGCGCGCCCGGATCGCGGAGGCCCTGTTCCGCCGCGCGGTGCACACGCTGCCCGTGCGCGTGGTGTTCGCGGGCGGCGAGCGCATCGGCCGCGGCGGGCCGGGCTCGCCGGTGATGCGGCTCGTGCGACCGGCGGCGTTCTTCCACCGCCTCGGCTGCAACTCCAAGATCGGCTTCGGTGAGTCGTACATGGTGGGCGACTGGACGTCGTCCGAGCTGGCCGATCTGCTTACCCCGTTCGCGGCCCGGCTCTCGGTCCTGATCCCCCCGCTGTTGCAACGGATCGGGCGGCGCTTCGCCGAGGCGCGACAGCCCCGGGAGGAGCGCAACACGGTGGCGGGCTCGCGGGAGAACATCCACCGCCACTACGACCTTTCCAACGAGCTCTTCGCGACGTTCCTCGACGAGACGATGAGCTACTCGTCGGCGTGGTTCGCCGGTCCTGCCGAGTCGCTCGCGGACGCGCAGCGCCGCAAGATCGACGGCATCCTGGACATGGCCGGGGTCGGCCCGGACATGCACGTGCTGGAGATCGGAACGGGCTGGGGCGAGCTGGCCACACGGGCGGCGCAGCGCGGGGCCCGGGTCACCACGCTCACCATCTCGGCCGAGCAGGCGCGCCTCGCCGAGCAGCGGTTGGCCGCCGCAGGCGTCGGTGACCGCGTGCAGGTGCTGCTGCGCGACTACCGCGAGGCGCGCGGGGCCTACGACGCCGTCGTCAGCGTCGAGATGATCGAGGCGGTCGGCGAGGGCTACTGGCCGACGTACTTCGCCGCACTCGACCGGCTGCTCAAACCGGGCGGCCGGGTGGGGCTGCAGTCGATCACGATGCCGCACGACCGGATGCTCGCCTCGCGCGGCGACTACTCGTGGATGCACAAGTACGTCTTTCCCGGCGGCCTGATCCCGTCCGTACAGGCGATCGAGCAGCACCTCGCCGCGCACACGACGCTGCGGCTGGCCGATCAGCGCAGCCTCGGGGAGCACTACGCGCGGACGCTCGCGCACTGGCGGGAGAGCTTCGTCTCCCGCTGGGAGACCGTGGCCGCGCTGGGGTTCGACACCACGTTCCGCCGGATGTGGGAGTTCTACCTCGCCTACTGCGAGGCGGGCTTCCGCGTCGGCTACCTCGACGTCTTCCAGTTCTCCCTGGCACGCCGGTGAGGAGGCCGGTCGCCCCACAGCTCGCCGGGCTCGTCGAGCGCCTCCTCGGCGTGCCGCTGCCCGTCCGGATCCGGGCGTGGGACGGGTCCGAGGCGGGGGCCGCCACCGGCCCCGTCGTCGTGATCCGGCACCGGCGGGCACTGCGGCGCCTGCTGTGGAACCCGGGCGAGCTGGGGCTGGCGCGGGCGTTCGTGGCGGGCGAGCTGGCGGTCGACGGCGACGTCGCCGAGGGGCTCTCCCGGTTCTGGACGCTGGCCAAGGCGCGGCAGATCACCGGGCCCCGCCCCCGGGACCTGCTCGCCGCCGTCCGCCTCGCGGTGCGGCTCGGCGCGGTCGGCCCGCGGCCGCGGCCACCCGCGTCAGAGGCCCGGTTGGACGGGCGCGTGCACACCCGCCGCCGCGACCGCGCCGCGATCGCCCACCACTACGACCTCTCCAACGACTTCTACGCCTTCCTCCTCGACCCGCAGATGGCCTACTCCTGCGGCTACTGGACGCAGGAGCAGTCGCCGTCCTACGGCCTCGTCGACGCCCAGCGCGACAAGCTGGACCTCATCTGCCGCAAGCTCGGGCTCCGGCCCGGCATGCGGCTGTTGGACGTCGGCTGTGGGTGGGCGTCGCTGCTCGTGCACGCGGCCCAGCACTACGGCGTGCGGGCCACGGGGGTGACGCTGTCGGTCCAGCAGCGGGCGTACGGGCTGGCCCGGGTGGACGCGCTCGGCCTCGCCGACCGCGTCGAGATCCGGCTGCAGGACTACCGGGAGATCGACGACGAGCCGTTCGACGCGGTGGCGTCGATCGAGATGGGCGAGCACGTCGGCGAGCACAACTACCCGGAGTACGCCGGGCGGCTGCACCGCCTGGTAGTGCCGCGGGGCAGGGTGTTGCTGCAGCAGATGTCGCGGGGGGCGGCGGGCGTGAACAACGCCCCGGGCGGCGGTCCGTTCATGGAGCGCTACGTCGCGCCCGACATGCACATGCGGCCGCTCGGCGCCACGCTCAGCCTGCTGGAGGCGGCCGGTCTCGAGGTCGTGGACGTCCACTCGCTGCGCGAGCACTACGTGTGGACGGTGCGGCCCTGGCTCGACACGCTCCAGGAGCGCCGGGCGGAGGCCGTGGCGCTGGTCGGCGAGGAGCAGTGGCGGGTGTGGCTGCTCTACCTCGCGGGCGGGCTCTTGGCGTTCGAGGAGAACCGGATGGGCGTGCACCAGGTCCTCATGGTGCGGCCCGACGACCGCGGCCGGACGGGCCTGCCGCGCGGGCGGACGTCGACGTTGGGCCGCGACCCCGAGCGCGCCGACGTCGTCGAGCCGACAGGATGAGCCCCGTGTCCGCCTACCCCTGGAGTGCCGCGCTGACCAACCTGTGGGTCACCGCGCTCGTCGTCGTCGCGACCTTCGCGGTCGCGCTGTTCGTCGCCGTCCGGGTGCGGGGCGGGCGGCACGACGGGATCGACGTGGTGTGGGGCCTCGGCTTCGCCGTGGTCGCGGTCGTCACGCTGGTGCTCGCACAGGGCGCGGGCGACCTGTGGCGGCAGGTGCTGATCACGGTGCTGACCTGCGTGTGGGGGGTCCGGCTGGCGTGGCACATCGGACGGCGCAACCAGGGCAAGCCCGAGGACCCGCGCTACGTGGAGATCATCGAGCGGGCCAAGGGCAACCCGGTCGCGCACCTGGTCCGCAAGGTCTACGTGCCACAGGCGGTGATCCTGTGGGTGGTCTCGTGGCCGGTGCAGCTCGGGCAGTACGGGTCCGCGGCGGGGGTGCTCGCCACCGTCGTCACGGTGCTCGGCGTGCTGTCGTGGGCGGTGGGGTTCTTCTTCGAGACGGTCGGCGACGCCCAGCTCGCCGCGTTCAAGGCCGACCCGGCCAACAAGGGCAAGGTCATGGACCGCGGGCTGTGGCGCTACACGCGGCACCCCAACTACTTCGGCGACGCGGCGATCTGGTGGGGGCTCACGCTGCTCGCGCTGCACCACGCGGCAGGCCTCATCGGCCTCGTCAGCGCCGCGCTGATGACGTGGCTCCTGGCCAAGGGCACCGGCGCGGCCCTGCTGGAGCGCTCGATCGGCAAGCGACGGCCGGGCTACGCGGAGTACGTGCGGCGCACGAGCGGCTTCATCCCCCTCCCCCCGAAGAAGACGGTGTCCTGAACGCGGACCACGTCGCTCAGCGCAGCGCGGGCAGGCCGTCGAGCGAGGTCGTGTTCTTGGCGGCCCGGTACTCCACGAGCTTCTCCGGGCCGCGGTTGCGCGACCAGGAGTCGAGCACGTCGCGCTCCTCCACGAACGCCATCTGGGGCACGGCGTAGCCGCAGGAGTCCGACACGCGCGCGACGTCCACGATGATCACCGCCCGGGCCTGCGGCCGCCGCTCCGCGCCCGCGTCCCCGAACACGGCGACCGCGGCCTCGAACGCCGGGTCCTCGCGGAACACGATCCGGCCGGTGCCGTGCAGGCGCACGATGTTCGGCCCGCCGTCGAACGCGCAGAACATCACGCAGATGCGGCCGTTCTCCCGCAGGTGGGCGACGGTCTCCACGCCGCTGCCGGTGAGGTCGAGGTAGGTGAACGTGTGCTCGTCGAGCACCTTGAACGTGCCGCGCGTGCCCTTCGGCGAGACGTTGACGAGCCCGTCCCCGGCGAGCGGCGCGGTGCCCACGAAGAAGAGCGGCTGCGCTTCGATGAACGCGGCGAGCTTGGCGTCGATGCGCTCGTAGACCTTGGCCATGACCCCACGGTCGCACGGATCACGCCACGGTGAGGATCTCCGAGCCGTCCGCTGTGACGAGGATGGTGTGCTCGAACTGGGCGGTGCGCGACCCGTCGCGGGTGACGACCGTCCAGTCGTCGGCCCATTTCTCGTTCTCGCTCGAACCCAAGGTGATCATCGGCTCGATGGTGAACGTCATCCCGGGCTCCAGCGGGATGTGGACGTCGGGGTCGTCGTAGTGCAGCACCACGAGGCCGCCGTGGAAGCTGCGCCCGATGCCGTGCCCGGTGTACTCGTGCACCACGCCGTAGCCGAACCGCTTCGCGTAGGACTCGATCACCCGGCCGACGACGGACAGCTCGCGGCCCGGCCGCACCGCCTTGATCGCCCGCATCGTCGCCTCGCGGGTGCGCTCGACCAGCAGCCGGGACTCCTCGTCGACGTCGCCCGCGAGGAACGTGGCGTTGGTGTCGCCGTGCACGCCCCCGATGAACGCGGTGACGTCGATGTTGACGATGTCGCCGTCCTCGATCACGGTGGTGTCCGGGATGCCGTGGCAGACCACCTCGTTGAGGCTCGTGCAGCACGACTTGGGGAAGCCCTTGTACCCCAGCGTCGACGGGTACGCGCCGTGGTCGACCAGGAACTCGTGCACCACCCGGTCGATCTCGTCGGTGGTGACGCCGGGCGCCACCGCCGCCCCGCCCGCGGCCAGTGCCTGCGCGGCGATCCGGCCCGCCACCCGCATCGCCTCGATGACCTCGGGCGGCTGCACGTCGGGCCACGTGTTGGGGGCGGGGCCCGCCTTGCCGACGTACTCCGGCCGGGCGATGTGCGCGGGCACCCGGCGCCCTGGCGTGGCGGTGCCGGGGACGAGCAGGGCGCGCGTGGGCATGCTCCCGATTGTAGGTGCGCCTACCGGACGCGGTGGGCCACCCGGTGGGCGACGGCGGCGGCGAGGCCGCGCCAACCCAGCAGCAGCACGCCGAGCGCACAGGTGGCGATGACCGCGAACGACAGCGGCAACCGGTCGAGGAACACCAGGCGCACCAGCAACCCGATGGCCACGGTGCCCGCCAGCACGACGAGCCCGGCCACCAGCCCGGCCGGGCGGGCCCGCACCACCGGGGTGGCCCACGCGGCGAGGAGGCCGAGGCCGAACGGGGCGGCCGTGGCCAGCAACCCGACCACGTCGGCCGATTCGTCGTGGCTCGCCCGCCCCACCGCGGCGAAGACGATCACCGAGACGATGTCCGCGGTGATCGCGAGCGCAGGTATCCGGCTGCGGGTCACGCGATCAGAGTAATTCACCCCAGGGCCGCGAGGAACCGGTCGGCCACCTGCACGGCCGGGCCGGACGTGCCGCCGTCCACGATCAACACCGCGAATGCGAGGTCGCCGCGGTAGCCGACGAACCAGCCGTGCGCGCGGCCGTCGTCGGTGTACTCGGCGGTGCCGGTCTTGCCGAACACCTCCCCGCGGCGGCCGAGCAGCTTCGCGGTGCCGTCGGTGACGACCGCGCGCATCATCGGCCGGAGCTGGTCGAGCGCGGGCCCGTCGGGTGGCGTCGCCGCCGCCAGCACCTCGGTGGGACGGCCGTGGATGAGCTGCGGCACGACGTTCGCCCCGCGCGCCACCGTGGCCGCGGCCAGCGCCATGCCCAGCGGCGTCGCGATGACCTGCCCCTGCCCGAACCCGTTCTCGGCGCGCTGCACCGTGTCGGTCGACGGCGGCACGGCCCCGGTGACCGTCGTCAGGCCGGGCACGCGGTAGTCCGCGCCCAACCCCAGCCGCAGCGCGGCGCTGGGCAGCGCGTCGGGCGGCAGCTGCGCTCCCAGCTGGGCGAACGTGGTGTTGCACGACCGGGCGAACGCCGTGCGCAGCGGCACGGTGCCGAGGTCGAACTCCCCCTCGTTGGGCACCGGACGACCGCCGATCACGGTGACGCCGGGGCACGGCTCCGGGGAGTCGAGCGTGAGGTGCAGGCCCGCGACCGCGGCCGTGGCGGTGACCATCTTGAACGTCGACCCCGGCGGGTAGCGCCCGGTCAGCGAGATCGCTCCCGCGGCGTCGGCGGGGCCGTTCTGGGCGACGGCGAGCAGGTCGCCGGTCGAGGGCGCCACGGCCACCAGCACCGTCGGCTGCGCCACCGGCTCGACGGCGTCCTCGGCGGCGGTCTGGACGGCCAGGTCGAGCCCGGTGGCGACGGTGGTGCCCGGCAGCGGGGCCGTCTCCAGGAGCGTCGTGATCGGGCTCCCGGTGCCGTCGACGGCGAGCACCGACCACCCCGGAGTGCCGTCCAGCTGGGCCGCGGCCTCGCGCCGGACGGCGGGCAGCACCTGGCTCGCGAACCCGGCGTCCGGTGCGAGGAGCCGCGTCGCGCTGGTGAACCGCACCCCCGGAAGGTCGTGGATCGCGTTCTTCACGCGCAGGTAGTCGGGCTGGCGCAGCACGGCGACGGTGTAGCCCTGCCCGTCGGGGGTCTTGGTCGCGCCGTCGGTGATCGACGCCTGGGTGATCTCGGGGTCGATCGGGCCGAGCGACGTGGCCAGCGTGGCCGCGACCGTGGCCAGGTTGCCCGCGGCCTGCCGGTCGAGCAGCACGGTGACCACCGGTGTGGCGTTGAGCAGCGCCGCGCCGCCGCGGTCGACGACGGGCGCGGGTTGGGGGTCCTCGGTGCGCAGCGCCAGCCGTTGGCCCGCGGCGAGCTGCGGGTGCACGACCGACGGCGACCAGTGGACCAGCCAGCCGTGCGGCGCGTCCTCCCTGGCCCGCAGGTCGAGCTGGTTGAGGTACTGCCAGCGGCGCCCCTGGCCCAGGTCCCACGTCATGTCGACGGACGCGGTGGCCCGGTCGGTCGCCTCCCGCACCTGTCCCACCGTGCCGGCGAGCCCGGCCGGGGCGAGCGACGTGCGGATGGCCGCGAGCAGGTCGGCCGCCGACCTCGGGTCGTCGGTGGCGGCCGCGGCGGCCGGGACGTCGCCCGTCGACCACGCGGTGAGGAAGGCCTCGGCGGCCTTGTCGGGCCCGTTCGACGAGAAGACGCCACATCCCGACACCAGCAGCGTGAGCACGGCGAGGACGGCGAAGCAACGGACCACGAGCGCGAGTATGCCCAGGACGCGCCCGCGCCGTCGGAAACCCTCGAACATGCCTTGCCACGTATATACGTGGTGGCGTATGTTCGGGCCGTGAGCACGTGGGCGGTACTCGTCGATCCGCAGCGCCGGGCGCTGCTCGACGAGCTGCGCGGCGGGGCGCGGTCGGTGGGCCAGCTCGTGGAGGCGTTGGGGTGCAGCCAGCCGACCGCGTCCAAACACCTGCGGGTGCTGCGCACGGCCGGGCTCGTCGACGTCCGCAAGGACGCCCAGCGCCGCATCTACGCCCTGCGCCTCGCACCGATCGCGGAGATCGACGCCTGGCTCGCGCCGTACCGACGGCTGTGGAACGACCGGCTCGACGCGCTCGGCGACTACCTCGACACCGAAGCCGACACCGCAGCCGACACCGAAGCCGACACCGAAGGGACTTCGCCATGACCGATCGCGGCACCTACGTCGAACACGACGGGCGGCCCGCCGTCCGCTTCACGCGCCGCTACCCGCACCCCGCCGAACGGGTGTGGGCGGCGGTGAGCGAGCCCGCAGGGCTGCAGCACTGGTTCCCCTCGCGGGTGGAGCTGGAGCCCCGCGTGGGCGGTCGCATCGCCTTCCGCGACGACCCCAACCTGCCCGAGGAGACCAGCGGCACGGTCCTCGCCTACGACCCGCCGCGGGCGCTGGCGTTCACGTGGGGCGGCGACGAGCTGCACCTCACCGTGGAGCCGGACGGTGAGGGGGCCGTGCTCACCCTGCTCAACGTGCTGGAGGCGCGCGAGGCCGCGGCCCGCAACGCCGCGGGCTGGACGGTCTGCCTCGCGGAGCTGGAGAAGCACCTGCGCGGCGACCCGGCCGACGGCCCGCACAGCGCCGCCGCCGAGCCGTGGCAGGAGCACTACGCGGCCTACGTGGCCGCGGG
>DATAOO010000224.1:0-6777 GCA_036265695.1 Pseudonocardia sp. | reverse complement strand
ATGGGCGCGGGCTCGGCGTTGGTCTTCGCCCCCGTGGCCGCCACCGTGCTGGGCGCGGTGGCGCCGACCGAGCAGGGACAGGCCGCCGGCGTCGCCACCGCGGTGCGCGAGCTAGGTGTCGTCGTCGGGATCGCCGTGCTGTCGTCGGTCTTCGCGGGGTATGGCGACCTGACGTCCTCTGCCGGGTTGCTCGCCGGGATCGGGCCCGCCCTGTGGTGGGGTGCCGCCCTCGCGGCCGCTGCCGTACCGGTGGCGTTGGCCCGGCCGCGCCGGTCGGGGGTGCACCGGCCTGGGGCGGTCGACCGGGAAGCCGAGGTGATCGGGGCCGGGTGACCGCCCGGCGCCGGTGCCGCTTTCCGTGCGCGGGTGCCACGATGGCCGGGTGACGCCGCTGCTCGAACGGCAGACGGAACTCCGGGTGCTCCGGTCGGCCGTCGACGGGGCGATCGGCGGCCACGGGTCGACGGTGGTGGTCTCGGGCGAGGCGGGCATCGGCAAGACCAGCCTGATCCGGGCGTTCCTGGCCTCGCTCGACGGGCGGGCGAGGGTCCTCGAAGGGGCGTGCGAGGACCTGCTCACCCCTCGGGTGCTCGGACCGCTGCGGGATGCCGCCTATGCGGCGCCGGGCGGGCTCGCCGACGCGTTGGACCACGCGGCCGATCCGGAAGCCGTGTTCGCCGCGCTGCACGAGGAGTTGGCCGATCCGCACCGCCCGACGATGCTCGTGATCGAGGACGTGCACTGGTCCGATGGCGCCACGTTGGACGTACTGCGGTTCGTCGGCCGCCGCATCCACGACCTGCCCGCGGTGCTCGTGCTGAGCTACCGCGACGACGAGGTGGGCCGCAACCACCCGTTGCAGCGCGTCCTCGGCGTGCTCGGCGGGGCGTCGGTGCACCGCTTGTCCTTGCGCAGGCTGACCAGGGAGTCGGTCTCGGAGCTCGCCGCGCACACCACCGTCGACGCGGTGGACCTGCACCAGATGACGGGCGGCAACCCGTTCTTCGTCACCGAGGTGCTCGCCAGCCCCGCCACGGCGGTCCCGCACACGGTCGTCGACGCGGTGCTCGCCCGGGTGCGCGGGCTCAGCCCGGCCGTCCGGACGACGCTCGACCAGCTCGCCGTCGTGCCCGGTCGGGCCGAGTGGGGACTGCTCTGGAACCTGATCGGGGATGTCGCCCCGATCGCCGACGCCGAACGGGCCGGGGTTCTGGAGGTCGGGACCGACGCCGTGGCGTTCCGGCACGAGCTCGCCCGTCGGGCCGTGGCGGCTTCGCTGCCCGTGGCCGTCAGCATGCAGCTGCAAGGGCGCGTGCTGAGCGCGCTGCTCACGGCGCCCCGGCCCGACCCCGCCCGCGTCCTCCACCACGCGATCGGGGCGGGCGACGACGAGGCCGTCGTCCGCTTCGGGCCTGCCGCGGCGAAGCAAGCTGCCGACGCGGGCGCCTACCGGCAGGCTGCGGCGTGTTGCGCCGAGGTCCTGCGACGCGGGCACCTGCTGGCGCCCATCCGGCGCGCCATCCTCACCGAGGCGCGCGCCTGGGCGTTGAACAACCTCAACGAGCAACGCGCGTCGGCCGAGCAGGCCGAGGAGGCCGTCCGCCTGTGGGAGGAGATCGGTGACGAGCGGCGACTCTCGCACGGGCTGGTCATCCTGTCCCGCCAGCAGCGGGCCACCGAGCGTCCCGCCGAAGCGCGGGCCTCCGCACGACGCGCTCTCACACTCCTCGAGTCCGACGGCGATACCGCCGGGCACGCGCTCGCGATGATGAACGTCGGCGCGCTCGACGTACTGCTCGATCGCGAGGAGGCCGGACTCCCGTTGGTGGAGGAGTCACTCGCCATGGCCGTGCGCGCGGGGGCCGCCGAGTTCATCGCGCTCGGCCACAACTACCGCGGCCTGGCCCGCATGCTGCTCGGCGACGCGGACGGGGCCGCCGACCTGCGGCACAGCATCGAGCTCGCCCGGAGCATCGGGAGCCACGAAGCCGTCATGCGGGGCTTCCACAACCTCGTCGAGGGGCTGTGGCGGTTGGGCCGGTTCGTCGAGGCGGCGGCCGAGCTCGACCAGGCCGAGTCCTACGGCCGCGACCGGGACTTCCCCCTGTTCACCTACATGATCGACGCTCGACGACTCCGGTTGCGGGCCGCGCGCGGCGACTGGGCGGCGGCGGAGGCGGGCCTACGCGCAATGCTCGACGACGGCGCCGCCGACATCGGCCTCGTCGGCCACGAGACGCTGCCCGCGCTGGCCCGCCTGCTGGTGCGGCGGGGCGCCGACGGAGCCGAGGCGGCGCTGGCCGCCGCGGCCGAGCACGCCGCCCGCGCCGACGTGCTGCTGTGGCTGGTGCCCACCGGCCTCGCCCACATCGAGCACGCGTGGTTGACGGGGCGCCCGGAGCTCGCGGGCCACTACCCCGAGCTGCTGCTGGAACGCACGGACCGGCCCGGTAGGCAGCGGTACCGCGCCGAGTTGCTGCGCCACCTGCGGCGCCTGGGGCACCCCGTCGAGCCGTTCCCCGGCTGCCCCGAGGCCGAGGCCGCCGGGCTGCGCGGCGAGTGGCAGGCCGCCGCCGCGGCGTGGGAGCGCGCAGGCCGACCCTACGAGCGGGCGCTGGAGCTGGCCGAGTCCGGCCGACCCGAGCCGACCCTCGAAGCGCTCGCGGTACTCACCCAGCTCGGTGCGCTGCCCGCCGTGGCGATCGTCCGTGAGCGGCTGCGCCGCCACGGCGTGCGGCAACGGCCGCGGGCACCGCAGCGGGCCACCCTGGCCAACTCGGCCCGCCTGACCTCCCGACAGGTCGAGATCCTGCGACTCGTCGCGGACGGGCTGTCGAACGCCGAGATCGCGCACCGGCTCGTCCTCTCGACCCGGACCGTCGACCACCACGTCTCCGCTGTCCTGCAGAAGCTGGGTCTCGCCTCGCGGCGCGACGCGGCGGGCGCCCTCGCCGCGCTGGAGCCCCTCCCCTGACCGTCGGCTCACCCTGTGAGCTGGGACACCCCCGTGAACAGCCCCTGGTGGGGTGGCGTGCTGCAGCCCGTACGAACCGGGCCGACCGTCCACGACCAGGAGGACCGAGACATGCACGAGCAGGCCATCCGGGTCCGACCCGCCGAACCCGCCGACCATCCCGCGATCCGCGACATCCTGCGGACCGCGTACCGGCAGTACACGCGCGACATCCCGCCCGCGGTGTGGGGGCCGTACCTCGCCGACCTCCTCGACCTGGATCGGCACGCCCACCACGGGCAGCTCCTGGTCGCGGTCGTCGACGAGGCGATCGTCGGATACGCGGCCTTCTACCCGGACGCCTCGGTGCAGGGATTCGGGTGGCCTGCGGGCTGGGCCGGGGGACGCGGCCTCGCGGTGGATCCCGCCTTCCGGGGCCACGGCGTCGCCATGACGCTGCTGACGGCGCTGGAAGACCGGGCGCGCGCGGCGGGCGCGGTCGTCTTCGCCTTCCACACCTCGGCGTTCATGACCACCGCCGTCGCGCTGTACGAGCGGCTCGGCTACTGCCGCGCCCCCCGGTTCGACGTCGACGTGAACGCCCACTACGGCGTACCCGCCGCCCGGCCTTGGCCTGCACTGGCCTACCTGCGCCGCCTGACGGCTCGGCCTGCCGCGCGCAACGCCGCCTGATCACCAGCTCAACCCTTGGGAGCATCCACATGACCACGACCATCAACCTCGACGAGCAGTTCGCCGTACGGCAGCCGGAGATCGCCCCGTCCTACGACCGCGGTGCCGCCGAGCCACCGTTGCTGGCGGAGACCATCGGCGACAACCTCGATCGCACCGCCGCGGCGCACGGTGACCGGGACGCGCTGGTCGAGTACGCCACCGGCCGCCGATTCACCTACGCCCAGCTGCGCACCGAGGTCGATGCGCTCGCCCACGGCCTGCTGCGCAGCGGCATCGCCAAGGGCGACCGCGTCGGCATCTGGGCCCCCAACTGCGCGGAATGGATGCAGCTGCAGTACGCCACGGCCAAGATCGGCGCCGTCCTCGTCTGCATCAACCCGGCCTACCGCACCCACGAGCTGCAGTACGTGCTGGTCCAGGCGGGGGTCCGGCTGCTCGTCGCGGCGCGCTCGTTCAAGACGTCCGACTACGCGGCGATGATCGCCGAGGTGGCGCCGGACTGCCCCGGGCTCGAGCAGGTCGTGCTGATCGGGAGCGCCGAGTGGGACGCGTTGTACGACCGGACCGCTGACCCGGCGGCCCTCGCCGCCCACCAGGCGGCCCTCGACCCGCACGACGCGATCAACATCCAGTACACGTCGGGCACCACCGGGAACCCCAAGGGCGCCACGCTGAGCCACCACAACATCCTCAACAACGCCCACGTCATCGGGGAGGTGTGCCGGTACACCGAACGGGACCGGATCTGCGTCCCGGTGCCGCTGTTCCACGTCTTCGGCATGGTGATCGGCAATCTGGGCGCCACCACGCGGGGGGCGTGCGTCGTCTACCCGGCGCCGTCGTTCGACGCCGCGGCCACGCTGTCCGCGATCGCGGCCGAGCGCTGCACGTCGCTCTACGGGGTGCCCGCCATGTTCATCGCCGAGCTCGCCGTGCTCGACGCGAACGCGCCGGGGACGTACGACCTCAGCTCGCTGCGCACCGGCATGATGGCGGGCTCGCCCTGCCCGGTCGAGGTCATGAAGCAGGTCGTGGACCGGATGGGGATGACGGAGGTGACGATCGGCTACGGGATGACCGAGACCTCGCCGATCTCCACCCAGACCCGGCCCGACGACTCGCTCGAACGGCGGGTGTCGACGGTGGGCCGCGTCCACCCGCACGTCGAGATCAGGATCGCCGACCCCGAGACCGGGGCGACGCTGCCGCGCGGCGTACCCGGGGAGTTCTGCACCCGGGGCTACTCCGTGATGCTCGGCTACTGGGACCAGCCGGACAAGACCGCGGAGGCCATCGACGCAGAGGGCTGGATGCACACGGGCGACCTCGCCGTCATGGACGCCGACGGCTACGTCAACATCACCGGGCGGATCAAGGACATGCTGATCAGGGGCGGGGAGAACATCTACCCGCGGGAGATCGAGGAGTTCCTCTTCACCCACCCCGACGTGCTCGACGTACAGGTCATCGGGGTGCCCGACGCCCGCTACGGCGAGGAGATCATGGCGTGGATCAAGCTCAGGCCCGGTGCGGCCGAGCTGACCGTCGACGACGTGCGCACGTTCGCCACGGGCAGGCTCGCGCACTACAAGATCCCCCGCTACGTGCGGATCGTCGAGGACTTCCCGATGACCGTGAGCGGCAAGGTCCGCAAGGTCGAGATGCGCCGGGTCTCGATCGAGCTTCTCGGGCTGGGTGACCTCGCCGCCGTCCGCTACGCCTGATCAGGCGCACTACGGGGACGGGTGACGCTGTCGGGCAGGCCTCCACTGCTGCCACGATGGGGTGGTGACCGCGTCCCTGCTCGAGCGGGAGCCCGAGTTGGGCGTCCTGCGGGCCGCGGTCGTGGAGGCCGCGGCCGGGCGGGGCTCGGTGGTGCTCGTCCTCGGCGAGGCGGGCATCGGCAAGACCAGCCTGCTGCGGGCCTTCCTGGACGGCGTCGCGGGGTCGGCGGCCGTCCTCTCCGGTTCCTGCGACGACCTGCTGACCCCCCGCGCGCTGGGTCCGCTCCGCGACGCGGCCCGGGGGCGGAGGGGGCCGCTCGCCGACGCGCTCGCGGCAGCAAACCCCGGCGCCGTCTTCTCGGCGGTGACCGACGAGCTGTCCGGCGGAGCGCACCCCACCGTGCTGGTGGTGGAGGACGTGCACTGGGCCGACAGCGCGACCTTGGACGTCGTTCGGCACGTCGGCAGGCGGATCGGCGAAATGCCCGCCGTGTTGCTGCTCACCTACCGCGACGACGAGCTCGGCCGCGAGCACCCCCTGCGCGGTGTCCTCGGCGGGCTCACCGGGCCTCAGGTGCGGCGCCTGGTGCTGCGGCGGCTGAGCCCGGCGGCGGTGTCGGCCCTCGCCGCGCGCACGGACGTCGATCCCGAGGCGCTGCACCGGCTGACCGACGGGAACCCGTTCTACGTCACCGAGGCCCTCGCCGCGCCCGGGCAGGCGGTGCCGTCCACCGTCGTCGATGCCGTGTTGGCCCGGTTGAGCCGGTTGAGCCCGGACGCGCAGGCGTGCCTCGACCAGCTCGCCGTCGTGCCGTCCCGGGTGGACCTCCCGCTGCTGCGCGCCCTGTGCGACGACCTCGCGCCCATCGCGGAGGCCGAGGGTCTCGGGGTGCTGGAAGTCGGTCCCGATGCGGTGGCGTTCCGCCACGAGCTGGCCCGCCGCGCGGTGGTCGACTCGCTGCCCGCCACCGTCCGGCGGCAGCTCAACGCGCGGGTGCTGCGCGTACTGCTCGACCGCGAGCGCCCCGACCTCTTCCGGGTCCTGCACCACGCCGCCGCCGCGGGCGATGATGCCGTGATCGCCGCCTTCGGTCCCGCGGCCGCGCGGGACGCGTCGTTCGCGGGTGCGCACCGCCAGGCCGTCGCCTGCTACGAGCAGGTGCTGCGCGGTGACCTGCTGGGCGCGGACGAGCGCGCCACGCTGCTCGACGAGTACGCGTGGGCGCTGTACAACGTCCACGAGCTCGACCGGGCGGTCGAAGCGGCGGCCGCCGCGGTGCGGCTGTGGGAGCAGTCGGGCGACGTGGAACGGCTGGCGCAAGGCCTGGTCACGCTGTCCCGCCAGCAATGGCTCGTCGAGCAGCCCTCCGCGGCGCTCGCATCGGCCGAGCGGGCCCGGATGTT
>DATAOO010000223.1:0-17491 GCA_036265695.1 Pseudonocardia sp. | reverse complement strand
GTAGCCCAGCCGCACGGCCTGCCGCGACACCGAGAACGCCCCCGAGATCACCGCCTGCGACGCGATCACCGTGGCCAGGGTGGCGAGCACCACCAACGGCCACCGCGCCCAGCCCGGAGCCAGCAGGTAGAACGGGTTCGTGACGGCCGACGGGTCGTTGATGATCAGCGCTGCCTGGCCGAGGTAGTTGAGGATCAGCGCCGGGAACACCAGCGCGAACCACGACACCCGGATCGGCCGCCGCCCGAAGTGACCCATGTCGGCGTACAGGGCCTCGGCGCCGGTGATCGCCAGCACGACCGCGCCCATCGCGATGAACGCCGTGAACGGGTGGTCGACGAAGAAGGCCACCGCGAACGTCGGCGAGAGCCCCTGCAACACCCCGGGGTGCTCGACGATGTGCGGCACACCCAGCACGGCCAGCGTGACGAACCAGATGACCATGACCGGCCCGAACGCGCGTCCGACGCGGTGGGTGCCGAAGCGCTGCGCGGCGAACAGCACGGCGAGGATGACGATGCCGATCGGCAGGATCGCATGTGCCAGGTTCGGCTGCGCGACCTCGAGGCCCTCGACGGCCGACAGCACCGAGATCGCGGGGGTGATGAGGGAGTCGCCGTAGAACAGCGAGGCCCCGAGCACGCCCAGGATCAGCGCGATCCGCGCCCGGCGCGCCGTGTCGCCCGCGACCGTGCGGACGAGGGCGGCGAGCGCCATGACCCCGCCCTCGCCGTCGTTGTCGGCGCGCAGCACGAACGTGACGTACTTCACGGACACGACGATCGTGATCGACCAAAAGATCAGCGACGCGACGCCGTACACGTCGGCGACGGTGGGCTTGACCACGCCGTCGTCGATCGAGAACACGGTTTGCACGGCGTAGAGCGGGCTGGTGCCGATGTCACCGAAGGCGACGCCGAGCGCGCCGAGCGCGAGGCCGTACAAGCCGCCGCTGTGCGCGGCCGGGTGGTCGCGGTTGCCGCCGCCCGGCGGCCCGCCCTTCGCAGGCTCCTCCTCCTCGGGAGGGGCGGTCTCCGCGGTGGTACCTGCGTCCGTCACGTGCTCAGTGTGCCCCCGCCGACCGACGCCGTCGCGGCGCCACAACCCGAGATCATCGGTTGGGTGCGCCGAGCGGCCGGATCGGGTCGGATTCGCGCCGAACGGGTGATCTCAGGGGCGTCCGGTGATCAGCGGCCACAGCCCGTCGGCACCGGCCGCCAGCGCCGCCGCCCCGACGACCTCCTGCCACTGCGCCTCGGACCCGTCCTCGTCGCGCCACGCCCACAGCCGCGTCGTGGCCAGGCGCAGGTCGTGCTCGCGGGTGAACCCGATCGCGCCGTGCACCTGGTGGGCGATGCGGGCGACCGCGCCCGCCGCCTCGGACGTGCGCGCCTTGGCCATCGCGATCGGGAGTTCGGCGCTGAGCACGCCCTCGGCGTCGGCGGCCCGGGCCGCGGCCTCGGCGGCCGCCGACCCGGCGGCGACCTCCGCCGCCGCCAGCGCCAACGACTGCTGCACCGCCTGGAAGCGGCCGATCGGACGGCCGAACTGCTCGCGCTCCCCCGCGTACCGCACCGCCGCCGCCAGCGCCGCCCGCAGCGCGCCCACGAGCAGCAACGACCGGCCGAGCGCGGCGCGCAGCCGCACCTGGGCGCCGACGTGCTCCTCGACCGCGGCCGCGGTGACGGGCCCGTCGACCACCACCGTGTCGCGCGGCTCCTCGGCCAGGTTCGCGCCGTCGACGACCCTGACGTCGGCGGGGTCGATCAGCAGCACCTGGTCGCCCGCCAGCACGACGATCCCGGCGGCGGTGCGGGCCCACGGCACCCGGTGCAGCTCGCCAGCGGCGCGGCGGACCGTGCGGGCGATGTCGAGGTCGCCCGACGCCAGCGTGAGCGGTCCGGCGGGCAGCTCGATCTGGGCCGCCTGCAGGAGCCAGCCCGCGAGGAGGTCGGTCTCCACGAGCGGCACGCGGGCGGCGTGCGCCCCGGCGGCCGCCAGCACCACCGCGGCGTCGGCGAACGCGCCGTCGCTGCCGCCGACGTCACCGGGCAGCGTGAGCCGCGCGAGGCCGGTCTGTTCGAGGGTGGCCCACAGGTCGGCGTCGAACCCGACACCCCCGGTGTCGCGGCTGCCGAACACCTCGTCGGCCAGCTCGGCCAGCGCGTCCGCTCCGGCGCCGGTCATCGCAGGCCCAGCCCGCGCGCGACGATGCCGCGCAGCACCTCGTTGGTGCCGCCCCGCAGCGTGAAGCCGGGCGCGTGCAGCACGGCGTCGGCGAGCAGCCGGGCGAACCCGCCCTCGGCGCCGGGATCGGGTGGGATCGCGACCAGCAGCCGCGCCGCGTCGATGATCTCGTTCTCGTAGCGCGTGCCGAGGTCCTTGACGACGGCCGCCGCGAGTTCCGGCGCCGCCCCGGAGGCCAGCGCACCGGCGATGGCGAGCGACATCCGCCGCAGTGCCCACAGGCGCGTGACCAGCGCCCCCACCTCGCGGCGGGCGCCCCGGTCGACCCCCCCGGACCGGCCGAGCTCGCCGACCAGCGCGGCGAGCAGCGGGTAGGTCGACAGGAACCGTTCGGGGCCGCTGCGCTCGAACGCGAGCTCGCTCGTGACCTGGTGCCACCCCGAACCGATCTCGCCGAGGACCATCGCGTCGGGCACGAACACGCCGTCGAACACGACCTCGTTGAAGTGGTGCGCGCCGGTGAGCAGCGGGATCGGCCGGATCGTGACGCCCGGGCTGGACAGCTCGACGATGAACTGCGAAAGGCCCGCGTGGCGCTGCGCCTCGTCGCGGGGCGCGGTGCGGGCGAGCGCGAAGAAGGCCCGGGCGCGGTGCGCGCCGGAGGTCCACACCTTGGTGCCGGTGAGCGACCAACCGCCGTCGACCTTCTCCGCCTTTGTCCGCACGCTCGCGAGGTCCGAGCCCGAATCGGGCTCGCTCATCCCGATGCCGAAGTAGACCTCGCCCGCCGCGATCCCGGGCAGGTAGCGGCGGCGCTGCTCCTCGGTGCCGAAGCGCAGCAGGGTGGGGCCGATCTGGCGGTCGGCCACCCAGTGCGCGGCCACGGGGGCGCCCGCGGCCAGCAGCTCCTCGGTGACGACGTAGCGCTCGAGCGGGGTGGCTCCGTGGCCCCCGTATTCCACCGGGATCGTCATGCCCAGCCAGCCGCGGCGGCCGAGCTCCTTGCTGAACCGCTCGTCCCAGCCCGAGAGCCACACGTCCGCCCGCGGCGTCCACGCCCCGGACTTCCGCTCGGCGGCGAGGAACTCCCGCACCTGCGCCCGCAGCCCGGCGGCCGAGGCTGGCAGGTCGGCGGGGGGTGGGACCAGCGCTGGCAGGCGCGCGACCGTCGACGTCACGCGCCCATCCTGCGCCATCACGGCCGCCGGGGCATCACCGCCGCGCTAGGCCGTGTCTCGTGGATCACGAAGCCCATCGCCCGTGACCCACGGGACGCGGCCTAATGGTCGACCGGCTCCTGCACCGGGCTGGGCGTGCGCATCCCGAACGCCGCGACGATCGCCGGCAGGGAGAGCACCGCGGCCACGACGAACGCCTGGTGCACGCCGCCCGCGGTGGCGACCACCGGGGTGGCGCCCGAGGCGGTGAGGCCTGCCGCGCCGACGCTCAGCACGCTGACCAGCAGCGCCACCCCCGCCGCGCCCGCGAGCTGCTGGGTGGAGCCGAAGATCGCGCTGCCGTAGGAGTACAGCCGCGGCTCGACCGCACCCAGACCGGCGGTGAACAGCGGGGTGAAGACGAACGCGAGGCCCACCGAGAGCAGCACGTGGAAGCCCAGCACGAACCAGGCCGGGCTCGTCGTGTCGAACAGCGTGCTCCACCACAGCGCCAGGCTGGTCACGACGGTGCCGGGCACCAGCAGCGCACGGGCGCCGAGCCGGTCGTACAGCCGTCCGACCACCGGCCCGAGCAGGCCCATGGTGAGGCCGCCCGGCAGCAGCAGCAGGCCGGTGGCGAGCGGGCTGAGGTGCAGCACCTGTTGCATGTAGATCGGCAGCAGGGTGAGCGACCCGAGCAGCGTGGCCATCATCAGCATCATGATCACCGAAGCGGTGGTGAACGTGCGCGAGCGGAACGTGCGCAGATCCAGCAGGGCGCGGTCGGTGCGCTGCAGCACGAGCTGGCGGCCGACGAACACGGCGATGCCGAGGCCGCCGACCACGAACGGCACCCACGTGGGCAGAAGGGCGCTCGCGCCGCCCGCGCCGATCTCGCTCAGGCCGTAGACGAGGCCGCCGAACCCGACGACCGAGAGCGCGACCGACAGCAGGTCGATCGGGGAGCGGGTGGGCTCGCCGACGTCGACCATGCGGCGCAGCCCGATCAACAGGGTGACCAGCGCGATCGGCAGGACGACGAGGAACACCGCGCGCCAGCCCAGGAACGACAGCACGACGCCGGACACGGTAGGGCCGATCGCGGGCGCCACCGAGATGACGATCGAGAGGTTGCCCATGACCGCGCCGCGCCGGGCGGGGGGCACCAGGGTCATGACGGTGGTCATCAGCAGCGGCAGCATGATCGCGGTGCCGCTGGCCTGCACGACGCGGGCCGCGAGCAGCACGCCGAACCCCGGCGCCAGCGCGGCGACGAGCGTGCCCGCGCTGAACAGACCCATCGCCGTGCCGTACAGGGCGCGGGTGGGGACGCGGCGGATCAGGAAGCCGGTGATCGGGATGATCACCGCCATCGTGAGCAGGAACCCCGCGGTGAGCCACTGGCCCACGTTCGGCGAAACGCCCAGGTCGGTCATCAGTACGGGCAGGGCCACCGCCATGATCGTCTCGTTGAGGATCACGACGAACGTGGCGACCAGCAGCACACCGATGACCGTGCGGTCACGCGCGCTCATCGCGGCCGGGGCGGTGTCCGCCTCTCTCGGCTGCAGGTCGATGCTCTTGCTCACTTGATGTCCTCTTCGTTCTCGGGTGCCCACCCAATCTATGAGTGACGACCGACAGAACGCGCGCGGTTAATCGGCCCATCGAGAACGGGGACTGCGTTTCCCGTCACACCGGAGCGGACGGTCGGTCAGTTGGCGGGCGCCGGAGCCGGGGCGGGCGCCGGAGCAGCAGACCCGGGGGCGGGCGCCGGTGCGGGGGCAGGCGCCGGAGCGGCCGGGGCGGGCGTCGGAGCCGCGGGGGCAGGCGCAGGAGCCGGGTCGAGCACCACGTTCGGGATCTGCGACGGGTCCGTGTGGTTCACGATCGACGAGACCAGCAGCGTGCCGCCCTGCATCGCGAGCAGCCCGAGCAGCCCGCCGAGCACCAGGACGATCGCCAGCGTGAGCAGGCGCGCCGCGGCCGGGGTGCCCCCCAGGCGCACCTGGCCGGTCTCCACCACGTACGCCCTGACCCCCATGAGGACGAGGAACAGCAGGCCCGCGCCCCACACCCACACGTCATAGGCCGGATTGATCATCGCTCAGCCACCCGCCGCAGGCTGGGGGATCTTCCGGACGACCCAGTTGTAGCCGTCCTGGTAGGTCAGCGTGTAGCGGCCCGTGGCGAGGATCTCCTGCAGCGCCTGCAGCGACCAGCCCGGCTTCTGGTCGTTGAGGTAGACCCCTTCCTTCTCCACCGAGAGGAACGACACGACGACGTCGGGATCCGCCTCCTCGGTGCAGCGCGCCGGGTCGGAGGCGAGCTGACCGCAGCCCTTGGGGTTGTCGCCGAGCGGGTGGTCGTTGATGCCCACGACGCCCGCGGGCCCCAGCCTGCTCAGCGCCGAAATGGTCTGGCCCGGCGGGGTCTCGGCGACGACCTGCCGGTACATCGTGACCTCCTGCGGGAACACGACCTGGAACGAGTCGTTGCCGCCGCGGATCACGACGAGCAGGCCCATGAGCGCCACCATGCCGACGGCGAGCACCCACTCCAGCGACCGGCGCTTGCGCACCAGCGCGCGCAGCGCATCGGCACCGAGCACGGACATGATCGGCAGGCCGTAGAGGACGATGCGCAGGATCAGCTCGCCGCCGTAGCTCTGCACGGCCGCGAAGAACATCGGCACCACCGCGAGGCCGATCGGCACCAGGTCGCGGCGGCGCTTCCAGTAGACCCACGCGCCCGCCATGCCGAGCATCCACGTGAGGACGGGCATCGCGATCCGCATGTACTTGACGACCACCTGGCCGGTGTCGCCGGTGAGGCGGTTGGCCACGCCCTCCTGCAGCGCGCCCTGGTCGCCCGAGCCGAGGATGAGCCCCAGCTGGTTGATCCAGAACTCGCGGCCCGCGATGAGGATGAACACCGCCGACGAGACGACCGCCACCAGCACCAGCCCACGGCCGCGGAACCGCCCGACGACGGCCAGCAGCGCCAGCTGTCCGATGATCGCGAACGGGGTGATCTGGTGCTCGGGCGCCGCCGCCATGAGGACGAGCGCAGCGCAGAAGTAGATCAGCAGGAGCTGCCGCGGCGGCAGCGTCGGCCGGTTCGGCGGCGTGAGCGCCGCCACGAGCCATCGCCGCACCAGCGACGTGCGTTTCGCCCCGGGATGGGGATAGGGCCAGCCGGGCACGCCGGCCGCGTCGGTGCGCCGGGTGGCCAGCGGGCCGAGCGCGAACGTCAGCACGGTGAGCATCAGGATGATGCCGGTGGCCTGCGGCGAGAAGTAGTCCTGCTCGATCCAGTTCAGGCCGACGAAGAGCCACGCCGCGGCCCACGGCGCCCGGGTGCCGCCGAGCATCGAGCGGGCCAGCGCGTAAATGCCGATCGTCCACACCGCCACGACCGCGGGCGGGTACCAGCGCAGCACCGTGTCGAGCTGCGTGACGCCGCCCGCGTCGCGGAAGAACGCCCACTGCGCGAAGAAGGCGGGCCAGTAGAACCGGGCATCCACCCCGGGCGGGGTGTGCCCGGTGATGGCGATGGCGTCGGTGAAGCCCGCGATCAACCACGCCGTGGCGAACCGGGCGACCGGCTCGACGATCGACGGCATGCCGGTGGTGCACAGGATGAGCACGCCGGTGGCGGTGCCCAGCATCGGGATGCGGGGGCGCGGCGACTTCAGTTCGGCGACGCACGCGGCCACCGCGCACACGACCGCCGCCCAGCCGGCCGGGCTGAGCACGCGGCCGAGGCCCCAGCCGTCGAGCGCCTCGAGGTTGGTGGTGGCCGCGGCGATCGGCAGCAGCGCCACCGCCATCAGCGCGAAGATCGGCGAGAGCCAGCGGAAGATCCCGACGTCGACCTGCGCGGGCGGCCGCGAGGTGGGCGGCCGGGGCGGACCGGGCACCGGCGGCAGCGCGGTGGTGGGCGGCTCGGCGGCGTCCTGGACGACCGGGATGTACGTGGTGGCAGGTTCCGACGCGGTGGCGCGGTCCGCCGCGGTGGCGCGGTTGTCGGTCGACGTCACGGCGAGAACACCTCCACATCGGTCGGGCGACGACGAGCAGGGGCCCAGAGTACGGCGGCCGCGCAGACGAGTTGTACAGCGATGTACCCGACCGCCACCGGGATGAGCCCGTTGACGGTGGACTCGCCGACCGGGACGACCGCCGCGACGACCACCACGAGCACCGTGCTGATCAGCTGGAGGCGGGCGTAGGCGAACCCTCGGCCCAGCGCCTGCAGCACCCCGAGCTCGTGCAGGATGACCAGCCGGAACGCCAGGCCGACGAACAGGAGCCGCAGCACGTCGGCCGCCTCCGCGTACTCCGGTCCGAACACGATCCAGAGCGCGGGGCCCGCGACGACGCAGCCGATCGCGAGCAGCGGCAGGAAGATCATCAGCAGCCGCTTGCGGGCGACGGCGGCGAGCTCGGCCGCGCGGTACGGCTCGCGGGCCACGCCCACGGCGAGGGAGTTCATGAAGTACGTCGCGCTGAGGTCGACGACCGTGACGGCCTGCCAGGCCATGAAGAACTTGGCGCCCGTGGCGTCGCCGAACCGCTCGGTGGCGAACACCGTCACCTGGTTGTAGAGCAGCGACGTGCCGAACTGCGCCACCGCCGTGGGGCCGAGGAAGGTGGCCGCGGAACGCCGCGACGGCAGCGATCCGCCTGCCGAGCGGCGGCTGACCCGGCGGGCCAGCACCGCGAGCACGACCGTGCCGACGGCGATCCAGACCACGATGGGCAGCGCCCACGACAGCACGATGCCCTGGCCGCCGAGCCCCATCACGGCGAGGAAGATCAGCAGGCCGAGCCGGACGACGGCGAACAGCGCGTTGCGCCACACCGCCCACCAGGGCTTGCCGATGGCGACGAGGATGGTGTCGTGGACGACGAACACCGTCCACCCGGCCGCCGACGCCACGAACAGCAGCACACCGACCCAGAACGGCCAGCTCCCCGCGGCCGTGAGCCCGATGTCGGGCAGGACGAGCACGTAGATGAGCGCGATGACCGCACCCAGCGGCATGATCAGCAACAGCGCGGTCCAGACGGCCCGGCTCGTGAGCCGTCCGGCGGTCGGGATCCACCGCAGGGTGCCGACGCTGACGTTGAGCTGGCAGATGCCCGCGATGAGGATGAACGCCGCGACGACCTTCGCGGCCTGCCCCACCTCCGCCGGGTCGAAGAGCCGCGTCGAGAGGATCCAGCCGAGCAGGCCCGCGAGCGAGCCCAGCCCCGCGCTGATCGACAGGGCAAGACCGTCGTTCAGCCCGTCGGACCGCCGCCGTGGTGGGGTCTCGGCCGCCGAGGGCCGCACGTTCACTGCGCCGACCCCACTGCATCGATCGTCACTGCGCGACCACCGCGTGCCGCAGCAGGAACGGGATGCTCACCGCGGTGAGCACGTACAGTGCGGTGGCGGGCTGCCAGTAGCCGCTGCTGACCATGATCTGGCCCGCGAGCAGGGTGGCGGCGACACCGGTGCCGATCGTGAGCAGCCAGACGTGCGCCGCGGGGGCGCGGCGCAGGAATCCGGCGGCGGCCCAGCCCGGGCCGAGGATGAGGAACCCGAGCGTGGCGGCGAACCGCAGGTCGCCGAGCACCCCGCCGGTGACGTTCAGCACGCTCATGACGCAGGCGAGCACACCCGCGACCACGAGGAGCAACGCGACCACCCGCCGCGCGACGCGGGCACGCGTCAGGACCGCGTTGGATGGGACGCTCACTAGCCAGCTCCGTTCGTCACCGGTTCGACACCGGATCGTGATCGCCGGACACGCTGGGGACCGGTCCGGCGAGATCGGAGTCTAGCCGGGCCCGCTCGGGACCCCGGTCGGTGTCAGGAAGCCTCTTCCTCCAGGGCCAGGCGGATGTGCGAGGTGTCGCGCCGCCCGTCCGCGGACCGCGGCGTGCTCGTGCTGCGGCGCACCGGCGGGGCCGGGTCGGCCTGCGGGACCACCGGGATGCCACCGGGCGGGGTGAGCGCACGGGACTGCTCTTCCATCTGCACGCGCTCGACCCGCTTGCGGGTGGCCCGGCGGTGCTCGGCGGCCAGTGTGCGCAGCACCCGCGTGCCGTCGGCGAAGGTACGCAGGTTGGTCTGCCCGAAGATGCGCTCGCGCTCCATCGACGGCACTTCGGTGATCTTCATCCCGGCGGCCGCGACGCGGCAGTTGAGGACGGTCTCGATCTCGAAGCCGTCGCCCCACAGCATCCCGCCCGCGGGGGGCGGGGGCAGGCTGATGTCCGGGAGGTCGAGCACCGACAGGATGTCGGCCCAGAACGCGTTGTAGCCGTAGCACAGGTCGGTGTACGACGTGCCGAACAGCGCGTTGGCCACACCGTTGAGGCCCGCGTTGCCGGTCTTGCGCAGCAGGGTGATGTCGTCGCTTCCGCCCCCCCGGACGAAGCGACTGCCCTTCGCGAAGTCGGCCCCCGCCACCAGCGCACGCACGAACGCCGGGATCTCGGCCGGGTCGGCCGAACCGTCGGCGTCGAACATGACGATCGCGTCACCGGTGGCTGCGGCGAACCCGCACGCCATCGCGTTGCCCTTGCCTTTGCGGGTCTGAGTGATGACCTTCACCCAGGGCAGGACCCGCTGCGCGGTTTCGATCGTGCCGTCGACGGAGTTGCCGTCGACGACGATGATCTCATGGACGGCAGGCCGAACCGCGGCGATCGCCGGGAGCACGACCTCCAGGTTCCGAGCCTCGTTGCGGGTCGGCACCACCACGGACACCCGCGGGTTGCCGTTGCGCTGCATCGATGTTCTCCCCCCCACCGCCGCCAGGCGATGTCTTGCCCATCATGCCGGTACAGGCCGTTGCCCTGGATCACGCCGCGCGGGACAGCGGGCCTCATAGGGCATATCTGCGCCGACGTCATGCGCGTTACGTAGCGTACTCTGGAATTTGATTACTCTACTCGGAGTAGCATCATTGGTCTTTTCGGTCACGCCGCGCCAGCGTCCGCGGGGGAGCACTCTACGGAGAGCACCGACACGCTGATCGTCGACCCCTCCTCGGTCATTCCACCACCGGGTTGACCCCTTTCGTGTCGACTGCGGCCCCCGTCCCGGGGTGCGCGGACACAGCCGGCTAACATCGCGTCCGTGCTGCTGGCGACTCCGAGCGTTTCCGTGTGCATCCCGGTGTACAACGGCGAGACCTACCTCGGGGAAACGATCCGGAGCGTGTTGGACCAGACGTACGGCGATTTCGAGCTGGTCATCCTGGACAACGGCAGCACCGACAAGAGCGGTCAGATCGCGCGGTCGTTCGGCGACCGGCGGATCCGGATCGAGCGCAACTCCTCGGTGATGGAGCTGGTCCCCAACTGGAACCGGCTCATCAGCCTGTGCCGCAGCCCCCTGATCAAGCTCGTCTGCGCCGACGACCTCCTGCACCCGCGCTGCCTGGAGCTGCAGGTGGCGCCGATGGAGGCCGATCCGGGCCTCGCGCTGGTCGCCTCCCGCCGTCACATGATCGACGAACACAGCCGCATCATCGTGCCGCGACGCGGGCTCGGTGGGCTGGTCGGCGTGCACAGCGGGGTCGAAGTGGCCCGGCGGGTCGTGCGCAACGGGGCCAATCCGATCGGCGAGCCGGGCAACGTGCTCTTCCGGCGCGACGACTTCGCGGCCGCGGGCGGGTGGCGCTCCGACCTGCCGCCCGTGATGGACCTCGACCTGTGGATGCGGCTGCTGCAGTACGGCGAGTTCCTCGGCCTCTCCGAGACGCTCGCCGCGTTCCGCATCGGTCGCAACACCCTCTCGGCCGCCGACGAGGGCGAGATCTACCAGGCGCAGCGGGCGCTCACGAAGGAGCTCGGCGACTCCGCGCTCTTCCAGGTGCGCGGCATCGACCTGGCGATCGGCCGAATGCTCGCGCCCGTCGGCCGGTTCCGCCGCCGCACCCTCTACGCGATGTCGCGCAAGGCCGCCAAGCGCGCAGCCGCGGCCGCCGCCGCCTGACCACCGCCCGCGCGCAGGCACGGCGGCCCTCCGGCGCGGACCCGTAGCTGCGCGCCGCACCGTCAGCTGCGCGGCGACCGCGGCGGGGACGGGTAGCCGGGGCGGGCCGGGTTGACGTGCTCCACGGTGTCGGAGTCGGCGCCGACACGGGGCATGCCGCGCGGCGGGGTGGGCACGGCGCTTTCGTTGTCCGCCGGGGCGTGTGACCCACCGCGGGGCGCGGGCGGCCCGTCGTGGGCGCCGTCGGACCAGCCCGGGCGCCGCGGCGGGGACGGACGGTCCGCAGGCCCCGAGGCGCGATCGGCCGCCGACCACTCCCCCGTCGGCCGCTCGGCCGCGCGAGGCGTCCGCTCGGTCGGACGGTCATCGGGGCCGGGGCGCTCCGAGGGCGGATAGCGGTTGGCCCCCGCGGGCAGCCCCGCCGGGCGGTCGCCGTTCGGCAGCTCCTCCGGTGTGCGCGCGGGCAGCTCGCCCTGCGGCGCCGACGACGGCACCGCGGCCGGGCTGGGCGCGTACGACGGCGGGATCTCGGCGCGGGCCTGCGCCTCCGCGTCGGCCACGACGCGCGCGATCTCCGGATCCGACGAGGTGTCGAACCAGTCCTTGACCCCGTCCTCGTCGTCTTCGGGCCGCGACGTCGGCACGTCCTCCACCGGTGACGGCTCGAACCGGAACACGCCGTCGCCGCCGGGGGCACCGAGCATCTTCGTGAAGCCCTCGAGCGCCTTGCCGAAGTCCGACGGCACGATCCAGACCTTGTTGGCGTCGCCCTGCGCCATCTGCGGGAGCGTCTGCAGGTACTGGTAGGCGAGCAGCTCGGGGGTGGGCCGCCCGGACTTGATCGCCGCGAACACCTTCTCGATCGCCTTGGCCTCGCCCTGGGCCTGCAGGTACTGCGCCGCGCGCTCACCCTGCGCCCGCAGGATGCGCGACTGCCGGTCGGCCTCGGCGTTGAGGATCGCCGCCTGCTTCGCGCCCTCCGCGGTGAGGATCTGGCTCTGCTTGTTGCCCTCCGCGCTGCGGATCGCCGACTCCCGCTGGCCCTCCGCGGTGAGGATCATCGCCCGCTTCTCGCGGTCGGCCTTCATCTGCCGCTCCATCGACTCCTGGATGGAGGCGGGTGGCTCGATGGCCTTGATCTCGACGCGCGCGATGCGGATGCCCCAGCCGCCGGTGACCTTGTCCAGCTCGCCGCGGAGCTGGGAGTTGATCTCGTCGCGCGCGGTGAGCGTCTCCTCGAGGCTCAGGCCGCCGACGACGTTGCGCAGGGTGGTCGTGGTGGTCTGCTCGACGCCGTTGATGTAGTCGGCGATCTCGTAGACCGCCGCCTTGGGGTTGGTCACCTGGTAGTAGACGACGGTGTCGATGTTGACCGTGAGGTTGTCCTTGGTGATGACCGGCTGCGGCGGGAAGGAGCGCACCTGCTCGCGCAGGTCGATCCGCGCGCGGATCTTGTCGACGAACGGCACCAGGAACACCAGCCCCGGCTCCTCGACGGCCTTGAACCGGCCGAGCCGTTCGACCACGGCCGCCGTGGCCTGCGGGATGATCTGCACCGCCCGCACGATCGCGGTGACGACCAGCACGACCAGCAGCAGCGCCGCGATGACGAACAGCATGTTCGGGTCCAGCAACGAACCCACCCCCTTGCCTAGCCTGCGGCGACGACGAGTGCCGTCGCCCCGCTGATCTGCATGACGGTGACCGGAGTGCCCTCTTCGATCACGTCATGGTCGTCGAGCGCCCGCGCCGACCACAGCTCGCCCCCGATGCGGACCTGGCCGCCGTGCCCGTCGACGCGGCTGACGGTGACCGCGCCCCGGCCGACCAGCGCTCCCGTGTGCAGCGGCGCGTGGTCGGTGACGCCCTTGTCCAGCCGGTGCCGCAGCGCGGGCCGGGCGGCGAACAGCAGCAGCACCGCGGCGATCGCGAACGTGACCGCGCCCACCGCGGGCGAATCCGGCACGAAGAAGGACACCCCCGCGGCGGCCAGCGCACCACCGCCGAGCATCAGGAGGACGAACTCGCCCGACAGCACCTCGGCGGCGACCAGCGCGATGCCCGCGATCAGCCAGAGCACTGCGGGCCACATAGCACGATCCTGCCAGAATCCGCAGCGGCGCGTGTTCAGCCCGTCACGAAGTCGATGAGCTGCTCGACCGCCCCGATGAGCGGCGTCTCCAGGTCGCGGAAGCTGCGCACGGCGCCCAGCACGCGGCGGGCTCCGTCGGCGGGCTCGCCCCACCGCAGCGCCGCGCAGACACCCGTCTTCCAGTCGGTGCCGCGCGGCACACGCGGCCACGCCCGGATGCCGACGGTGGCGGGCTTCACCGCCTCCCAGACGTCCACGTAGGGGTGCCCGGTCACGAGCACGTTCGGCCCGGCCACCTGCTGGGCGGCCCGGGTCTCCTTGGTGCCTGCGACGAGGTGGTCGACCAGGATCCCGAGACGCCGCTGCGGGCCCGGCTCGAACGCGGCCACCGCCGCGGCCAGGTCGTCCATGCCGTGCACGGGCTCGACGACGATGCCCTCCACCCGCAGGTCGTGGCCCCACACCCGCTCCACGAGCTCGGCGTCGTGCAGGCCCTCGACCCAGATCCGCGCCGCGCGGGCGGTGCGGGCGGTGTGCCCGACGACCTTCACCGAGCCCGACGCCGACCGGCTCGGCCCCTGCGGCGCCCGCTTCGGGACGACGAGCGTGGCCACCGCGCCCTCGACGAGGAACGCGGCCGGGCGCAGCGGGAAGACCCGACGGCCGCCGCGGCGGTCTTCGAGGGTCACCTCGCGCACGTCGACGGCGACGACGGCCCCGCAGAACCCGCTGCCCGGGTCCTCGACCACCAGCCCGGCCTCGGCGGGCACCTCCGGGATCGCCTTGCGGGTGACCCGGCGGACGCCTTCGGCGGTGAACACACCGCGATAGTCGTGACCTCGCACAGCGGGTGTTTGTACCGCCGCGGCGGCCCGCGCGGGGGCTGCGACACGCCCGCCGAGGCGCGACCTGCGGCGATGCGCGGGGGTGGGCGGGCGCTGCGATCGGGGCCCGTCGTGGCCTAGCCTGACGGCGTGCCCTGCCCCTCCGCGACGTTCACCGTCTGGGCGTCAGCGTGGCTCGTCGGAGCCGCGGCGCCCGATGACGTCCTCGACGCGCTCGCGCCGTGGGCCGAAGCGCACGACGTGCAGGCGGCCGACGACCTGGCCGCCGCCGTCACCAACCTGCCGCCGCCCGGCGCGCCGGTGAGCTCGTTGACGTTCCTGCTCGCGGCGCTGCGGCGGGCCGCGCCCCGCTCCCCCGCCCGGCTGGTGCTGCCCGCCCCCGGCGACGTCCGCGGCCTCCCCGGCCCCGGCCTGTTCAGCCGTGAGGCTACGGCGGCGGGCGAGGGCGTGCTCTTCGCCGACATCGGGCTCGGCGTCGTGCCCACACCGGTGGCCGACGGCGTGGTCCGGTGGACCGTCTACCGCGTGCCCGAACCGGGCCCCGCACCGGAGTTCGTCGCGCTGTCGCACGCCGAGCGCGATCTGCGCGACCAGGTGCGGCGCTCCGCGTCCGTGCTCACCGACCTCGGGGTCGCGCGGCACCGGCCGGGCGTGCGCGAGGAGATCGCCGCCTCGTTGCGCGCCCGCCCCACCACGCTCTGGCCCGCGGGCATGCCCGCACAGGTGCTGCGGGTGCTGCAGCACGCCGACGAGGTGGAGGCCATCCTGTCCGCGGCGTCGGTCGACGAGCCCGGCGGCGCGCTGTCCGCGTCAGCGGCCACGGCCCGCCGCGACGCGCTGCGCCCGATCGAGACCGCCGTGCGCGTGGCCCGCCGGGCGGCGGTGGCCGAGGCCGTGCGGGTGCTCGCGGCCAGCCCCTTGGTCTGACCCCCGCCCACCACGCAGGTCGGCACCTGCGCGGTGGGCGGGGCGGCGCGATCAGCTGATGCGGCGCGGCTCGGCGTAGCGGCGGTGGCCCGGCGCGACGGGCCTGCCGTGCAGCAGTCCCTCGGTGCTGCCCGCTTCCAGTGCCTTGCGGTAGACCGGCAGAGCTGCGCGCACGGCGTCGAGCGTCTGCTCGAGGTCCGCGTCGGTGTGCGCCGCGGAGATCACGAACGACTGGCCGAGCACCCCGCCGAGCAGGAGTTCCTGCAGGAACAGCGTGCGGTAGTCCTGCGACGGCTGCCCTTCGGCGTCACGCGTATCGAACACCAGGCAGGACGGCCTTCCGATCGCCCGCACGTGCTGCTCGATGCCCGCTTCGCGGGCGGCCGCGTTGACCCCCTCGGCCAGCCGCGCACCCTGGCGCTCCATCGTGGCGATCGGGTCGGTCTCCCGGTAGGCGGCCACGACCGCGCGGAACGCCGCGAGGCCGCCGACCTCGGCGCCGTGCGTGCTGGAGAGCAGGAACACCCGCTCACGCTCGGTGCGCAGGCCGCCCAGCTCCATCAGTTCCCGCTTGCCCGCCAGCGCCGATACCGGGAACCCGTTGCCCATCGCCTTGCCCCAGGAGGACAGGTCGGGCGTGACCCCGTACAGATGCGCTGCGCCGTGCTCGGACCAGCGAAAACCGGTGATCGTCTCGTCGAAGACGAGTACGGTGCCGAACTCGTCACACAGCGCGCGGACGCCCTCGAGATAGCCGGGGGCGGGCTCGGCTGTGCTGCTGGCGGGCTCCATGATCACGCAGGCGATGGGCCGCTCTGCGAGGAGCGCCCGCAGCGCGTCGAGGTCGTTGTAGGGGAAACGGTGGGTGAGCTCACGCACAGCGGCGGGCACGCCCGCGTCGAGCGGCAGCGTGCCGACGAACCAGTCCTGGCCGCTGAAGAACGGCTGCGCGCAGGCGGCGATGTGCTCGCGACCGGTGGCGGCCCGGGCCAGCCGCACGGCCGCCGAGGTGGCGTCGGAGGCGTTCTTGGTGAACTTCACCATCTCCGCGCCCACCACCGTCGCCACGAAGTCCTCAGCCGCGTCGAGCTCGATCGCGGTGGGCCGGGAGAACCCGACACCGCCGCCGATCGCCGCGCGCACCGCCTCGACCACCGCCTCGTACCCGTGCCCCAGCGTGACGGCACGCATGCCGGAGCCGTACTCGACGAACCAGTTGCCGTCCGCGTCGAGCACCCGCGCCCCACGGCCCTCGACGATCACCGGGGCCATGCCCTCGGGGAACTGGTCAGCACCGCGCGCAAAGGTGTGCGCCCCTCCGGGCACCAGCTCGTGGAGGCGCTGTTGGAGGGCGGTCGAGCGCTCGAACGAAAGAAATCCCACGGTAAGCCTTTCGCGACGATCACGACGTCCGTTAGCCGATCATGTAACCCGCCTGGGGGCACCGGGACGAACGCGGGGTCACGTCCGAGGTAGCCTCCCGGCGGGGATTGACCCGCTCGGCGTAGTGAGCTGCAGGGGGCGCCCCGGTGTGGGCGCTGTTGCTCACCAGCTGCTCACCAACCGTAATGCCTGACCCGAACACCGCGACACACAAGCAGAGCGATCCCGACTTCAGCGGAGGCAGTCCACGTCATGTCGACCGTTCATATCGACCCGACCTTCGACGACGCAACCCGTCGTCAGCGCCTCTTCCAGGGCGATGTGATCATTTACACGCGGGTGCCCGAGATCGAGGCCTTCGCCGAGTTCACGCGCAACCTGATCACCGAGGTGTTCGCGCCGCACGAGCCCACCGCCGTCCACGAGTCGCGCACGCCGGAAGAGCTGGCGGACATCCTGGTCTCGTTCAAGCCGAAGTTCATCCACCACCCGGAGTCGATCAAGCACGTCGAGCGCATCGTCTCGGCGCTCGGCGCGACCGCCGAGATGACCTACGCCGACGTGCCCAAGCTGCGCACCGCATTCCCGCAGGGCGGGCTGTCGACGGGAATCGCCTACGCGTTCCAGGTGCACCGCGACACCTGGTACAGCGCGCCGAAGCAGCAGATCAACTGGTGGATGCCGGTGTGGCCGGTCGAGGCCGAGAACATCATGGAGTTCTACCCGCGCGGCTTCGGCAACGTCGTGGAGAACAACAGCGGCGAGTACAACTACTACCAGGCCAACATGTGGCGCTCGAACATCAAGGCGTTCAGCGGCGGCAAGGACACCCGCGTCCACCCCGCGCCGGTCAACCCGCTCCCGGCGGACGAGCCGCGCCTCACCGTCGTCCCGCCGGTCGG
>DATAOO010000222.1:0-3254 GCA_036265695.1 Pseudonocardia sp. | reverse complement strand
GATCACGCTGATCGGGCCGGACGGCAAGGACTACCACAGCGGCGACGCGACCGAGACCGATCAGACGGTCACGGTCAAGGCGCTGCCGCTCGGGCCCGCGGGCGTCTACCAGATCGGCTACCGGGTGGTGTCCGCCGACGGTCACCCGGTGTCGGGCAAAACGTCGTTCACGCTGACCACGCCGGGCCCGGGCGCGGCGGACGCGCAGGTGCCCGCGACCACCACGACGCCGAACGCCGTGCCGTCGGCCGCACCACCGGAGCCCGCGGGCGCGCCGGTGTGGCCGTGGATCGTCGGTGCGGTCGTGCTCGTCGCCGGGGGCGTCGTGTTGGCGCTCCGGCTGGGCCGCGTGTCGTGAGCGCCCCCGCCGTCCGGACCGTCGCCCGGGCGGCCGGGGGCCCACCCGCTTCGCCATCAGGCCTGCCGTCGCCGGTGCCGCGACGTCGGCCCACCCGAGCCGTGCACCTCCGCACGCCGCACCGGGCGGCGAGATGGCCAACTCGTACGGGTGAAACGTGCGACTCACCGTCAGGGGAAGCGGGGCTCGCCGCCACGAGAGCGCCCGGGAACGGCGACCTGCCGTCGCATCGAGGACCCGCCGGGACTCGGCGGTGACGGGGGCGGGCACGCGGGCGGGCGTGGGCTGGCAGCCGGTGGGTTGGGCGGGCCTGACCGTCGGGACGGCCTCGGCCGCCGCGGTGCTGGCGGGCGGGCTCGCCGCCACGGCGCTGCCCGTACTCCTCGGCGCGACGGTCACCCGCGCGGGCGGCGACCTCGCCGCCGTCGCCTGCGTCGGCCTCGCGCTGGTCGCGACGCTGCTCCCGCTCGGGCACCGCCGCCGCCCGCCCCCGGAGCTGCCGGACGTGCTGCGCGGCGTCGACCGCGCGACCGTCGCCGCCGCGGGCCTCTGGCTCGTGCTCGCGCTGCTCGGCGTCGGGTTCCGCGCGGCCGAGGCGTACGGCCGCCCGATGAGCGCGCTCGGCGTCACCGAGCTGAGCACGTTCGCGTTCTCCCTCACCGCGGGCCGCGGCCTCCTGCTCACCGCGTGCTGCGCGGCGGCCGTGCTCGTCTGCGCCGCGTGGCGCACCCGCGACCCGGACCGGGTGCCGCAGCGGGTGGTGCTGGTCGCGGCCCTGTTGGGGTCGCTGGCCCCGGCCGTGACGGGCCACGCGGGCACGTCGGCCGACCACGAGCTCGCCGTCGTCACGGTCGCGCTGCACGTCGCCGCGGCCGCGCTGTGGGTCGGCGGCCTCGGCGCCGTCGTCGTGGTGGCCGCACCCCGGCGCCGCCTGCTCGACGCGGTGCTCCCCCGTTTCTCGACGTTGGCGGGCGGCTGCATCGCGTGCGTGGTCGTGAGCGGCGTGCTGAACGCCGTGCTGCGGGTGTCGTCGGTCGGCGCGCTGGTCAGCACCGGCTACGGCTGGCTCGTCCTCGCGAAGTCGGTGTGCGCCGTCGCGCTCGGCGGCCTGGGCTGGCTGGCCCGCCGCCGCCTGGCCGCGCGGCGGCTCCCGGTGCTGCGCTGGGCGGGTGTAGAGGTGGCGGTGATGGCCGTGACGATCGGCCTTGCCGCAGCGCTCACGCAGACCGCATAGCGGTTTTTCTCCCCATGCGGAATGGAGCAGGTTGTGAGCCGGGGCACCTCGCACTGGAATCGAGCCCAAGCCACCCCGATGTCGAGGAGGTACCGCGGTGAAGGCCGTCCGGGTACACGCGTACCACGAGGATCCCAAGATCGACGACATCCCGGAGCCCACGCTCCAGGGTCCGCTCGACGTCATCGTGAAGATCGGTGGCGCCGGCGTGTGCCGCACCGACCTGCACATCGTCAACGGCGACTGGGCCGAGGCGATGAACCCGGCGCTCCCCTATGTGATCGGCCACGAGAACGCGGGCTGGATCGAGGCCGTCGGCGACGGCGTCACCAACGTGGCCGTCGGCGACACGGTGATCCTGCACCCCCAGCCGTCCTGCGGGCTCTGCCTGCCGTGCAGGCGCGGCCGCGACATGCAGTGCGAGAACGCCTTCTTCCCCGGCCTCTCGAGCAACGACGGCGGCATGGCCGAGTACCTGCGCACCACCGCCCGGGCGTGCATCAAGCTCGACCCGAGCACGAACCCCGCCGACGTCGCCGCGCTGGCCGACGCGGGCATCACCGCCTACCACGCCGTGCGCAAGGCCGTGCCGAACCTCTACCCCGGCACCACCGCCGTGGTGCAGGGCGCGGGCGGCCTCGGCCACATCGCGATCCAGGCGCTCGCGGCGATCACCGGCACGCGCATCGTGGTCGTCGACCGCAACCCCGACGCCCTCGCGCTGGCCAAGCAGATCGGCGCCGACGAGACCGTCCTCTCCGACGGCAGCCACGTCGACGCCGTCAAGGACCTGACCAAGGGCAACGGCGGCGACGTCGTGTTCGACTTCGTCGCCGAGCAGGGCGCCGAGCTCGACGCCTGGCAGATGACCGCCCCGGCCGGATCGATGTACGTCCTCGGTTACGGCGGCGAGTTCAGGGCCCCGACGCTCGACTTCGTCGGCGGCGAGAAGAACGTCATCGGCAACATCGTCGGCACCTACCCCGACCTCGTCGAGCTCATGGTGCTCGCGGAGGCGGGCAAGGTCACCCTGCACACCAAGCAGTACCCGCTCGATGCCGCGCTGGACGCGCTCCACGATCTCGACGCAGGCCGGGTCCGCGGCCGCGCGATTCTGGTCCCGTAGAAGAGGAGTTCCGCCACATGTCGTATGAGAAGGATGGCGAGAAGTACTACATCGTCGACGCCCACAGCCATTTCTGGGACGCCAGCCGCGAGAACTGGAAGCCGGGCCGCGAGGAGTACGCCAAGGGCTGGATCGACTGCTTCTACGGCTACCACCAGCTCGCCCCGCCGGAGACGCACTGGGACTACGAGAAGTACCTCAAGGTCACGCCCGAGGACTTCGAGCAGGACATGTTCATCGACGGCTACGTCGACAAGGTCATCTTCCAGTCGACGTACCTCTACGACTGGTACACCGAGGGCTTCAACACCGTCGACAAGAACGGCGGCCTCAAGGACCTCCTGCCCAAGTACGCCGACCGGATCATCGTCAACGGCCGGTTCGACCCGCGCGAAGGCGACGCGGGCCTCAAGCAGCTCGAAGAGGACGCCAAGAAGTGGAACCTGAAGGGCGTCAAGGTCTACACCGCCGAGTGGTACAAGGACTCGCGCGGCTGGCGGCTCGACTCGCCTGAGGCCTACCGCTTCCTGGAGAAG
>DATAOO010000221.1:0-2829 GCA_036265695.1 Pseudonocardia sp. | reverse complement strand
CGCCGCCCGCGCCGCCGCCACCAGCGCGCCCGCCGTCGGGTACCGCTGCTCGGGCCGTTTGGCCATCCCGCGCACCACGACGTCGTCCAGGCCGGGCGGCAACCCCGGGCGGTGCGCCGAGGGCCGCGGCGGATCCAGCGTGACGTGCGCGTGGATCATCCCGACCGGCGTGCGCCCGCGGAACGGCGCCGCCCCGGTGAGCAGCTCGTACAGCATGCAGGCGAGCGAGTAGACGTCGGCCCGCCCGTCCACGGGCCGGTTCTCGAACCGCTCGGGCGCCATGTAGTCGAGCGTGCCGAGGGTGGCCCCCGTGACCGTGAGCGCGGGCCCGCTCGCCTGCCCGGCGGCGGCGCGGGCGATGCCGAAGTCGATGAGGTAGGCGAACTCGTCCTCGTCGTGGCCGCGCACCAGCACGTTGGACGGCTTGACGTCGCGGTGCACCAAGCCCGCCGCGTGCGCGGCGTCCAACGCGCTCGCCACCTGGGCGAGGATCCCGATCGCGCGGCGCGGCGCCATCGGGCCCTCGGACTTGATCACCGAGGCCAGGTCGGTGCCGTCGACCAACCGCATGTCGATGAACAGCCTGCCGTTGATCTCGCCGAAGTCGTGGATCGGGATGATGTGCGGCTCGGACAGCTGCGCGGCCAGCGCCGACTCCCGCCGGAAGCGCGCCTGGAACTCGGGGTCGCCCGCGAGCGGGGCGGGCAGCCGCTTCAGCGCGACCGTGCGCCCGCGCCGGGTGTCCCAGGCGCGGTGGACCTCGCCCATCCCGCCCCGGCCGAGGAGGTGCTCAAGCCGGTACGGCCCGAACTCCTCGGTCATGGCGGCTCCCTCCGGTCGTGCGGGACGTTACCCAGCCGCACCGGGAACCCTCCCGCGCGGATACCGTGGTGGGGAGCAACGTCTCACCGCGCGGAGGTCCAGCGATGTTCCCCACCCACCGGCCGCGGCGGCTGCGCACCACGCCCGCCATGCGCCGCCTCGTCGCCGAGACCGACCTGCGGCCGCGCCAGCTCGTGCTGCCCATGTTCGTCCGCGAGGGCATCGACGAGCCGGTGCCGGTCGGGTCGATGCCCGGCGTCGTGCAGCACACCCGGGAGACGCTGCGCAAGGCGGCCACCGAGGCCGTGGCCGCGGGCGTCGGCGGCCTCATCCTCTTCGGCGTGCCCGCGGAGCGCGACGCCACCGGCAGCGCGGGCATCGACCCGGACGGCATCCTCAACGCGGCGCTGCGCGACGTGCGGGCCGAGGTCGGCGACGGCATCGTCGTCATGGCCGACCTCTGCCTCGACGAGTTCACCGACCACGGCCACTGCGGCGTGCTCGACGCGCGCGGCGAGGTGGACAACGACGCCACCCTGGCCCTTTACGCCGAGATGGCCGTGGCGCAGGCCGAGGCGGGCGCCCACATGGTCGGCCCCAGCGGCATGATGGACGGCCAGGTCGGCGTGATCCGCCAGGCCCTGGACGGCGCGGGCCACCAGGACGTCGGGGTGATCGGCTACACGGTCAAGTACGCGTCGGCGTTCTTCGGCCCGTTCCGCGAGGCCGTCGACTCGCAGCTGCGCGGCGACCGCAAGGCCTACCAGCAGGACCCGCCGAACGTCCGCGAGGCGCTGCGCGAGCTCGCGCTCGACCTCGAGGAGGGCGCCGACATCGTCATGGTCAAGCCCGCGGGGAGCTACCTGGACGTGCTGCGAGCGGTCGCCGAGACCGCCGACGTGCCGGTCGCGGCGTACCAGGTGTCGGGGGAGTACGCCATGGTCGAGGCGGCTGCGGCGAACGGTTGGTTGGACCGCGAACGCACCATCATGGAGACCCTCACCGCCATTCGACGTGCGGGGGCCGACCTCGTTCTCACGTATTGGGCGCTCGAGGTCGCCCGTCGGCTGGATTGACCCGCTCAACGTCACGGTTGCGTAAGTCGTCTGGACAGGGTAGAAGATCCGGCCTTACGTTTCGCCCCATGACGTCGCCTTCCGACCCGTATGGCCAGCAGCAGGGCTACGGCCCGCCGCCGGGCTACGGGCAGCCGCCGCAGCAGGGCGGATACCCCCAGCAGCCGCCGCCGGGCTACGGCCAGCAACCGCCGCCCGGGTACGGCCAACCGCCGCCCGGCTACGGCCAGCAGCAGCCCCCGCCCGGGTACGGGCAGCCGCCCCAGCAGTACGGGCAGCAGCAGCCCTACGGGGCCCCGCCGCAGCAGTATGGCGCTCCCCAGCAGCCTTACGGCGCCCCGCAGCAGGGCACCCCGGCCCCCGAGGCCCCCGGCATGGTGCTCGCCGAGTGGTGGGAGCGGCTCGTCGGCCGGTTCATCGACGGCATCCTCTTCGGCGTCCTCTACTTCATCCTCGGTGCCATTGTCGGGGCGCTCTTCGTCTCGCAGATCGTCTACAACCCGAACACCGGTGAGTTCACCGGCGGCGGCCTGTTCGTGCTCGCCGTCGTGCTGCCGCCGCTGATCGGCGGCCTGCTGTACGCGGGCTACGACGTCTTCATGCACGGCCGCGACGGCCAGACGCTCGGCAAGAAGGTCATGAAGACCCGCCTCGTCACGGTGAACGGGGCCCGGCCGGACCAGGCCACGATCATCAAGCGCGCGGTCATCTTCCCCGGCGTCTACGCGATCGCGGCGCTGCTCGGCTTCATCCCGATCTTCGGTACCTTGTTCATCTGGTTACTGGCGGGCATCTTCGTCCTGGTGGACGGCATCTTCATCCTCACCGACTCGGTGCGGCGCCAGGCGCTGCACGACAAGTGGTCTGGCGGCACGATCGTCGTCAAGGCGCAGCCGTAGCAACGCCCGGCGGGTGCGGGCCCCGGCGGAGC
>DATAOO010000220.1:0-7410 GCA_036265695.1 Pseudonocardia sp. | reverse complement strand
GTTGTTGATCGAGGCGACGGCGGGCGTCGTGCCCGCGGGGCAGATGACTGAGATGGCGCAGCGCCTCCCGGACGCCCGGCACGTGGTCCTGCCCGGCGGACACCTCGTGCACCGGGACGCGCCGGACGCCTACCGCGCGGCGGTGACGGAGTGGCTCACGGGGCCTGCGCGCGTCACCTCGCGACGCCGGTGACCTCGGCGCGCACGCAGCGCGGGCGTCACACGGCGACCCCGGTGACCTTCGCGCGCACCGGGGCCACGGGGTGCAGCACGGCGAACGCGTCCGCGGGGCGGGCGGTGGCGAGCACGCAGTGCGGCAGCCACGTGCCCGGCAGGTAGGCCGCGACCGGCCCGCGCACCCGTCCGGCCAGCGCGTCGTGCACGGCGGCGTGGACGGCGAGCAGCTCGGCGTCCACCACGGCGGCCAGCACCAGCTCGTCGGGCCGCCCGGCGACCGTCCCCAGTGTGGCGAGCCACACCGACGGGATCGCGAGCAGGCGCAGCTCGGCGGCGAGCGCGTCCCGGGCGGCCTGCGGCACGGCGGTGGCGGCGGCGACCGTCACGGCGGGCTCGTCGTCGGGCACCGGGATCCCCGCGGCGGCCACGCGCGCTCGGAGCGCCGCGAGGACGTGGCGGGCCGCGTCGTCGAGGGTGAAGCGGACCGTCTGCACATCCCCCCAGGTGAGTCGTACGTTTCGACGCCGCGAGTTGGGATTCTCGACGGGCGCTCAGGCGGGCAGGGCGAAGCGGCCGTCCGGCAGCTGTTCGGTGAGGCCGTCCTCGATCAGGGAGAACAGGCAGCGGTCGCGTTGGGCCGCGTCGGCCCACACCGCGTCGAGGGCCGCCCGTTCGACGGGGGTCTCGGCGGCGCGCAGCACGTCCAGGAGGCGCCCGCGGACCTGGCGGTCGGTGCCCGCATACGTCTGGACGGCCTTGCGCGGGCCCGTGTACTCGGGGTGGCCCGCGGCGTGCCAGGCGCACAGGGCGGTGACCGGGCAGACCCCGCACCGCGGCGCCCGCGCCGTGCAGACGACCGCGCCGAGCTCCATCAGCCCCGCCGAGATCACCGCGGCGCGGGCGTGGTCGGCGGGCAGCAGCGCATCGACGTCGGCGAGGTCGGCCGTGACCCGCGCCGGGCCCGCGTCGCCCGCGCCGTGCACGGCCCGCGCGACCACCCGTCGGACGTTCGTGTCGACCACCGGGCACCGCCGCCCGTACCCGAACGCCGCGACCGCCCGCGCCGTGTACGCGCCGACGCCGGGCAGCCCCTCAAGGGCGTCCACATCGGACGGGACGACGCCGCCGTGCGCGTCGCGGATCGCCTCGGCCGCGGCGTGCAGGCGCAGGGCCCGGCGGGGGTAGCCGAGCTTGCCCCACGCCCGCAGCACGTCAGCCCGGCTCGCGGCGGCCAAGGCGGCGGGCGTGGGCCAGCTCGTCATCCACGCCGTCCAGACCGGTTCGACGCGCGCCACCGGCGTCTGCTGGAGCATGAACTCGCTGACCATCACGCCCCACGGCGTGGTCTCGGCGCGACGCCAGGGGAGGTCGCGGGCCTCGGCGAGGAACCAGTCGTGGACGACGTCGGGCAGCGACACGCTCGGATCGTGTCAGACGACCTCGTTCAGCTTCCCGGTGGCCACGTCGAACACGAAGCCGCGGACGGAGTCCTTGCGCGGGATGAACGGGCTCGCCTTGATGCGGGCGATCGACTGGCGGACGTCGGCGTCGAGGTCGCCGAACGCCTCGGGGGACCAGGCGGGCTTGAGGCCGGTCTCCTCCTGGATCGACGCCTTGAAGCCGTCGTCGGTGAAGGTGAGCATGCCGCAGTCGGTGTGGTGGATGAGGATGATCTCGGACGTGCCGAGCAGCCGCTGGCTGATGGCGAGCGAGCGGATCTCGTCGTCGGTGATCACGCCGCCCGCGTTGCGGATCACGTGCGCGTCGCCCTCGTTCAGGCCGAGGATCCCGTAGACGTTGAGGCGCGCGTCCATGCAGGCCACCACGGCCACGCCGCGGGCGGGCGGCAGCGGGAGGGGGCCAGCGAAGGTCTCGGCGTAGCGGGCGTTGTTGGACAGCAGCTCATCGGTGACGGACATGGCTGTGCTCCTGGAAGAGGGGGGACGAGGAGGGACGGCGCTACGTGGCCGAGGTACAGAACTCGTCGAATGCGAAGATGCGCCTGCTGGGCCAGAAGGCCTCGAGCAGCACGCGCAGCATGTGGTGAGTCTGGCTGCCTGCACCGATCGGGGCAAGTGCCCTTCAGCAACGCTGAGTAGTCGATGACGTACTCTGCGTTACATGTGGGAGCCGGTCGGACCACTCCCCGCCGTCGTCTACTGGCGACGGCGTGGGGTTGCGGCGGTCGCGGCCCTCGCGCTGGTGCTGCTGACGGCGTGGGGGGTGGCGGCGGTATCGGCCACGCCCCAGGAGTCGACCCCCACCACCCGCACCGCCCTCTCGAACCCGCAGCCGGGCGTTGACGGGGGCACTCCGATCGCCGACGGGGCGGCCGGCGCCGCCGGGGACGACGGTGGGGCTGCGAACGGCGCGCCGGGCGCGGGTTCCGACGTCGCGGCGAGCCCCGGCGGGACGGACCGAGCCGCCGCAGGCGGCCGGCAGTCGGGCGCGGTGGGGGCAGCGGCCGTCGGGGGTCCGGTCGGCAGTGCGGCGGCGCCCGGCGCAGACCGAAGTGGGGCGGGCGCGGTAGGCGGCACGGGCGGCGGCACGGGCGGCGGCACGGGCGGCGGCGTAGCGGCAGGAGCGGCCCAGGGCGGCCCGGGGGTGGCGGGCGCGGATCCAGCCGGCGCGGCACCGCCGGGGGCGGCCTCAGCGGGCGTTCCCGCGGGCGCCCCGGCGGCAGGCGCTCCGGCTCGCGTCCCAGCGGCGGGCGTTCCGGCCGCCGTCCCAGCGGCGGGCGCTCCAGTCGGCGCCGCAGCGGCCGGCTCCCCAGCGCCCGGGGCCCCGGCAGGCGCGGAGGCGGGCGTGCCTGCCGGGAGCAGCGCGGCCCCGGCGCCACCGCCCGCCCCGGCGGGCGGTGCGACGTCCGAACAACTCCAGCCCGACCTGACCCCCCGGCCCGCACCGGTCGCGACGCCGGTGGCGGTGCCGCCGACCGGGCCCGTGCCCTGCACCAACGCCATGACCGGCGTCACCGCCGAGATCGACCGTCCCGTCCACGAGGTCGGCGAGCACCCCGTGCTCCGCCTCGTCGTCACGAACACGAGCCCCCAGCCGTGCGTGCGCGACCTCGACGCCTCCCGCCAGGAGATCGTCGTGTGGAGCGGCGACGGCAAGCTCCGGCTCTGGTCGAGCAACGACTGCGGCAACGCGGGCAGCCCCGACCTGCGCACGCTGATCCCGGGCCAGCCGGTCGCGTTCGCCGTGACCTGGGCGGGCCGCACCTCCACCCCCGGCTGCGCCGCGGCGCGCACCGTGGTGCCCGCGGGCAACTACCGCGTGATGTCCCGCATCGACGACGACATCAGCGCCCCCACCCCGTTTCAGCTGACCCCGTAGCCCGTCCTCGCAGACCGCCTGGTCACCACACAGGCGCCGCAGCCCGTGCGCCACGACCAACGCCTCTGCGACGGCGCCCGGCCCGCGAGTACCGGCGGGCGTCAGCGGAACGCGCGCAGCACCGCCGCCACGTCGCGCACCTCGGTGACCGTGATCCCCGGCGGCCCCGGCTCGCTCTCCGCGGGCACGAGCGCGTGCGTGAAGCCCAGCCGGGCGGCCTCGGCCAGCCGCCGCCCGAGCCCGGTCACCCGCCGCACCTCGCCCGCGAGCCCGATCTCGCCGAGCACGACGACGTCGCTCGGCAACGCGACGTCGTTGCGCGCGGACGTGATCGCCATCGCCAACGCGAGGTCCGCGGCGGGCTCGACCACCCGCATCCCGCCGACCGTCGCCGCGTACACCTCGGCGTCGTGCAGCCGAATCCCGGCGCGCTTCTCCAGCACCGCGAGCAGCATCGCCACCCGCGCGTTGTCCAGCCCGCTCACCGCACGCCGCGGGCTGGGGATGTCCTTGCCGTGCACCAGCGCCTGCACCTCGGCGGGCAGCGGCCTGCGGCCGTCCATGACTACCGTGACGGCCGTGCCGGGCACCGGCGGTCCCCCGAACCGGGCCAAGAACAACCCGGACGGGTCGGGCATCCCGACGATTCCCGCGTCGCGGAGCTCGAAGCAGCCCACCTCGTCGGCGGGCCCGAAGCGGTTCTTCACACCGCGGACCATGCGCAGCGTGGAGTGCTTGTCGCCCTCGAAGGACAGCACGACGTCCACCAGGTGCTCCAGCACCCGCGGCCCGGCGATGCCGCCCTCCTTGGTGACGTGCCCGACCAGCAGCACCGGCAGGCCGCGCTCCTTGGCCAGCCCGGTGAGCGCCACGGTCACGGCCCGCGTCTGCGTCACCCCGCCCGGCGCGCCGTCGGCGTCCGCCGTGGACATCGTCTGGATGGAGTCGACGATGAGCAGGTCGGGCTGCAGCTCGTCGAGGTGCCCGAGGACGGCGCCGAGGTCCGACTCGGCCGCCAGGTAGAGCTCGTCGCGCAGGGCGTCGGTGCGTTCGGCCCGCAGCCGCACCTGGCCCGCCGACTCCTCACCGGTCACGTACAGCACCCGCGTGGCCGCCTTGGCCGCCACCTCCAGCAGGAGCGTCGACTTCCCCACGCCCGGCTCACCGGCCAGCAGCACCACCGCGCCGGGGACGAGCCCGCCGCCGAGCACCCGGTCCAGTTCGGACACGCCGGTCGGACGGGCGCGGGCGGTGTCCAGCGCGACGTCGCCGATCCGCCGGGCAGGCGTAGCGGGTGCGCCCGCGGCCACCCGCGTCCGCGGCGACGCGGGCGCGGCCTCGACGAGCGTGCCCCACGTCTGGCACGACGGGCAGCGCCCCACCCACTGCGCCGTACGGTGCTCGCAGGCCGAGCAGCGGTAGGTCGTGCGGGTGCGGGTGGTCACTCCCCGGTGGGGCCCTGGTTCTCGCTCGGGTTCGCGACCGGCACCTGGATCGTGACTTCACCCGCGCGCTGGAAGGTCAACACGACCGGGTAGGTCGGGCCCACCTGCAGGTCCTGCTTGAGGCCCGTGAGGACGACCTGCGCCGTGGTGGTGCCGGGCGCGACGACGCCGCTGCTGGGCGCGGCCGCACCCGCAGCCGCTGTGGCCGCCGCCTCCGGACCTGCCGTGGCGGGCGCCGGGCGGGCTCCCGGAGCGGCGCCCGCTGCGGGCGCTGCGCTGGCCTGCTCCGTGGGGCCGGGGGTGGCTTCGGAGGCGCCGGGGGCCGGGGTGGCCTGCGCGGACGCGCCCGGGCTAGGCGTGGCCTGCGCGGAGGCGCCCGGCGCCGCGCTCGGCCGTGCGCCGGGGGTGGCCTGGGCCGAGGCTCCCGGGGTCGCCTCGGCCGGAGCACTCGGGGGACTCCCCTCGACCAGCAGCACCCGCCCGCTGGCGATCGTGCCGTCCCCCGTGATCTTCGCCGACTCGGCCGCGGGGCTCGACACGTTCGTGAGCTTGTCGACCTGGCTACCGAAGTTGACGACGGTCATCGTGAGCGGCGCCTCGCCGCCCGCCGGGTAGATCGCCGCGCTCTTGCCGTCACCCGTGAAGGCGAACGCCGCCTCCCGGACCGCGATCTGGCCGATGTTGGCGCTGGCGCCGCCCACCCCGGATGCCTGGCTGCCGGTCTGGGTGATCTGGCCCGCGCCGCAGCCCGCGAGCGCGAACACGCCGACCACGGCTGATGCGGCGACAACGACCCGGGGCGAGGAGAGGCGGCGGCTCACGATGCGAGAGACTAGTCCCGGAGATCCGATTGTGGCGACGTGGTCGGCGCAGGCACGATTCTCGTTGCTTGTCAAGGCCCTGACCTGCAGCGACACCGCATGCCGACCGCGTCCCCGTCGGCGAGGCGTGTTAACCTGGTACCAGCGAAAGGGGCTAGGGACACATGGTTTTCAAGGTCGGAGAGACCGTTGTCTACCCGCACCACGGTGCCGCTCTCATCGAGGCGATCGAAACCCGGACGATCAAGGGACAGGCACGCGAGTACCTGGTCCTGAAGGTCGCCCAGGGCGATCTCACCGTCAAGGTGCCTGCTGAGAACGCCGAAGTCGTCGGGGTTCGCGATGTGGTCGGGCAAGAGGGTCTTGATCGCGTGTTCGAGGTGCTCCGCGCCCCGCACACCGAGGAGCCCACCAACTGGTCTCGCCGGTACAAGGCCAACCTCGAGAAGTTGGCCTCCGGTGACGTGAACAAGGTCGCCGAGGTCGTGCGCGATCTCTGGCGTCGTGAGAAGGACCGCGGGCTGTCCGCAGGCGAGAAGCGGATGCTCGCCAAGGCGCGGCAGATCCTCGTGAGCGAGCTGGCGCTGGCCGAGGGCACCGACGAGGGCCGGGCCGAGCTGCTGCTCGACGAGGTCCTGGCCACCGCCAACGCCTGAGCCCGGTGCGCGTCGCGGCCACGGTCGCGGCCGATGATCGAGGTGTGTCCGTGCTGCGCCCGGTCGGCGGCGTGCCGATGGTCGTGCGCGCGGTGCGGTGTCTGCTCGACGCCGGGGTAGCGACGCACGTCATCCTCGACGTGCCCGCACCCGCGGCGCAGCTGCGTGCTGCGTGCGCGGGGCTGCCGGTCGAGCTGCGTGGGACACACATCGATCAACGAGCGGTCGACGGGAACGGTGCGCTCCTGCTCAGGCACGATGCGCGACGGCCGCTGACGCCACCCGCGCTGGTGGCCGCGGTCGCCGCCGCCGTCCGAAGTGGGCAGGATGCGGCCGTGCCCGCGCTGCCGCTCACCGACACCGTCAAGCGGGTCGACGCCGAGGGTTTCGTCCGCGGCTCGCCCGACCGCGACGGTCTGCGCGTCGTGCAGTCGCCGTGGATGGGTCGGCCCGGTGCCACCGTCGCCCACCTGGTCGTCGGCGACCCGCTCGCGTTCGCCGTGCGCACCGAGTGGGACCTCGAGCTGGCGGAGCAGCTGCTGTGAGGGTCGGCATCGGGTCCGATGTGCACCCGATCGAGCGTGGTCGTCCATGTTGGATCGCGGGCCTCTTGTGGCCGTACGTCGACGGCTGCGCGGGCCACTCCGACGGCGACGTCGCCGCGCACGCCCTCTGCGACGCCCTCCTGTCCGCGGCGGGGCTCGGCGACGTCGGCGAGATCTTCGGCACCGGACGTCCGGAGTGGTCGGGCGCGAGCGGTGTGACGCTTCTCGCGGAAGTGCGCCGACTCCTCGCCGAGGCGGGCTGGAGCGTGGGGAACGCGGCCGTCCAGGTGATCGGCAACACGCCCCGGATCGGCCCGCGCCGGGCCGAGGCGCAACGGGTGCTGTCCGACGCGGTGGGCGCGCCGGTCGCCGTGTCGGGCACGACGACCGACGGCCTCGGCCTCACGGGCCGGGGCGAGGGCATCGC
>DATAOO010000219.1:0-16204 GCA_036265695.1 Pseudonocardia sp. | reverse complement strand
GTGCGGCCAGCGGTTCATGATGCGTGTCCTGCAGATCGGCGCCGCAGCGCAGCAAGGCGGCGATTCGCAGGTGGAATGGCTAGAAGCCCAGCTTGCGCAGCTGCCGCGGGTCGCGCTGCCAGTTCTCCGCGATCTTGACGTGCAGCTCCAGGAAGACCTTCGTGCCGAGCAGGGTCTCGATCTGGCGGCGGGCGTCGGTCCCGACCTGCTTGAGGCGGGCGCCGCCCTTGCCGATCACGATGCCCTTCTGGCTCGCCCGCTCCACGTAGATCAACGCGTGGACGTCCAGCATCGGTTCGGCCTTCGGGTGCCGGTCCGTGCGCGGGATCATCTCCTCGATCACCACCGCGATCGAGTGCGGCAGCTCGTCGCGGACGCCCTCCAGCGCGGCCTCCCGGATGAGCTCCGCGACGAGGATCTCCTCGGGCTCGTCGGTCAGCTCACCGTCCGGGTACAGCGGCGGCCCCTCGGGCAGCCGCGCGACGAGCAGGTCCGCGAGCAGGTCGACCTGGAAGCCGTCGACCGCGGAGCACGGCACGACGTCCGCGAACTCCATGAGGCCGCTGAGCTGCGTCAACCGCTCCGCGACCTGCTCGGGCCGGGCGAGGTCGGTCTTGGTGACGACGCCGAGCACGGGCGTCCGCCCGGCGACGGACCGCAGCTCGGAGACGATGAACTCGTCGCCACGCCCGACGGGCTGGTCCGCCGGCACGCAGAAGCCGATCACGTCGACCTCGGCCCAGGTCTCGCGGACGACGTCGTTGAGCCGGCTGCCGAGCAGCGTGCGCGGCTTGTGCAGGCCCGGGGTGTCGATCACGATCAGCTGCGCGTCGGGGCGGTGCAGGATGCCGCGGATCGCGTGCCGGGTGGTCTGCGGGCGGCTGGACGTGATCGCGACCTTCTGCCCGATCAGCGCGTTCGTCAGCGTCGACTTGCCGGCGTTGGGGCGGCCGACGAAGCAGGCGAAGCCGGAGCGGTGGCCTTCGGGGACCTCGCGGAACATCACGCCTCCTCCTCGCTGGCGCTCGTCGGCGGCATGATGAACATCGCTGTGTCTGATGGTGAGCTCGCAAGCTCGCTCACAGTGCCCCCAGCTTCTCGCCGGTGAGGCGCTCGAGGATCTCCCGACCGATCGGGAGGGCGGCCGTCGCGGCCGGCGACGGGGCGTTGAGCACGTGCAGCACCGAGCCCGGGCCCGCACCCTGCGCCGCGAACAGGAAGTCGTCGACCAGCGCCCCGTCGCGCCGCACCGCCTGGGCCCGCACGCCGGCACCGGCCGGGTGCAGGTCGTCGGCGCGGACGTCGGGCAGCAGCCGCTGGATCTGGCGGACCATCGCGGACCGCGACAGCGACCGGTGCACCTCGCCCAGGCCGTAGCGCCAGTGGGTGCGGGCGAGCCGCAGCATCCCCGGGTAGGTCACCGACCCGAGCAGCTCCTTCGGCTTGACGACACCCCAGCCGTAGCCCTCGCGGGCCAGCGCGAGCACGGCGTTCGGGCCGGCGTGCACGCTGCCGTCGATCCCGCGCGTGGCGTGCACCCCGAGGAAGGGGAACGCCGGGTCGGGCACGGGGTAGATCAGCCCCCGCACGAGGGACGCGGCCCGCTCGGAGAAGCCCGCGTACTCGCCGCGGAACGGCACGATCCGCACGCCCGGGTCGGCCCCCGAGGCGCGGGCCAGCTCGTCGCAGTGCAGCCCCGCGCACGCCACCACCTGGGTGCCGAGCAGCTCCGGCCCGTCGCCGCGGACCACGACGTCGGCGCGGCGGCGCTGGAGGCTCGTGACCGACCGGCCGAGGAGGATCTCCCCGCCCTCCTTGACGACGAGCTCGCCCAGCTTCTCGGCGACCGCCCGGTAGTCGCAGATCCCGGTGGACGGCACCCACAGCGCGGCGATCCCGCGCACGTGCGGCTCGTGCGTCCGCATGCCCGCCGCGTCGAGCTCGTGGTTCTCGACGCCGTTGGCGTTGCCGCGGCGCGAGAGCTCCTTCATCCGCGGCAGCTCGTCGGGCTCGGTGGCGACCACGAGCTTGCCGCACACCTGGTGGGGCAGGTCGTGCGTGCGGCAGAACGCGACGGTCTCCGCGCACCCCGCGACGGCCAGCCGCGCCTTCAGCCCGCCGGGGGCGTAGTAGAGCCCGGAGTGGATGACGTTGGAGTTGCGCCCCGTCTGGTGGGTGGCCAGCCGCGGCTCGCGCTCGACCACGGCCACCGAGCGCCCCGAGCGGGCCGCCGCGTAGGCGGTGGCGAGCCCGACGATGCCGCCGCCGATCACCACGACCTCGTACCTCGGCGTCTTAGGAAGCGTCATCCGCGCGTTCTTCCTCCGGTTCGATCTCTTCCACCAGAACGGACGTGATGCGCAGCCGCCCGCGCGCGTCCTTGCCGCCCTCGGCCCGCAGCCGCAGGCCCGCGACCTCGGCCTCGGCGCCGGGCAGCGGCACCTTGCCCAGCCGCTGCGCGAGCAGGCCGCCGACCGTGTCGACGTCCGCCTCGGCCAGCGCCTCGGCCAGCGGGCTGGGCTCGTCGGGGTCGCCGACGTGCGGGTAGAGCTCCTCGAGGTCCTCCACCGGCAGCCGGGCCGAGAGCCGCCGCGTGTGGCCGTCGATCTCCTGGATGGCGGGCACCTCGTCGGTGTCGTACTCGTCGGTGATCTCGCCGACGATCTCCTCGAGGATGTCCTCGATCGTCACGACGCCCGCGGTGCCGCCGTACTCGTCCACGACGATCGCCATGTGGTTGCGCGCGGCCTGCATCTCCTTGAGCAGCTCGTCGACGCGCTTGGAGTCGGGCACGAACACCGCGCGGCGCATCACCCCGGCGAGGTCCACGTCCGGCCGCTCGGCCTGCGCCTGCACGAGGTCCTTGAGGTAGGCGACGCCGACGATGTCGTCGATGCCGTCGCCGAGCACGGGCAGCCGCGAGTAGCCGCTCTTCAACGCCAGCCGCACGACCTTGTCCACGGGTGTGTCGCGCTCGGTCCACACGACGTCGGGGCGGGGCACCATGACGTCGCGGGCGAACGTGTCGCCCAGCTCGAACACCGAGTGGATCATCTGGCGCTCGCCCTCGTCGACGACGCCCGACGTGCTCGCCATGTCCACCAGCTCGCGCAGCTCGATCTCGGACGAGAACGGGCCCTCCCGGAAGCCCTGCCCGGGCGTGACCATGTTGCCGATCACGATGAGCAGCCGCGACAGCGGCCCGAGCAGGGTGCCCAGCGCCCGCACCGGGGCGGCGAGCACCATGCCGATGCGGTAGGGGTGCTGGCGGCCCAGTGTGCGGGGGCCGACGCCGACGAAGACGTACGACACCACCACCATGGCGCTCGCGGCCACCAGCGCCCCGAGCCACACCTTGCCGAAGAACTGCACGGACGCGACGGTGGCGAGCACCGCGGCCGTGGTCTCGGCGGCCAGGCGCAGCAGGAGGAGCAGGTTGACGTGGCGCGGCCGGTCGGCGACCAGCTTCGCCAGCGCGCGGGCGCCCGGCCTGCCCTCGCGGACGAGGGACTCGACGTGCGCGCGCGACACCGAGTTGAGCGCGGCGTCCGCGGCGGCGAACAGGCCCGCCACCGGCACGAGCAGGATCGCGACGATGAGCAGGGGAGCGATCATGTGTCGGTCATGTGTCGTCGAGGCCGACGGTGCCCAGCACGGCGGAGTCGCTGCGCCGCTGGGCCGCGCGGGCGGCGGCCGCGCTGCGCGACCGGCGCCAGTCCGACAGCAGGGTGGCCTGTAGCGCGAACATCTCGCGCTCCTCGTCGGGCTCGGCGTGGTCGTAGCCCAGCAGGTGCAGCACCCCGTGCACGGTGAGCAGGTGCAGCTCGTCGTCGAGGCTGTGGCCCGCCGACCGCGCCTGCGCCTTGGCGAACTCCGGGCACAGCACGATGTCGCCGAGCAGGGCCGGGCCCATGTCGGACGCGTCGGGCCGCCGGGACTCCTCGACCAGCTCGTCCATCGGGAACGACATGACGTCGGTGGGGCCGGGCTCGTCCATCCAGCGCTCGTGCAGCTCGGCCATGGCGTCGGTGGTGACGGCGATGATCGACAGCTCGGCGGCGGGGCTCACGCTCATGGCCGCCAGGGCGTGCCGCGCGACCGAGACGATCAGCTCGGCGTCCACGGGGACGCCGGACTCGTTGCTCACCTCGACCGACACGCCACCCAGGATAGAGAAGGCGCGATGCGCAGCGCGTTCGGCCGGGCACAATGGCGCCGTGATCCGGAACTGGGCGGGCAACGTCACCTTCGCCGCGTCGCGGTTCCACGAGCCGACCTCGGTCGAGCAGGTGCAGGAGCTGGTGGCGCGCGCCGAGCGGGTGCGGGTGCTGGGCAGCGGCCACTCGTTCTCCCCGGTGGCCGACACCACCGGCGACCTCCTCCGCCTCGGCGGGCTCGCGCCGGAGCTGACGATCGCCGACGACACCGTGACGATCTCGGCCGGGATGCGCTACGGCGAGCTGATGGGGCCGCTGCACGAGGCCGGGTTCGCGCTGCCCAACACCGGCTCGCTGCCCCACATCATGGTCGCGGGGGCGTGCGCGACCGGCACCCACGGCTCGGGCGTGGGCAACCAGGTCCTCGCGGCGTCGGTGTCGGCGGTCGAGCTGGTCGGCCCGGACGGGTCGCTGCGCACGGTGCGGCGCGGTGAGCCGGGTTTCGCGGGAACGGTGGTGGCGCTGGGCGCGCTCGGGGTCGTCACGCGGCTCACGCTCGACCTGATCCCGACCTTCGACGTGCGGCAGACCGTCGTGGAGGGCCTGCGCTCGTTCGACGACGTGCCCGAGGCGCTCGCGGCCGCGTACAGCGTGAGCCTGTTCACCTACTTCGCGGATCGGGGCTTCGAGCAGGTGTGGGTGAAGCAGCGGGCGTCCGAGCCCGTGCTGCCCTCGGGGTGGCTGGGCACGACGCCCGCCGACGGTCCGCGGCACATGGTGCGCGGGGTGGACCCGGCGGCGTGCACGCCGCAGCTCGGGTCGACCGGCCCGTGGTACACCCGGCTCCCGCACTTCCGGCTGGACTTCACCCCCAGCAGCGGCGACGAGCTGCAGTCGGAGTGGCTGGTGCCGCGCGCGGCGGTGGTGCCCGCGCTGCGGGCGCTCGACACCCTCCGCGACCGCATCGCGTCGGTCCTGCACGTGGCCGAGGTGCGCACGGTCGCCGGCGACGACCAGTGGCTCTCCGCCGCCTCCGGCCGCGACAGCGCCGCCCTGCACTTCACCTGGATCTCCGACGAGGCCGCCGTGCGGCCGGTGGTCGCGGAGGTCGAGGCGGCGCTCGCCGAGTTCGCCGCCCGCCCGCACTGGGGCAAGGTGTTCAGCACGCCGCCGTCGACGCTGCCGGAGCTGTGGCCGCACCTGCCCGACTTCGTCGAGCTGGCCCGGGCGGCCGACCCGGGCGCCAAGTTCCGCAACGCGTTCCTGGACCAGCACTTGCCCCGTTGAACGATCAGCGGCGGCGGGCCCGGCGATCCGGGGGTGGGCCGTTGCGCGGGGCCGCGGAGCGGAGGTTGGGCCGCTCGCCCGCGGCGTCCCAGCGGGCGTAAGCGTCGACGATGTCGGCCACCAGCCGGTGCCGGACGACGTCGGCGCTGGAGAGCTGCGCGAAGTGCACGTCGTCGACGTCGGAGAGGATCTCGCGCACGACCTGCAGGCCGGAGCGGACGCCGGTGGGCAGGTCGACCTGGGTGACGTCGCCGGTCACCACGATCTTCGACCCGAAGCCCAGCCGCGTGAGGAACATCTTCATCTGCTCGGGCGTGGTGTTCTGCGCCTCGTCGAGGATGATGAACGCGTCGTTCAGCGTGCGGCCGCGCATGTACGCCAGCGGCGCGACCTCGATCGTGCCCGCCGCCATGAGCTTGGGGATCGACTCCGGGTCGAGCATGTCGTGCAGCGCGTCGTACAGCGGCCGCAGGTAGGGGTCGATCTTCTCGTAGAGCGTGCCGGGCAGGTAGCCCAGCCGCTCGCCCGCCTCGACCGCGGGCCGCGTGAGGATGATCCGGTTGACCATCTTCGTCTGCAGCGCCTGCACGGCCTTGGCCATCGCGAGGTAGGTCTTGCCGGTGCCCGCCGGGCCGATGCCGAACACGATGGTGTGCGCGTCGATGGCGTCGACGTAGCGCTTCTGGTTCAGCGTCTTGGGTCGGATGGTGCGGCCGCGCCGGGACAGGATGTCCAGGGAGAGCACCTCGGCGGGCGACTCGCCGTGGCGGCCCGACCCGCTGCCGAGCATCTCGACCGTGCGGCGCACGGCGTCGGCCGACACCTGTTGGCCGCGCTCGGCCAGGGTGATCAGCTCGGTGAACACGCGCTCGGCGAACGCCACGTCGGCGGGGGCGCCGGTGAGGGTCAGTTCGTTGCCCCGGACGTGCACGTCGGCGTCGAGCAGCTCTTCGGCCATGCGCAGGCTCTCGTCGCGCGAGCCCAGCAGCGCGAGCAGTGCGGCGTCCGGAACGGCCAAGCGGGACTGCACGGGATCCGGATGGGTCAAGTACGCCCGCCTGCTTTCACTACCGCCGATTGGACGCCGCCGATGCTACCGCGATCAGCGTCCCGCGACCCCTCGATTCCGTGCTATATTCGTCCGAACGTATTCGGTTCAATATAAGGAGGACGGATGACAACCACGGAGACCACCGCGCGCCGCGTGCTGCAACGGATGTTCGATGAGGGCTTCGCCACCGGCGACGACACGATCGTCGACGAGCTGTGCTCCGCGGATCTCGTCGAGCACCAGTTCGGGCTCGCGGGCCGCGGCGCGGAGGCGGTGGAGCACGTCAAGGCGGCCATCCGCGACGTCCACCGCATGGCGCCTGACCTGCGGTTCACCATCGAGGACGCCGTCGAGAGCGGCGACACGATCTGGGTGCGGGTGCGCGGGCGGGGCACCGCGACCGGCCCGTTCTTCGGGCCCCCCAGCGGTCGTCCGCTGGACTTCACGGTGATCGACGTGGCCCGGGTCGTCGACGGGCGGATCGTCGAGCACTGGGGCGTGCCCGACCGCTTCGCGGTGCTGGCCCAGACCGGCGTGCTGGCCCGCCTGACTTGACGGGGAGGATGGCCCGGTGGGTGACACCCGCCGCTACCACTCCCCCCGACGCGCCGAGCAGGCGGCGCAGACCCGCCGCGCGGTGCTCGCGGCGGCCCGCGACCTCTTCGTCGGCCAGGGCTACGCGGCCACCACGGTCGCGGAGATCGCCCGCGAGGCGCGGGTCGCGGTCGACACGGTCTACACCACCGTCGGCCGCAAACCCGCCCTGCTGCGCGAGGTGCTCGAGACGGCGATCTCCGGTGCCGACGTGGCGGTGCCCGCCGACGAGCGCGAGTACGTCGCCCGCGTGCGCGCGGCGGCCTCCGCCCGCGACAAGATCACGGCGTACGTCACCGGCCTCGTCGACGTGCAGCGCAGGCTCGCGCCCGTCTTCCTCGCGTTGCGCGACGCGGCGGGCGGCGACACCGAGTCGGCCGCGCTGTGGCGGGAGATCGCCGAGCGCCGGGCGCGCAACATGCGCCGCTTCGCCGCCGACCTGCGCGCCACCGGAGAGCTGCGCGCCGACCTCTCCGACGACGACGTTGCCGACATCGTCTGGAGCATGAACGGCACCGAGTACTGGGTGCTGCTCGTCGGCGAGCGCGGCTGGTCGCCCGAGCGCTTCGCCACCTACCTCATCGACGCCTGGAGCAGGCTGCTCCTGGCTGGAGCGCCCGGCAAATGAGGGTCCGGGCTCGCGGCGCCCAAGCGGCGCCTCGCCGCGTTGGCCCCGCATCCGAGTGCCCCGGCACGAGGACGCGCGGCCGCCTTGCGATGCATCCACTTGGATCACCGCGAGCCGCGCGAACCCTCATTTGCCGGACCCTCTGAAGGAGCTTTCCATGACCGATCGGATGATCGCCCGCGCCGCGGGCAGCGGAGCCGCCAGCTGGGCGCTGGGCGGGCTGTTCGAGACCCTCGTGGCGGGGGTCGAGACCGACGGGCAGCTCGGGGTGTCGCTCGTGACGCAGCCCGCGGGCACGGCGCCCCCATGCACGTGCACACCCGCGAGGCCGAGGCCTGGTACCTCCTTTCCGGCACGCTCACCTACCAGGCGGGCGACGAGCGCGTCGACCTCGAAGCGGGCGGCTTCATCTACCTGCCCCGGGGGGTGCCGCACGCGTTCCGCACCACGAGCGATGTGCGCTACCTGGCCCTCACGCTGCCGGGCGGCGTGATGGACCTGTACGACGAGGTCGGCACGCCCGCGGCCGAGCGGCGGCTGCCCGACGGCGGCATCACCGGCGAGGAGATCGCGCGCTGGATGGCCGCCGCCCCGCGCTACGGGCTGCAGGTGGTGGGCCCGCCGATCGGTTGAGGGCACGATGGGCCCGTGCATGACGACTCCGGCTTCGTCCTCCCCCGCGTCGCCCGTTTCGTGCGCGAGCGGCTCACCCCCGCGCTGCACCGGGCGAGCGCACCCGCCCGGGTCGCGGCGTGGACGGCGCCGGGCGAGCCGGTGCCGTTCGCCGAGGCCGCCAAGCAGGAGTACCGCCCGTTCGCCGTCGGCGAGGCGTGGGGACGGCCGTGGGGCACGGTGTGGTTCCACGTCACCGGCACCGTGCCCGCGGGGTGGGCGCACCCCGAGCTGGTGGTCGACCTCGGGTTCACCGGCGCGGGCCCCGGCTTCCAGGCCGAGGGCACGGTGTACTCGCCGGACGGGGTGGTGCTCGGCGGCATCGAGCCGCGCCGCCGGGCCGTCCCCCTCCCAGGCGGGGCCGTCGACCTCTACGTGGAGGCGGCGGCCAACCCCGACATGACCGGCGGCTGGGGCTGGGCGCCCACCCCGCTCGGCGACCTCGCCACCGCGGGCGACGACCCGCTCTACCGCCTCGGCGCGGTCGAGCTCGCCGACCTGGACCGCACGGTCTGGGGGCTGCTCCAGGACATCTGGACGTTGAACGGGCTGGTCGAGGCCCTGCCCGGCGACCTCCCGCGCCGGGCCGAGGTGCTGCGGGCCCTGGAGCGGGCGGTCGACGCGATGGACCCGGACGACGTCGCCGCCACCGCAGCGGCGGCCCGCGCCGAGCTGGCCGACGTGCTCGCCCGCCCCGCGCACGCCAGCGCCCACCGCGTATACGCCGTGGGCCACGCGCACATCGACTCGGCGTGGCTGTGGCCGGTGCGCGAGACCGTCCGCAAGGTCACCCGGACGTTCGCCAACGCGCTGCAGCTGATGGATACCGACGAGGAGCTGGTGTTCGCGGCGTCCTCGGCCCAGCAGTACGCGTGGATGCGCGACCACCAGCCCGAGCTCTTCGCCCGCATCCGCAAGCGCACCGCCGAGGGCCGGTTCGCGCCGGTCGGCGGCATGTGGGTGGAGTCCGACACCAACATGCCCGGCGGCGAGGCGCTGGCCCGCCAGCTCGTGTACGGGGCGGGCTTCTTCGCGGGCGAGCTGGGCGTCGACTCCGACGGCGTGTGGCTGCCCGACTCGTTCGGCTACTCCGCCGCGCTGCCCCAGATCGCCGTACTGGCCGGGCGGCGCTGGCTGCTCACCCAGAAGATCAGCTGGAACGACACCAACCGCTTCCCGCACCACACGTTCGACTGGGAAGGCATCGACGGCACCCGGATCCGCACGCACTTCCCGCCCGTCGACACCTACAACGCGGAGCTGTCGGGCGGCGAGCTGGCCCGCGCACAGCGGCAGTTCGCGGAGAAGGGGCGGGCCAACACGTCGCTGGTGCCGTTCGGCTGGGGCGACGGGGGCGGCGGGCCCACCCGGGAGATGCTGGCCGCCGCGCACCGCACCCGCGACCTCGAGGGCTCGCCCACCGTGCGCCTCGCCCGTCCCACGGAGTTCTTCGCCGCCGCGGCCGCCGAGTACCCGGACCCGCCGGTATGGGTCGGCGAGCTGTACCTGGAGTACCACCGCGGCACGTACACCACCCAGTCGCGGACCAAGCGCGGCAACCGGCGCAGCGAGCACCTGCTGCGCGAGGCCGAGCTGTGGGCCACCACCGCAGCCGTCCAGAGGGGCGCGGAGTACCCCGTCGAGACGCTGCGCCGCTGCTGGGAGACGGTGCTGCTGCAGCAGTTCCACGACATCCTGCCGGGCACGTCGATCGCGTGGGTGCACCGGCAGGCCGAACGGGAGTACGCCCGGGTCGCCGAAGATCTGGAGGGGGTGATCGCCGACGCGCTGACGCTCCTCGTCGGCCCCGGTGACCGCGACCTGGCCGCCAACGCGGGGCCCTACGCCGTCGACGGGGTGCCGGGGCTCGGCGTCTCCACCGCCGGACCCGCGCTGGAGAACGACGACGTGCGCGTGGTCGTCGACGAGCGCGGGCTGATCACGTCGATCTACGACAAGGTGGCCGAGCGCGAGCTGGTGCCGCCGGGGCGCGCGGCGAACCTCCTACAGCTGCACCGCGACACCCCCACCTACTGGGACGCGTGGGACATCGACCGGCACTACCGCCGCCACGCCGTCGACCTGGTGGACGGCACGTGCGACGGCACCCGGGTCGTGCGGAGCTTCGGCGCGTCCACGGTCACGCAGACGATCACGCTGCGCGGCCGCACCGTCGAGATCGACACCCACGTCGAGTGGCGCGAGCGGCAGAAGCTGCTCAAGCTCGCGTTCCCGCTCGACGTGCACGCCGACCGGGCCACCTCGGAGATCCAGTTCGGGCACGTGCACCGCCCGACGCACGCCAACACGTCCTGGGACGCGGCCCGGTTCGAGACGTGCGCGCACCGGTGGGTGCACGTCGGGGAGCCGGGCTACGGGGTGGCGGTCGCCAACGACGGCACGTACGGCCACGACATCACCCGCGACGGCCTGACCACCACCGTGCGGCTGTCGCTGCTGCGTGCCCCGCTCTTCCCCGACCCGGACGCCGACCAGGGCGAACACCGGTTCCGGGTGGCGTTGCGCGTCGGCGCGACGATCGGCGACGCCGTGGCCGAGGGCTACCGGCTCAACCTGCCGCTGCGCCGGGTGCGGGGTGGCGAGGACGTCGCGCCGCTCGTGGTGGTGGACGACCCGGCCGTGGTCGTCGAGGCGGTGAAGCTCGCCGAAGACGGGAGCGGCGACGTGGTGGTGCGGCTCTACGAGGCGCTCGGCACCCGGGCGGCGGCGCGGATCACCCCGACGTTCGACCACGCCTCGGTGGCCGAGACCGACCTGCTGGAGCGCCCGCTGCCCGAGCCGGTCGCGCTCGACGGCGACCGGCTGCGGCTGCGCCCGTTCCAGATCGTCACCCTGCGGTTCGAGCGCCGCTGACGTGGCATGACACCATGCCGCGGTGACCCGGGCGCTGGACCTCGACGGACGGGTGCTCCGCGCGCGGGTGCGGCGCATCCGGGAGCTGTTGGCGACGGTGCCCGCGCTGGGGCGGATCGACCCGCCGCGGCTGGTCGACGAGCCGGTCACGGCGCTGGCCGCCGAACGGCTGCTCACGGTGCTGGTCGAGCTGGCGTTCGCGTGCAACCGGGACGTGGCCGTCGAGGTGCTCGGCCGGGAGCCCGCGAGCTACCCGGCGTCGTTCGACCTCGCCGCGCAGGCCGGGCTGATCAGCCCCGAGCTGGCCGCGCGGCTGCGCCCGTCGGCCGCGCTGCGCGACGTGCTCGTGCTCGACACCGACCCAGGGCGGCTGGCGGTGGAGGTGCCGCAGGCGCCCGCGCTCTACGGCGAGTACGTCCGCCAGGTCACGGCGTTCGTCGCCGAACGCGGCTAACGGATCAAGGCCTGGACCTCGCGGAACCTGGGGTGGGTGGCGTCGCGCAGCCACTCGAACAACACCATCTCCGTGGTGACCAGCTCGGCGCCGTGCCGCACGAGCCGGTCGAGCGCCGCCTCCCGGTTGGCCGCCGTGCGCGAGCCGACCGCGTCGGTGACCACCAGCACGCGGTGCCGCGCGGCGAGCAGGCCCAGCACCGTCTGCAGCACGCAGACGTGCGCCTCGCAGCCCGCGACGAGCACGTCCTCGGTGCCCGGCGGCAGCAGCATGGGCAAGCCTGCGGCGCTGAAGGCGGTCTTGGGCAGCACGAGCTGGGGGTAGGGGGCGAGCTCGGCGACCGTGGGGCCGAGCTTCTCCGGGGACTGCTCGGTGGCGCAGACCGGCACATCGAAGAGCGCCGCGCCTGCCGCCAGCCGGGCGGCGTTGGCCACCATCTCCTTGCCGCCGTTCGCGAGCGCGGGCACCAGCCGCTCCTGCACGTCGATGAGCAGTACCGCGGCGCCCTCGGCCGAGATCAGCATGGCCGCGATCGTAGCGAGGCGCGCCCGCCGCGGGTCCAGGACGCAGCGCACCCCACCCCACGGTGAGTCGTACGTTTCGCCGTGCCGAGTTGGCCGTTTCGCCGCGTGCCGAGCCGCTCTCAGGCCAGCAGTTCCTCCACCGCAGCGCGGCAGGCGGCCCAGGCCGGGGTGGTCGGGTCGATCACGGCGAAGTGCTCGACGCCGGGCAGCCGCGTCCACCGGTCGCCGGACGCCGCGGCGAACCGCTCGGTCTGGCGCACCGGCACGCGGTCGTCGGCGGTGCCGTGCACGCCGATCACCGGCACGCCGATGGGGACGCGGGCGATCGGTGACGCGAGCGCGTAGCGGTCGGGGACGGCGGCAGGTGGGCCGCCGAGCAGCTCGAGCACGGCGTCGCGGCCCAGCCGCTGCTCGAACGCGTCGACCAGGTCCAGCACACCGGCCTGGCTGACCGCGCCGCGCAGCCTGACCTGCGGGTGCCCACCGGGCGCACCGGGCGGCAGGCCGGGCCGGGCGGCGAGCCAGGCCACGAGGTGGCCGCCCGCGGAGTGCCCGACCGCCACGACCCGGTCGAGCGGCAGGCGGCCGCCCGCCGCCTCCTGCACGGGCCCGGCGAGCGCGTCGACCGCCGCGGCGACGTCGTCGAACGTCGTGGGCCACCCGCCGCCCCCGCCGACCCGGCGGTACTCGATGTTCCACGCCGCGAGCCCGGTCGCGGCGAGGTCGGCGGCCAGCGGGCGGCCGAGCGACAGGTCGTAGGCGTGCCGCCAGAACCCGCCGTGGACGACGACCACCACGCCGCGGGGCGGCCCCGCGGGCATCGTCAGCTCGCCGAACCGGTGCGGCCCCTGCGCGTACGGGATGGTGACGGGCACGCCGCGATCTTCGCAGCCCCATCCTCGCCCAGCCGCCGATGATCGCCGGTTCGTTGCCGAACCCGGACAGATCTGGCCGGTTCCGCACCGAACCGGTGATCATGCGGGCGAAGTCGGGGCGGGGTCAGCGCGCCCAGCGGCCCGTCAGCACGCCCAGGGCGCCCAGGGCCACGGCGGCGGCGGTGGAGGCCCGCAGCACCTCCGGCCCCAGCCGCACGGCCTGCGCCCCGGCCGCGGTGAGCAGGCCCAGCTCGTCGTCGGTGATCCCGCCCTCGGGCCCGACGGCCAGCAGGACCTCCCCCGCGGCGGGCAGCTCGACCTCGGCCAGAGCCGTCGTCGCGGCCTCGTGCAACACCAGCGCGCAGTCGGCCGCCGCCACCCGCGCGGCCAGCTCCCTCGTCGACACGGGCGCGGCCACCGACGGCACCCAGGCCCGCCGGGCCTGCTTGGCGGCCTCGCGCGCCGTGCGCTGCCACCGCGCGAGGCCCTTGTCTCCGGCCCACCGCGCGACGCAGCGCGCCGCCGTCCACGGCACGAGCGCGTCGACCCCCGCCTCGGTGGCCAGCTCGACGGCCAGCTCGCCGCGCTCGCCCTTGACCAGCGCCTGCGCGACCACCACCCGCGGCGACGGCGCGGGCACGACCGTGCGCTCGGTGACCGTCAGCTCGACGACGTCGCGGCCCACGCAGGCCACGACCGCAGGCGCGAGGACACCGCACCCGTCCCCGAGCAGCACGGCCTCGCCCGGCCGCAGCCGTTTCACCGTGGCCGCGTGCCGCCCCTCGGGCCCGTCGAGGACGGCGTGGTCGCCTGCGGGCAGCTCGGCCAGCAGGAACAGGGGTGGTGTCACGCTCTGCTCGATGTTCGCGTCGCAAGCTCCGCTCAGCGGAAGCTGTCGCGCAGCCGGGAGAACAGGCCGTGGCCGTTGCGGGTGCCGCCGAGGTCGGGCTGCTCCTCGCCGCGGAGGGCGGCGAGCTTGCGCAACAGCTCGGTCTGCTCGCGGTCGAGCTTCGTGGGCACCACGACGTCGACGTGCACCATGAGGTCGCCCTGGCCGTCGACGCGGCCGTTGGAGCGCAGCCGCGGCATGCCCCGCCCGCGCAGCGTGCGCACGGTGCCCCCCTGCGTGCCCGGCTCGATGTGCAGATCCTCCGTGCCCGACAGCGTGGGCAGCGGCAGGGTGGCGCCGAGCGCGGCCGCCGTCATCGGGAGCTGGACCGTGCAGTGCAGGTCGGCGCCGTCGCGGGTGAACAGCTCGTGCGGCTCCTCCTCGACCTCGACGTACAGGTCGCCCGCGGGCCCGCCGCCCGGCCCGACCTCGCCGCGGCCCGCGAGCCGCACGCGCATGCCGTCGGCCACGCCGGGCGGGATGTTCACGGGCACGTCGCGCCGGGAGCGGACCCGGCCCTCGCCCTGGCAGCGCCTGCACGGCTCGGGGATGACCTCGCCGAAGCCGCGGCACGTCGGGCACACCCGCGACGTGACGACCTGGCCCAGGAAGGACCGCTGGACGCTCTGCACCTCGCCGCGGCCGTTGCAGATGTCGCAGCGCGCGGTGGTGGTGCCGGGGGCGGTGCCCTGACCGGAGCAGTCCGAGCACAGCACGGCCGTCTCGACCGGCAGCTCGCGCGTGACGCCGGTGGCGCACTCCTCCAACGTGAGCGACATGCGGATGAGCGCATCGGCGCCGGGTTGCACCCGGCTGCGCGGACCGCGGGTGCGCCCGCCGACCCCGCCGCTGCCCCCGAAGAAGGCGTCCATGATGTCGCCGAACCCGAACGCGCTGAAGGGGTCGCCCCCCGCGCTCTGCCCGCCGTTGCCCAGCGGATCGCCGCCGAGGTCGACGATGCGCCGCTTCTCCGGGTCGGAAAGCACCTCGTAGGCCGCGCTGACCTCGGCGAACCGCTCCTGCGCACCCACATCCGGGTTGACGTCCGGGTGCAGCTCGCGCGCGAGTCGTCGATACGCCCGCTTGATCTCATCGGGCCCGGCGTCCGGTGTGACGCCGAGGATCCCGTAGTAGTCCCGAACCACCCCAGCGTCCCTCATGATCTCTCGCTCAACTTCCTAGCGTGCCGCCAGGATCTCACCTACGTACCGAGCGACGGCATGCACCGCCGCGATCGAACCCGGATAGTCCATCCGGGTGGGGCCGACCACGCCCATTCCGCCCAGCACCGTGCTCGTGCCGTACCCGATCGAGACGACCGATGTGTCGCGCATCTCCTCCGCCTCGTTCTCGCCGCCGATCCGCACGGTGACCGTGCCCGGGTCCTGCGCAGAGGCCAACAGCTTCAGCACCACCACCTGTTCCTCCAGCGCCTCCAGGATCTGGCGCAGGGAGTTGGGGAAATCGGCCGCGTTGCGCGTGAGGTTGGCGGTGCCGCCGAGCAGCAGCCGCTCCTCCGGGTGCTCGACGAGCGTCTCGATGAGCACCGACGCCACCGTGGTGATCACGCCGCGGAGGGCGGCGGGTGCGCTCTCGGGCAGCTCGGCAACGGCCACCGAGGCCGCGGCCAGCGGCCTGCCCGCCAGCGCCCCGTTGACGAGGGTGCGCAGGGCGGCCACGTCGTCGTCGGAGAGCACCTCGCCGAGATCGACGACGCGCTGGTCGACCCGGCCGGAGTCGGTGATCAGCACCAGCATGAGCCGCGCGGGCGTGAGCGCGACCACCTCGCAGTGCCGCACCGTGGAGCGGGTGAGCGTGGGGTACTGGATGACCGCCACCTGCCGGGTGAGCTGGGCGAGCAGCCGCACGCTGCGGCGCATGACGTCGTCGAGGTCGAGCGCGCCGTCGAGGAACGCCTGCACGGCCCGGCGCTCGGCCGTCGACAGCGGCTTGACCTGGGTCAACCGGTCGACGAACACGCGGTAGCCCTTGTCGGTGGGCACCCGGCCCGCGCTGGTGTGCGGCTGGGCGATCAGCCCGTCCTCCTCCAGCACCGCCATGTCGTTGCGCACCGTGGCGCTGGAGACGCCCAGGTTGTGCCGATCCACGATCATCTTCGAGCCGACGGGCTCGTGCGTCGCCACGTAGTCGGCGACGATCGCGCGCAGGACCGCGAAGCGGCGCTCGTCGGCGTTCATA
>DATAOO010000218.1:0-10834 GCA_036265695.1 Pseudonocardia sp. | reverse complement strand
CGGCCCACCGTGTTCTTCGAGCTCATCGAGCGGCACGGCTCGCTGGGCTTCGGCAAGGGCAACTTCCAGGCGCTGTTCGAGGCGATCGAGCGCGAGCAGGCCAAGCGCGGCAACTTCTGACCCGTCCGCAGGCCCTTGGGCGTCGTGCTCGGATCGTATACGTTTCCGTCCATGACGTCCGAGCCGCGGCACGCGGCGTGGGAGCTGTTGGGCGGGCGGCCCGGCACCGTCTTCGCCATGCACATCGGCTACGCCGCCCGCGCCGCGCAGAAGGGCCGCACCCCGGAGGCCCCCGGCTACTTCCTGAATCCCGCCACCTCGTTGTCACCCGGCGGCCCGGTCGAGCTGCCCGCGGGCGCCGAGATCCTCGGCTTCGAGGGCGAGATCGCGCTGGTGATCGGCACCCAGGTGCGGCGGGTCGGCGAGGCGGAGGCGTGGGCGGCGGTCGCGGCCGTCACCGCCGCCAACGACCTCGGCGTGTTCGACCTGCGCTGGGCGGACAAGGGCGCCAACGTCCGGTCCAAGGGCGGCGACGGCTACACGGCGATCGGTCCGCGGCTGGTGCCCGCCGCCGGGCTCGACCCGGGCGCCATCGCGATCCGGGTCTGGCGCAACGGCGAGCTCGTCCAGGAGGACTCGACCGCGACCCTGCTGTTCCCGCTGCCCCAGATCGTCAGCGACCTGTCGCAGCTGATCACGTTGGAGCCCGGCGACGTGATCCTGACCGGCACGCCTGCGGGCGCGTCCACGTTCGGGCCGGGCGACACCGTGGAGGTCGAAGTCGAGGCCGCGGGCCGCTCGACCGGGCGCCTGGTCAGCACGGCCGTGCGGGGCACGGCGCCGTTGCCCGCCTACAGCGCGCAGCCCAAGGCCACACCCGAGCAGTGGACGGACGCCTCCGGCTCCACCCCGCCGCCCGTCCTCGACGACGACCTGGTCGCCCGGGTCAACGGGGTCGCGCTGGCCACCCTGTCGTCGCTCCTGCGCAAGCGCGGCCTGGGCAACGTGTCCATCGACGGGCTCCGCTGCACCCGACCCGGCACCCGGCTGGTCGGCACCGCGCGCACGCTGCGCTACGTGCCCAACCGCGAGGACCTCTTCCGCACCCATGGCGGCGGCTACAACGCGCAGAAGCGCCTGTTCGACGACGTCCGACCGGGCGAGGTGATCGTGATGGACGCCCGCGGCGAGACCCGAGCGGGCACCCTCGGCGACGTACTCGCCCTGCGCGCGCAGCAACGCGGGGCGGCGGGCGTCGTGACCGACGGCGGCCTGCGCGACGCCGACGCCGTCACCGCCATCGGCCTGCCGACGTGGTTCGCGAACCCGCACCCCGCCGTACTCGGTCGCTGTCACGTGCCGTGGGGCGTCGACGAGACGATCGCCTGCGGCGGCACCACCGTGCAGCCCGGCGACGTGATCGTCGGCGACGGCGACGGGCTGCTGGTCATCCCGCCCGGGCTGCTGCGCGAGCTGGTCGAGGCGGCCGAGGCGCAGGAGGCCGAGGAGGAGTTCATCGCCCGCATGGTGGGCGAGGGGCACCCGGTGCGCGACCTCTTCCCGATGAACGCCGCATGGCGCGCCCGCTACGAGGCCGAGCGGGCATGACGGCCACCGTCAGCAAGTCCCAGCTCGCCTACGAGCACCTGCGTGACGGCATCACGCGGGGCGGGTACGGGCCGGGCTACCGGCTGGTGCTCGACCAGCTCGCCCGCGAGCTGCGGATGAGCGTGGTGCCGGTGCGGGAGGCCATCCGGCGGCTCGAAGCCGAGGGGATGGTGACCTTCGAACGCCACGTCGGAGCCCGGGTCGCCGCGATCGACCCGGTCGACTACCAGGACACCTGCCAAACCCTGGCGATCGTCGAGGGCGCCGCGGTGGCGCTGGCCCAGCCGCACCTCGCGGCGGCCGACCTCGCCGAGGCCCGTGCGATCAACGACCGGCTCCGGCAGTGCCTGGCCGACTTCGACCCCGTCCGGTTCACCCGGCTCAACGAGGCGTTCCACCGCACGCTGTCCGACCCCTGCCCGAACGCGCAGCTCAAGAACCTCGTCGACGGGGGCTGGCGGCGGCTCGCGGGCCTGCGCCGGTCGACCTTCGGCTTCGTGCCGGGCCGCGCCCACGCCTCCGTCGCCGAGCACGACGCCCTCCTCGCGCTGCTGGCCGAGGGGGCGGCGCCCGCCGCCATCGAAGCCGCCGTGCGGGAGCACCGGCTGGCGGGCATGCGCGCCTACCTGGACCGCGAGAGGACACCATGAGCACCCGGCCCGAGCACCTGCCCAGCCACCTGCCCCACCACATCGGCGGCCGCGACGTCGACTCGATCGGCGGCGAGACCTTCGAGGTGCTCGACCCGGTGACCAACCGGACCTACGCCACCGCCGCGGCGGGCCAACCGGCCGATGTGGACGCCGCCGTGGCCGCCGCGTCGGCCGCGTTCGAGTCCGGCCCGTGGCCGCGGATGAAGGCCCGGGAGCGGGCCGGGGTCCTGCAGCGGATCGCCGACATCGTCGCCTCCCGCGACGCCACCCTGGCCGCCTTCGAGACGTTCGACAGCGGCCTGCCGATCACCCAGGCCCGCGGCCAGGCCCGGCGCGCCGCGGAGAACTTCCGCTTCTTCGCCGACCTGGTCGTCGCCCAGCGCGACGACGTCTACGAGGTGCCCGGCACGCAGCTGAACTACGTGCACCGCAAGCCCAAGGGCGTCGCCGGGCTGATCACGCCGTGGAACACGCCGTTCATGCTGGAGTCCTGGAAGCTCGCCCCGGCGCTCGCGTCCGGGTGCACGGTGGTGCTCAAGCCCGCCGAGTTCACCCCGCTCTCGGCGTCGCTGTGGGCCGGGATCTTCGCGGAGGCCGAGCTGCCGGCCGGCGTGTTCAACCTGGTCAACGGCATCGGCGAGGAGGCGGGCGACGCGCTGGTCAAGCACCCGGGCGCGCCGCTCATCTCGTTCACCGGGGAGTCCCGCACCGGGCAGGTGATCTTCCGCAACTGCGCCGAGCACCTCAAGGCGATGTCGATGGAGCTGGGCGGCAAGTCGCCCGCCGTGGTGTTCGCCGACGCGGACCTGGCCGCGGCGATCGACTCCACGCTGTTCGGCGTGTTCTCGCTCAACGGCGAGCGCTGCACCGCGGGCAGCCGGATCCTGGTCGAGCGGCCGGTCTACGACGAGTTCGTGCGCCGCTTCGCCGAGCGCGCGGGCCGGATCGTCGTCGGCGACCCTTCGGACGAGAAGACCGAGGTCGGAGCGCTCGTGCACCCCGAGCACTTCGCGAAGGTGATGTCCTACGTCGAGATCGGCAAGGCGGAGGGCAGGCTGGTCGCGGGCGGCGGCAGGCCGGACGGGCTGGCCGAGGGCAACTACGTGGCGCCGACCGTCTTCGCCGACGTGCCGCCCGACGCCCGGATCTTCCGCGAGGAGATCTTCGGCCCGGTCGTGGCGATCACCCCGTTCGACGGCGACGCGGAAGCGTTGAAGCTGGCCAACGACACCCCGTACGGCCTGGCCGCCTACCTCTGGACCAACGACCTCACCCGCGCGCACACGTTCGCCCAGTCCGTCGAGGCCGGGATGGTGTGGCTGAACAGCCACAACGTGCGCGACCTGCGCAGCCCGTTCGGCGGCGTGAAGGCGTCCGGGCTCGGGCACGAGGGCGGCTACCGCAGCCTGGACTTCTACTCCGACCAGCAGGCCGTGCACATCACCCTCGGCGACGTCCACACCCCGCGCTTCGGCGCCCGATGACGGGAGACGCCGTGACCCCGGTCCCGCCGGACATCGTCCGCTGCGCCTACCTGGACCTGGTCGTGAGCGACCTGACGGCCGCGCGCCGCTTCTACGTCGACCTGCTCGGGCTGCACGTCACCGCCGAGGACGAGTCGGCCGTCTACCTGCGCTGCTTCGAGGAGTTCATCCACCACAACCTGGTGCTGCGCCGCGGGCCCGTGCCCGCGGTCGCCGCCTTCGCCTTCCGGGTGCGCACCCCGGAGGACGTCGACCGCGCCGAAGCCTGGTACCGGGAGCTGGGCTGCCGCACCGAGCGGCGGCCGGGCGGGTTCGCCCGCGGGGTCGGCGACGCGGTGCGTGTGCAGGACCCGCTCGGGTTCCCCTACGAGTTCTTCCACCAGGTCGAGCACGTCGAGCGGCTCACCCGCCGCTACGACCTGTACTCGGCGGGCGAGCTGGTGCGGCTCGACCACTTCAACCAGGTCACCCCGGACGTCCCGCGCGGCCGCGCCTACCTGGAGGACCTCGGCTTCCGCGTGTCGGAGGACATCAAGGACGCCGCGGGCACCACGTACGCGGTCTGGATGCACCGCAAGCAGACCGTCCACGACACCGCCCTCACCGGCGGCAACGGCCCGCGCATGCACCACCTCGCGTTCGCGACCCACGAGAAGCACGACATCATCCAGATCTGCGACAAGATGGGGGCACTGCGGATCTCCGACCGGATCGAGCGCGGCCCCGGCCGCCACGGCGTCTCGAACGCCTTCTACCTCTACATCCTCGACCCGGACGGGCACCGCGTGGAGATCTACACGCAGGACTACTACACCGGCGACCCGGACAACCCCGTCGTCACCTGGGACGTGCACGACAACCAGCGCCGCGACTGGTGGGGCAACCCGGTCGTGCCGTCCTGGTACACCGAGGCCAGCCTCGTGCTCGACCTGGACGGCCACCCGCAGCCGGTGCTCGAGCGCAGCGACCCGAGCGAGCTGGCCGTCACCGTCGGCGCCGACGGCTTCTCCTACACCCGCGCCCCCGGGCAGGCCGGCTTCAAGCTGGGCCACCAGGTCTGATGCTCGACGACGCGACGGTCACCCGGCTCGCCGACGAGCTGGCCGCGGCCACCCGCAGCCGCGACACGGTGCCCCGGCTCTCGGCCCGGCACCCCGGGATGACCGTCGAGGACGCCTACGCCGTGCAGCGGGTCTGGCGGTCGCGCCGGGAGGCCGAAGGGCACCGGATCGTCGGCCGCAAGATCGGGCTGACCAGCAAGGTCATGCAGGTCGCGACGGGCATCACCGAGCCGGACTACGGCGTGATCTTCGACGACCAGGTCTTCGACTCGGGCGCGACGCTGCCGTTCGACCGGTACTCCAACGTGCGGATCGAGGTGGAGCTGGCGTTCGAGCTGGCCCGCCCGCTCGCCGGCCCGGGCTGCACGCGCGACGACGTGCTCACCGCGACCGCCGCCGTGCGGCCCGCGCTGGAGGTGCTCGACTCCCACGTCGAGCTGGCGGGGCGCACGATCGTGGACACCATCAGCGACAACGCCGCGCTGGGGGCGATGGTGCTGGGCGGCCGGTTCCCGCCGGACGCGGTGGACCTGCGCTGGGTGGGGGCGCTGCTGGCCCGCAACGGCGAGATCGAGGAGTCCGGGGTGTCGGGCGCCGTGCTCGGCCACCCCGCCACCGGAGTGGCGTGGCTGGCCGACCGGCTCGCCGGGCACGGCGACCGGCTGGCGGCGGGCGAGATCGTGCTGGCGGGCTCGTTCACCCGCCCGGTGTGGGTGCAGCGCGGCGACCTCGTCGCGTGCGACTACCGCGACCTCGGGATGGTGACCTGCCGGTTCCGCTGACCTACCCGAACCGCAGCAGGACCTTGCCGGACCGGACGGGGTCGGCGTCGGCCAGGCCGGGGGCGCTGCCGGAGGACTCGACGGTGACGTCGGGCTGCACCGCGGCGAGCGCCGCGCGGTTCGTGGCCAGGAGGGTGTGGGTGGCGCCGAGCGCGCGGGCCCGTTCGAGCGGGGCCTCGTGGAGGTCGACCACGGTGATCTCGGCCGCGCCCGCGCGGCGCAGCACCGCGACGACGAGCGCGCCGATCGGTCCGGCGCCGATCACCAGCGCGCGCCGACCCCGGACGTCCCCCGCGCGGCCGACGGCGTGCCACGCGACGCTGGCGGGCTCGGCCACGGCGGCCGTGCGCAGCGCCAGCCCGGCGGGCAGCGGCCGCAGCATGTGCGCGCCGAGCGTGACGTACTGCGCGAACCCGCCTCCGTCGGCTCCACGCCCTGCTTGCTCCGCGAGAGCAGCTGCTGCCCGAACAGCGACTCCAGCGCCGTCATCTGCTGGCTGAGCGCGGGCTGCGCGATGTGCAGCAGGTCGGCGGCTCGGGTGATGCTGCCCGCGTCGACGACGCGGACGAAGGAGTAGAGACGGCGCGTGTCCATCGGCCACTCCTCGGGGTCGGTCCGCCACGCCCATCTTGCCCGGCCGGGCCGCGCGTCCGCGATCAGGCGGTCGGGAGGAGGGCGGGGTTGGCGGCGCGGCCTTCGGTGCAGAGCAGCACGACGGTGGAGCGCTCGTCGAGGTGGAGCGCGTGGCGGGCGCGCTCGCCCGGGCCGGCGAGCAGGGTGTGCAGCCCCGCGAGCGTGGCGCCGCCGCAGGGACCGGCGTCGATGCCCGCGTCGACCAGCAAGCCGCACGCCGCGGCGCAGGCCTCCTCCGTGATCGCCACCGCGGCGTCGAGGCCGTCGCGCATGGCCGTCCACGCGGTGGTCGACGGCGTGCCGCAGTTGAGGCCCGCCATCACGGTCCGCCCGGTGCGGATCCGGGTGAGCTCGCCCGCGTGGAGGCTGGCGAGCACGCAGGCGGCCGCGTCGGGTTCGACCGCGGCCACCGCGGGCCGGTCGGTCCGGTCGGCGGCGCGGTAGTGGGTGAGCGCCGCCAACGCCAGCGACCCGACGCCGACGGGCACCAGCACCGCGTCCGGCCGATCCCCGGACGCGGCGAGCTGGGCGTCGATCTCGCGGAACATCGTGGTGTAGCCGTCGGCGATCCACCCGGGGATTCGTTCGTAGCCGGGCCACGCCGTGTCCTGCAGCAGGACCGCGCCCGACGCGGCGGCGTCGGCGCCCGCCCCTCGCACGGCCTCGTCGTACTCCGCGCGGGTGGCAACGACCGTGGCGCCCTCGCCCTCGATGGCGGCGACCGCCGCCGGGTGCACCCCGTCGGCCACGTAGACCCGCACCGGCACGCCGAGCAGCCGCCCGGTGCGGGCCACCGCCCGCCCGTGGTTGCCGTCCGTGGCGGTGACCAGCGCGCTCGGCACGCCCTCCTCGACGATCTTGTGCACGGCGTACGAAGCGCCCAGCACCTTGAACGCGGGCAGGCCGAGCCGGTCGGTCTCGTCCTTGACCGCCACCCGCCCGACGCCGAGCGCGCCCGCGACCTGCGGCAGGTCCCGGAGCGGCGTCGGCGCGTACTCCGGCAGCGTCCGGTGGAACGCCGGCGGGTCGCCGACCACGCCCGCGGTGCGCCAGTCGCGCCCTCGGTCGGTGAGGTAGGCGTCCATGCGGGGCGCGCTCAGCGGCAGAGCCGGTCGCAGGCGCCGGTGGCGTGCAGCACCATGGCGGCGCTGCGGGAGAGGGGGTCGATCCGGAGCGTGACGCCGAGTCGCCGGGCGACATCGGAGGCTTCGAGGAGCGCGCGCACCCCCGCCGCTGAGAAGAAGGTGACCTCGGACAGGTCGATGCGGAGGTCACTGTCGGCCACGTCGAGGTGTTCGTGCAGGAGCCTGCTGACCTCGTCGTAGTTGGCGAGGTCGACCTCGCCGCGGATGACGAGCACGTTGGGCGGCACCGTGTCGAGGGTGCGTTCTGTCGGCGTGACCACCGCGTCCTCCGGGCCGAAAAGGGGTCCCGGGCGCGCGCTGGGTTGTCAAGCCCGCTCGGATCAGCTCGATGCTACGTCACCCGCCTGCCCGCCGCGCACGGCCGATCGGTGTACCCCGTATGCGCGGCGTCAGCGGTTGAAGCGTTCGCGCAGCTCCTTGAGGGTCCGGTCGAGCAGCCGGGAGACGTGCATCTGCGACACGCCGATGACCTCGGCGATCTGGCTCTGCGTGCGGTTGCCGAAGAAGCGCATGATCAGGATCTGCCGCTCCCGCTCCGGCAGCGCGTCCAGCAGCGGGGCGAGCGTCTCGCGGTCCTCGACGCCCGCGAGGCTCTCGTCGATCGAGCCCGACCCCTTGGCCAACGAGGCGTCCCCGGCCTGGGTCAGCTGGTCGAGCGAGTCGTTGCGGTAGGCGTGCTGCGCGTTCACCCCGTCGATCACGTCCTCGACGGGCACGCCGAGCCGGGCCGCGATCTCCGACGGGCGGGGGGCCCGACCCAGCTCCTGGGCCAACGGCCCCGACACGGCGCTCATCGTGCTCTGGATGTCCTTGAGCCGCCGGGGAACGCGCATCGCCCACGTGTGGTCGCGGAAGTGCCGTCGGATCTCCCCGGTGATCGTCGGGATCGCGAAGGTGAGGAAATCAAGCCCGCGGTGCGGGTCGAAGCGGTCGACCGCGCCGATCAGGCCGATCGTGCCCGCCTGCACGAGGTCGTCCTCGGGCTCACCCCGCCCCGCGAAACGCCGCGCGATGTGCTGGGCCACCGGGAGGTAGGAGGTGACCAGCTCGGCCCGCAGCGCTGCCCGACGGGGATCGCCGGGCGCCAGGTCGTGGAGCTCCTTGAACAGGGGGGTCAGATGGGCGTACTCGTTGCCGCCCGCGCGGCCCCGCACCGGTGCGGGCCCGGGCGTGCCGCCGCTCCCCGGACGGACATCGGCCATCACACGCTCTACCCGGTGCGGTCGGACGGGCAAACCCTCAGATGCGCTCGACCGGGTGCAACCCCACGAGTTCCAGCACGTGGTGTGCCGGGCTGCCCTGCGGAGCCATGAGGCGCAGCCGCTCGCGGTGGGCGGTGCTGCGGTCGCAGGCCTCGTGCAGGACGCGCACGCCTGCGCTGGCCAGCAGTGTGACGCGGGACAGGTCGACGGAGCGGGACACCGTGCCGTTGCCGGTGGCCGACCGTAGATGATCGCGCAGCTCGACGGCGCCCGCCGCATCGACCGGACCGTGCACGACGAGGACCGCGTCCGGGTCGTCGTCGGGGGTGAGGGCGGCCAGGAACGGCTCGTCGGGCATGGATGCGATGGGTGTGCCCGCGGGCCGGGTCGACATCGTGACGGCCCGGCGGGGGCGGTGGCGCAGGCGCACGGTGGTGCCCGACTGCCCGCGCTCGATCCGGACGTCGTCGACGAGCTCGACCGCCATCGTCAGACCCATGCCCCGGTAGGGCGGGTCGGTGGGCGCGCGCCAGCGGCCGTGATCGGCCACCGCGATCTCCACGACGCCGGTCGCGGTGAGTTCGACGTGCACGTCCACGGTGTTCGGGCCGCCGGGCCGGTCGGCGTAGGCGTGCTCGACGGCGTTCGTGACGACCTCGCCGACGGCGTGTTGTATCGCGGTGGCGGTGTCACCGTCGACCCCCAGCGCGGAGAGCCATGCGGCGAGGGCGGCGCGGGTGGTCCTCACCGCGACGGGTGCGTCGGGGAGCGTCAGCTCCACCTCCCCGAGGGGCGGGTGCCGGTGCGCCGCCAAGAGGGTGACGTCGTCCCGGTACCCGGTGCTCCGGACGAGCAGCGTGAGGATGGCGTCGCAGAAGCGCTGCGCGGTGGGGCCGCCGTCGAGCTCGCTCCGCACGTGCGCGGCGGCTTCGGCGAGGTCGCTGCCGCCCTGGGCCGGGTGGACGCCGGGTCGTTCGACGATACCGTCGGTGTAGAGCAGCAGGAGGTCGCCGTCGGCCAGCCGGTCCGCCGACTCGGTGTAGCGGGCGCCCGTCGCGAGCGGACCGGCCGGGCGGTCGAGGTAGCGGCACCCCGTCGCCGTGAGCAGCAACGGGGGCGGGTGCGCCGCTGAGCTGACGCGGAGCGAGCCCGTCGCCGGGTCCAGCACGGCGACGCAGACGGTGGCGCTGTGCGCGTCGCCGAGGTCGCGGGCGAAGCGGTCCAACGCGGTGAGGACGGCGGCGGGCGACGCGCCCGACTCCAGGCAGTGGCAGGCCACGGCCCGCAACTGTCCCATCGCCGCCGAAGCGGCGACCCCGTGCCCCACGACGTCGCCGACGACGAGGCCGAGCGCGCCGTCGGGCAGCACGACGGCGTCGTACCAGTCGCCGCCCGCCGCCGTGTGGGCCTCGGCCAGCAGGTACCGGGCCCCCACCGCGACCCGGGGCAGCACCGGCACACCCGCGGACAGTAGCGCGCCCTGCAGCACGGCCAGCTCCTGACCGGACCGGTGCGTGCCGTCCGCGGAGCCGTCGAGCCAGCCCTCGTCACGGTCACGCGCAGGCATCACGTCCCCTTCCTCTGCGGTGGCCTCGTCGGTTCGCCGCGTCGGGTCCTCCGCCCGCTCCAGGCGGAACGTTGCGACGAGCGGGCGTATGGCCGGGGAATTCCCACGCCCGAACGGGCGAAACGTCTTCGCAGCATTTCGGCGCAGGCTGCGGTCGTCGACACCGCACAGCGGGTTCGGGGGGATATCCTCCCGGCAGTTCGGTTCGCGCCGCCGCCGCACGTCGGTTGGGGGAAGATGATGACTCCCGGGATGCACGTCGACGTCGCGACATCGGACACCGCCGAGTGCCGCGTACGGATCGTCGGCGAGATCGACATGGCCACGATCGGAGCGCTCCGCGCAGCGTTCGCGGAGATCATCGAGCCGTCGACGCCCCAGCGCCTCGTCGTCGACGCCGCCGGGGTGACGTTCCTGTCCGCGGCGGGCGTCCGGCTCTTCTTGCAGCTCGGCAGCCGGATGCGCGCCAACGGGTCGGTGTTCGCCATCGACCCGGTCTCGCCGGTCGCCGACCGGGTGATCCAGGCGTGCGGCTGCAGCGACCTGGTGGGCGCAGGCTGAGCGTTCTCAGCCGGGCAGCCGCGTGCGGGGCGCGACGGGCTTGGTGGAGGACAGCCGCGGGCAAACCAGAATCACCTGCCCGGCGCCCCCGGTGTAGGGCGGTTCGATGCGGGTAGGGCTCCGGCATGGTTGCCTTCG
>DATAOO010000217.1:0-19929 GCA_036265695.1 Pseudonocardia sp. | reverse complement strand
TGCGGGACGCGGCGGTCATCTGCGCGGTCGTCATCGCGGTGCGGGTGCTGTGGATGCTGGTGGCCTGGTGGATGGCGTGCCGCAGCGATGACCCCGATCGGTCGCCGCGCACCGGGCGGGAGACCGTCGTGCTGTCCTGGTGCGGCATGCGCGGGCTGGCCACCCTCGCGCTGGCGCTGTCCCTGCCGACGGTGACCGCCTCGGGCGAACCCTTCCCACAGCGGGCCGAGATCGTGCTGATCGCCGTCGTGGTGCTGGTCTTCACGCTCGTGATCCCCGGGTTGACGCTGCCGTTCCTCGTCCGGCGGCTCGGCGTCGCCACGGACGCCGACACGGAGCACGCCGCCGAGCAGGCGATCGTGCTCCGCGCCCGGGCGGCCGCGACCGCCGTCCTCGCCGCCGACGACCGGGTCGACCGGCTGCCCGTCGGGGTCGGCACGAGCCTGCGGCAGCGGATGGACCGCCTCGACGGCCTGCTGCGCGGCGACCCGACGTCGACGGAGGACCGCGAGCGCGCCGAAACCGTGCGCCGCTACCGTGAGGTCATGGCATCCGTGCAGGCCGAAGCGCTCGCCGCCGCCCGCGCGGAGGTGCTCGCCGCCCGTCGCGAGCCGGGCGTCGACCCGGAGGCCGCCGACCGCGTGCTGCGAAGGCTCGACCTGCGTACGGTTTTGCTCGACTGATGGACCACGGAACGGGTACACCGATCCCATGACGGCGACGGAACGGACCCCACGGCTGCCCTGGGCCGGGCCCGCCGTCGAACGACGGCGCGATTCGGACAACGCCGCCGAAGCCGTACCACGCGGTCTGCGGGTGACGGCCGCCATCGGATGGCGCCTGCTCGTCGTGGCCGCGGCGCTCTGGGTGCTCGGCCAGATCATCGCCTACCTGTCCGGGATCGTCATCCCGGTGGCGATCGCCCTGCTGCTGGCGGCGCTGCTCGCCCCGGCCGTGCAACGGCTGGTCCAGTGGCGCGTGCCACGCGGGCTGGCCACCGCGATGGTGCTGGTCGGCGGTGTGGCCGCGCTCGGCGTGCTGCTCACCTTCGTCGTGCGCACCGTGGTCGGCGGCGTGCCCCAGCTCGGCTCGAGCCTGGGGCAGAGCATCAATGAGCTGTCGGGCTGGCTGGCGAACGGGCCGCTGCACATCAGCGCGGAACAGCTGCAGGCCGTCCAAGGGCAGTTGCAGACCTTCCTGCAGGAAAACGTCGGGGGCATCACCGCGGCCACGCTGACGACGGCGGCCACGATCGGCGAGGTGCTCACGGAGTTCCTCCTGGTCGTGTTCACGCTGATCTTCTTCCTGCACGGCGGCGACGAGATCTGGCGCTTCCTCGTCAGGGGCGTGCCCGCTCGGGTGCGGTCCCGGGTCGACGTCGCGGGTCGCCGCGGGTTGGCCGCGCTCGTGCACTACGTGCGGGCGACGGCCGTGGTGGCCGCCGTGGATGCCATCGTCATCGGGATCGGCCTGGCGATCCTGCAGGTGCCCCTGGCCATGCCGCTGGCCACCCTGGTCTTCCTCGGCGCGTTCATCCCGATCATCGGGGCGGTCGCCACGGGCGCGGCGGCCGTGCTGGTCGCGCTCGTCGCGCAGGGGCCGATCACCGCCCTCATCGTGCTGGCGATCATCATCGGCGTGATGCAGCTGGAGAGCCACGTGCTGCAACCGCTGCTCCTCGGGCGCGCGGTGGCGCTGCACCCGCTCGCCGTCGTGCTGTCGATAGGCGCGGGCCTGTACGTCTGGGGGATCGCGGGTGCGCTGCTAGCCGTGCCGCTGCTCGCGGTGCTCAACGCGGGCATCCGGTCCCTGAAAAGCCCGGCGGACGCCCTGGTCGCGCCGGAGCACGTCGACACCGACGAGTCGGAGGACTCCGCCCCCGCGGACATGCCCAACTCCGATCTGGAATAGCCCGCGGGGATTGTGCGTGGGGTGAGCGGCCCCAGGCGGCATATCAGTTCGCAGGAGCACCTGGCCGGGCCGAAACAGCGGCCCTTTCATCGACCACCGCCCGCTGATCCGGGGGCCGCCGATGTCTGACCGCTCGACCGACCCGTTCGCCGACCGGCGCCGCGACGGCGACGCCGCTCTGTACGAGATGCTTCGCGACGTCGAGTTCGCCGACCAGGCGTTCGAGCTCCTGGCCGTCAACCTGACCGCCTACGGATGGGGCGTGCTCTGCGCATGGCTGCGCTCGGGGATGATCTTCAGCAAGTGCGCCGAGCAGGGCAGGCCGGTGATCCCGTCGGACGGGGAGCGGGCGGTGCTCTACAACGAGCCCGACGAGCTGCACGGGTTGGTCAACGAGACGCTGGCCGAGGCGCTGGTGTTCCTGCGCGCGCAGGCCGTCAGCGGCGAGGGCAAGTGGGACCCGACGGGTGACTCGCTGCTCACCACCTACTTCGTCGGCGCCTGCGTGCTCCGGTTCCCGACCGTCTACCGGCGGTGGAGCCGGTTGCAGCAGCGCACGCCGCCGCCCGCCGCCGTCGAGGTGGACGTCGAGCAGCCGGCCGTGGGGTCGTTGGAAGACGCCGTCGTCGCACAGATCACCGCGGAGGAGGGCCTCCGCCGCATGCCCGTCAAGGAACGCCGGATCGTCGCGCTGCGGATGGGCGGCCAGAGCTACGCCGAGATCGCCGTAATCGTCGGGGCGCCGAGCGCCCGGGCAGTCGAGGCCGTGGTCACGCGCTACCGGAGACGGCTGCGCGACCGCGGCGAAGGAGACCCGCGATGAACGAGCCGCGTCCCGATCGGCCGGACCACTCGGTGGTCCGCCAGCTGGTGGAGGTGCTGCGCCTCCGGCAGGGCGAGGCACCCACGCCCGCGCGAGCGGGCGTCCTCGAAGAGCTCGCGGCCGACGAGCCCCTGCAGCTCGTGGAGGCGGTCGAGCGGTCCTCGCTCGGCGCCCCGGAGGCGCGGGCGCTCCGGCTGGCCACCCCCCCGGACATGATCGCGGACGTGCTCGCCGCCGCCGCACGGGTGAGCGCCGTCGGCCTCGACGCGGACGCCACCGACCCGGTCCACACGCTCGCGGTGCCGGTCGACGGCGCCATCAGGGACTGGCTGCGGGAGACGCGCAGGCTCGTCGAGTCCCGGTCGAACGAGCTGGAGAAGACCCTGGAAGAGCTCGTGGGCCTGGGGTTCTCGCTCACCGTCGACGGCCTGGAGGACGTCCTCACCGCGGTGCCGGTGTGCCCGGACCGGGAGCTGGTCCGCTCGATCGTCACGGTGCTCGGCGGCGACTGGTCCGGTCGCGCCTACGAGGCCTCGTACGACGCGGCGCTCGACGAGCAGCGCAAGCTCGAGGGCAGGCTCGACGCGACGAGCGTGCGTCGGGACACGTCTGGGCTCACCGGCGCCGACTGGCTCACCCCGCAGACCCTGCTGCGCCATCTCCAGCCCCACTACGAGCTGCTGCCCGCCGTTGTGCGGGGGCGCGACGCGCTCGTGCGGTTGCTCGTCGGCGACCTCGACCGCGAAGCCCGGCGGGTGCGGGTCCTCGTCGGCGCGGGCGGGTGCGGGAAGAGCACCGTCGCGCTCGCCGTGGCCGCCGCGGCGCGCGACCGCGGCCTGCACGTCTGGTGGGTCACCGCGAGCGACCCCAACCAGGTGCGGCGCGGCATGCTCGCGGTCGCCACCCAGCTCGGGGCGCCGGTCTCCGAGCTGAACGCCATCCAGTCCACGCCCGACATCGGCGCGCGCCAGCTCTGGCGCCGCATGGACGCCAGCGCCGCGCGGTGGCTGCTCGTCTTCGACGACGCCGACAGCCCCGGGCTCTTCGACGTCCCCGGTGAGGACCTGCTCGACGAGGACGCCTGCCACGGGCTGTCGTGGCTGCGGCCCAGCTCGGCGGGCACCGTGCTCGTCACCAGCCGCGCCGTGGACAGCGAGCGCTGGGGCCCGATCGCGGACCTCGTGGAGGTCCCCGACCTCGCGGCCGAGGCGGGTGCCTTGGCGTTGCTGGACCGCTGCACCGCCGACGCGGCGGCGGTCGCCCCGCCGCAGCGCGCCGAGGCGGTCTCGGTCGTCGAGCACCTCGGCGGCGTCGCCCTCGCGGTGGACACCGTGGGCACGTTCCTCGCGTCGGACACCGCGCGCTCGGACGTCACGCACCTGCTCGCCGAGCTGCGCGCGGGACGGCACGCCGACCCCCGCCGCATCGGCGTGGCGTGGGACGTCGTGACGGCGGCGCTCGACGCCCGCGGCCTCCCCGAGGCCCGCACGCTGCTGCGCGTGCTCGCCTGCTACGCGCCGCAGTGGGTCATCCCGCTGGAGGTCCTCGCGCCCGAACGGCTGGCGCAGGCCGAGCTGCCGACGGCCGCCGACGGCACCGACGCGCTGGCGGTGTGGGAGCGCGCATTGGCGGGCCTGCTCGACGTCGGCCTGATCAGCAAGCGGCACACCGCGGGCGAGCAGGTCGAGGGCGTCGTGGTGCACCGGCTCGTGGCGGAGACCGCGCGGGCGGAGGCCGACCCGTACGACGAGCGGGTGCTGGCCGGTGCGGTGCGGGTGCTGCGGCAGGAGTCGAAGCAGCTCGGCTGGGGTCGCCCGGCCGACTGGCCCGCGCTGCGGCGGCTCGAACCGCACGTCTACGCGCTGCTGGACAACCTCGGGCCGGACGCCGGTGCGGCGGTGCGGTCCAAGGCCCTCCGGGTGGCCAACAACATCGCGGCGGGGCTGATCCGGGGTGGCCTGTTCTCGCTGGGCGAGGCGCTGATCCGACACGCGCTCGCGTGCACGGGCGAGCTCGGCGCCGAGACGTCGGAGTCCCTCAGCGCCGAGCACACCCTCGCGTGGGCGCTGGGGCTGCGGGGTGAGCTGGCCGAGGCCGAGCGGCGGTTCCGCGCCCTCGTGCGCGTCGAGCGGCGGCTGTACGGGCTCGAGGCGCGGGCCACGCTGCGCGACCGCAGGCACCTGGCCTGGGTGCTCGCCGAGCAGGGCCGGATCGAAGACGCCCAGCACCGCCTGTGCGACCTGCTGCCAGCGACCGAACGGGTGCTGGGGCCCGATCACCGCGAGACGCTGTCGGTGCGCCACCACATCGCCTGGATCACCGCGCTGCGCGGCCGCCCCGACGAGGCCGAGCGGCTGTTCGTCGAGCTGCTCCCGCGGCGCATCGCCGCGTTCGGCGCCGACCACATGGAGGTGCTCTCGACGCGGTACCGGCTGGCGTGGTCGCGGGGCCTGCAGGGGCGGTGCGCCGAGGCGGAGGCCGACTTCGAGGCCTTGCTGGCCGACATCGAGAGCGTGTTCGCGCCGGACTCGCCGTCGGTGGTGATGGTCCGGTCCCGGCTGGGCTGGGTGCGGGCGTGGCAGGGCCGTTTCGACGACGCCGAGAAGGACCACCGCTTCGTGCTGGAGGCCCGGGAGCGGGTGCTGGGCAGCCGCCACCCGCGCACGCTGTGGGCCCGCTACCACCTCGCGACGCTGCTGCTGCGCCGCGGCGACCACCGCGGCGCCGAGCGGCTGCTGCGCGAGGTGATCGCCGAGGCCGAGCGGGGCTTGGAGCTGGGCCGCGACCACCCGCTCAGCATGGAGGGCCGCGACCGGCTCGCCCGCCTGCTCGCCGACTCCGGGCGTCTGGAGGAGGCGGAGCGCACCGGACGGGCGCTGGTGACCCAACGCCGTCGGGTGACCGGCCCGGACCACCCGGCCACGCTGCGCGCCCGCTACGTGGTGGCGCTCGCCATCCTGCGGTCGGGCCGTCTGCGGGAGGCCGAGGTGCGGCTGCTGGCCGTCGTCGCCGACCAGGAACGGGTGCTGGGGTTCGACGACCGGCACACGCTGGAGACCCGGGCGGCGCTCGCCGAGGTGTACGGCCGGGCCGGGCGGCTCACCGAGTCGCTCGCGGTGGGCCTGGACACGCTGAAAAGCAGGCTGGCCCGACTCGGGCCGGACCACCCCGACGTGCTCGACAGCCGGGGCCACCTCGTGTGGGTGCTCGGTGAGATGCACGCGTTCGACGAGGCCTTCGACCGCTGTCGCGACCTCATCGACGACCGGGCCCGGATCTTCGGGGCGATGCACCCCGAGACGCTGTCGGCCCGTTACCGGTACGGCTGGCTGTGCGCCCTCGCGAACCGCGGCGAGGAGGCCATGCAGGCGTTCCGGGAGCTCGCCCTCGACCAGCACCGGGTGCTGGGGCGCGAGCACCCGGCGACCTTGCGCACGCGCCACGGGCTGGCGCACGAGATGCTCCGCGCCCACCAGTACGAGGAGGCCGAGCTGGCGCTGCGCAGCGTGCTGCTCGACCGCGTGCACATCCTCGGGCAGCGCCACCCGGACACGCTGACCAACCGGCACAGCCTGGCGTTCGCGCGGGCCCTGCAGGGCGAGCTCGACGAGGCCGAACGGTCGATGCAGGCCGTCCTCCTCCAGCAGCTCGACGTGCTGGGGGCCGAGCACCGCCAGACCCTGCTCACGCGTGAGCGGCTGGCGTGGATCCAGGCGAAGCAGCGCCGCCTGCACGACGCCGCCGAGCACTGGCGGCACCTGCACCGCGACCGGCAGCGGCTGTTCGGGCCCGACCACCCCGACACCGTCCGGTGCAGGCAGCGGCTGGACACCATCGGGTTCGAGGTGCCGGAGCTCTGGTAGCCGGAATAGCCGCGCGGCGCCGGTCGCTGCACCGGACATGATCTGGTTCATCACCGGCGCATCGCGCGGCTTCGGCCGCGAGTGGGCCATCGCCGCGCTCGAGCGCGGCGACTCCGTCGCGGCCACCGCCCGCGACACCACCACCCTCGACGACCTCGCCGCCAAGTACGGCGACCGGCTGCTGCCGCTGCGCCTCGACGTCACCGACCGCGAGGGCGCCTTCGCCGCCGTCGAGCAGGCGCACGAGCGGTTCGGCCGCCTCGACGTCGTCGTCAACAACGCGGGCTACGGCCACTTCGGCATGGTCGAGGAGCTGTCCGAGACCGACGTGCGCGACCAGCTGGAGACCAACCTCTTCGGCGCGCTGTGGGTCACCCAGGCCGCGCTGCCGATCCTGCGTGCGCAGGGCTCCGGGCACATCCTGCAGGTGTCGTCCATCGGCGGCATCTCCGCGTTCCCCATGGTCGGCGCCTACCACGCGTCCAAGTGGGCCCTCGAAGGCCTGAGCCAGGCACTGGCCCAGGAGGTCGCGCCGTTCGGCATCCACGTCACGCTGATCGAGCCGGGCGGCTTCGCCACCGACTGGGCGGGGCCCTCGGCCAAGCACTCCACGCCGCTGCCCGCCTACGACGCCTACCGCGAGGAGGTCCAGCGGGCGCGGCGCGAGCGCAACCCGAAGCCGGGCGACCCGGTCGCCAGCGGCCGGGCCGTGCTCGCGATCGTCGACGCCGAGGAGCCGCCGCTGCGCGTGTTCTTCGGCGACGGCCCGCTGGCCATCGCCACCGCGGACTACGAGAAGCGGCTCGCGACGTGGCGGCAGTGGGAGCCCGTTTCGATCGCCGCGGGCGGCCAGGGCTGACAGGCTGGCGGTGTGCGCACCGCCACCACCGTCGAGGCGTCCCGGCCCGGTGCGCTCGACCTCGCGTTGGAGGCCGAGCGGCTGGGCTTGGACGTCTGCTGGGTCGCCGAGGCCTGGGGCGCCGACGCGCCCACCGCGCTGGGCTGGCTCGCCGGCCGCACCCGGCGGATGCTGCTCGGCGCGGGCGTGATCCAGGTCGGCACCCGCACCCCGGTCGCGGTCGCCCAGGCCGCGCGCACGCTGGCCGAACTGTCCCAGGGCCGGTTCCTGCTCGGCCTCGGCGCGTCCGGTCCGCAGGTGATCGAGGGACTGCACGGCGTGGCGTTCGCGCGGCCGTTGACCCGGCTGCGCGAGACCGTCGAGGTCGTCCGGATGGCGCTGGCGGGGGAGAAGATCGCCTACTCCGGGGAGACGGTCACGATCCCGCTGCCCGGCGGCGAGAGCAGGCCGATGCGGCTGTCCGGCACGCCGTACCCGGACATCCCGATCTACCTGGCCACGCTTTCACCGCGGATGTTGCGGCTCACCGGGGAGATCGCCGACGGCTGGCTGGGCACGAGCTTCGTCCCCGAGGCCGCGGCCGCCTACCTCACCGATCTGGAGGCGGGGCTGGCGAGCGCCGGGCGCACCCGCGCCGACCTCGACGTCTGCCAGGGCGCCGAGGTGGCGTTCGCGGCCGACGACGACGAGCTCGCGGGCATGGTCGACGCCCGGCGGCCGGGGCTCGCGTTCAGCCTCGGCGGCATGGGCTCGGCCACCACCAACTTCTACAACGCCGCCTACAGCCGTCAGGGCTGGGGCGAGGTCGCCGCCCGAGTGCGGGAGCGCTGGCTCGCGGGCGACCGCGCGGGGGCGGCCGCGCTCGTCACCGACGAGATGGTGCTCGCCACCACGCTCCTCGGCACCGAGCGGATGGTGCGCGAGCGCCTGCGCGTCTGGGCGGCGGCCGGGGTGGACACCGTGCGCCTCTACCCGGCGGGCGAGACGCTCGACGCGCAGGTGAGCACGCTCGGGCGAGCCATCGAGCTGGTGCGGGAGATCAGCACTCCAGAGCCCGCGCGATCGGCACCCCCGGCCGGTACGCGAGGTGCCGGTGGCTCGGCGCCGCCAGCACCGTGAGGTCGGCGCGCGCGCCCGGCCGGATCACCCCGATGTCGCTGCGCCGCAACGCCTTCGCGGCGCCCGCGGTGGCCGCCCACAGCGCCTCGTCCGGCGTCATGCCCATCTCCCGCACGGCCAGCGCGATCATCAGCGGCATCGACGACGAGTAGCACGTGCCGGGGTTGCAGTCGGTGGCCAGCGCGACCGTGACGCCCGCGGCCAGCAGGCGCCGCGCGTCCGGGTAGGGCGAGCGGGTGCTGAACTCGACGCCGGGCAGCAGGGTCGCGACGGTGTCGCCGCCCGCCAGCGCGTCCACGTCGGCGTCGGTGAGGTGCGTGCAGTGGTCCACGCTGGCCGCGCCGAGCTCGACCGCCAGCGCCACACCCGGACCGGGGCCGAGCTGGTTGCCGTGCACGCGCAGCCCCAGCCCGGCGGCCCGGCCCGCCTTGAGCACGGTGGCCGCCTCGTCGCCGTCGAAGGCGTGCGGGCTGTGCGGCTCGCAGAACACGTCGACCCAACGAGCGTGCGGCGCGCAGGCCGTCAGCATGGGGCCGACGACGAGGTCGACGTACGCCCGCCGGTCGGCGCCCGCGGGCACGACGTGGGCGCCCAGGAAGGTCGTCTCCGGGGTGAGCTCGGCCGCGAGGCGCAGCGCCCGCTCCTCGTCGGCGACCGTGAGCCCGTACCCGCTCTTGATCTCGACGGTCGTGGTGCCCTGTGCGCGCATCTCGGCGACCCGGGCGGCGAGCGCGGTGCGCAGGGCGCCGTCGGTCGCGGCCCGGGTGGCCGCCACGGTGGCGGCGATCCCGCCGCCGTCGTAGCGCTCGCCCGCCATCCGGGCGGCGAACTCGGCCGAGCGGTCGCCCGCGAACACCAGGTGGGCGTGGGTGTCGACGAAGCCGGGGACCACGGCGGCGCCCTCGACGTCGATGCGCCGGTCGGCCGCGGGCGCGTCACGGGATGCTCCCACCCAGGCGACGCGGCCGTCCGCGACAACGATCGCCGCGTCGGCGAGGGTCCCGACCGCCGGGTCCTGGGTGGTGAGCTCGCCGATGCCGGTGACGAGGACGACGGTCATCGGAGGGCGCCGATGGCCGACACCAGCAGCGCCCCCACGTCGCCGAGGCGGTGGACCCCACCCTCGACCACGGGACGGCCGTCGACCAGCACCGTGTCGACATCGGCGGCGGTGGCGGCGTACAGCACCTGGGCGGGGTCGGTGCCCGCGGTGCGGACGGTGTCGAGCCGCAGCGCGACCAGGTCGGCGGGCGTGCCGACCGCGAGCCTGCCCGCGTCCGGCCTCCCCAGCGGGTCGTGGTTGGTCAGCGCGGCCAGGATCTCGGCCGGGCGGAACCGGCCGCGCTCCCCGGAGGCGAGCCGCTCGTGCATCTCCAGCGCCCGCGCCTCCTCGAGCAGGTCGATCACGGCGTGCTGGTCGCTGCCGAGCGACAGCGGGGCGCCCGCGTCCTGCAGGGCGCGGGCAGGCCCGATGCCGTCGGCGAGGTCGCGCTCGGTCGTCGGGCAGAAGCACGCCCCGGTGCCGCTGCCGCCGAGCTGCGCGACGTCGGCGTCGGTCAGGTGGGTCGCGTGCACGGCGGTGGTCCGCGGCCCGAGCACGCCTTCCGCGGCGAGCAGGCCGGTCGGGGTGAGCCCGTGGCGGGTGAGGCATGCGGCGTTCTCGGCGGGCTGCTCCGAGAGGTGCACGTGCAAGGGGCGGCCCTCGGCGGCCTTCGCGACGACGGCGAGCGCGTCGCGGGGCACCGCCCGCACCGAGTGCACGGCCACGCCGTCCGCGCCGGCGGCCCGGTCGGCCCACGCGTGCACGTCGCGGTCGCCGAAGCGCAGCTGCGGGCCTGCCAGGGGGGTGTCGAAGCCGCCCGCGAGGTAGCAGGTGTCCAGCACGGTGAGGCGGATGCCCGCGTCGGCCGCGGCGGCGCGCAGGGCCGTGCGCATGGCGTGGGGATCGCTGTAAGGCACCCCGCCGGGGGCGTGGTGGACGTAGTGGAACTCGGCGACGGCCGTCACCCCGGCCAGCGCCATCTCGGCGTACGCGGCGGTGGCCAGGGCCCGGTAGGAGTCGGGGTCAAGGCGCTCCGCGACGGCGTACATCGCCTCGCGCCACGTCCAGAACGTGCCGCCGCCGTCGTGGGTGCGTCCGCGCAGCGCGCGGTGGAACGCGTGGCTGTGCGCGTTGGCGAACCCGGCCAGCACCACGCCGGGCAGCCGCCGGGCGTCGCCGGGCGCGGTGCCCGGCCGCACGGCGCTGAACCGGCCGTCGGTGATCTCGAAGGTGACGTCGGCCGCGAGGCCGTCGGGGAGGTGGGCGGCCGCGGCCCAGTAGCGGGTCATCGGCCACCGCCCGCGGTCGAGCGGCGGTCGGTGGCGGCGCGGCGGCTCATCGGACCGCCCCTGCCAGCTCCCGCAGCACGGCCGTGAGGGCGGCGATCCCGGCGGCGCAGTCGGCGTCCTCGGCGTGCTCCTCGGGGCTGTGCGAGATCCCGGTGGGGTTGCGGACGTACAGCATCGCCGTCGGCACGCCCGCGGCCGCGAGGACGCCCGCGTCGTGCCCGGCCCCGGTGGCCAACAGCGGCGCGTCGTCCAGCAGTGTGGCCAGCCGCGCCCCGAGCGCGGGGTCGAACGGCGTGCGGTCGGTCCACGACTCCTCAGTGAGCGCGCCACCGACCTCGGCCACGTCGGCGACGACCGCGCGCACCCGCTCGGCGTCCTCGCCGCGCGCGTCCAACCACGCCGTGACGTGCGACGGGATCGCGTTCACGCCGTTCGGCGCCACCTGGACCTTCCCGCAGGTGGCGACGGCGCCGTGGCGCTCGGCCGCCGCCCGGGCGGCCAGCACGACGCGGGCGAAGGTGAGCATCGGGTCGTCGCGGTCGACGAGACGGGTGGTGCCCGCGTGGTCGGCCCGACCCGCCAGGTCGAGCCGCCACCGGCCGTGCGGGTGGATCGCGGTGCCGACCGCGACCGCCCGGCCCAGGTCGGCCAGGGCCCGCCCCTGCTCGACGTGCAGCTCGACGAACGTACCGATCCGCGCCAGCGCCTCCGGGTCGGGCCCCAGCGGGGCGTGCCCCGCCCGCGCGACGGCCTCGGCCATCGACACGCCGTCGGCATCGGCGAGCCCGGCGGCCCGCTCGGCGGTCAGCGCGCCGGTGAGGATCCGCGAGCCCGCGCACGCCACGCCGAACCGCGCGCCCTCCTCGTCGCCGAAGCAGGCCACGCCGAGCGGGCGCGCCGGGCGGATCCCGTCCGCGCGCAGGGCGTCGAGCGCGCCGAACGCGCCGACGACGCCCAGCGGGCCGTCGAACGCGCCGCCGTCGGGCACGGAGTCCAGGTGCGAGCCGGTGACGACGCCGGGCCCGTCCGCGTCCGGATCGCCCCACCAGGCGACGAGGTTGCCCGCCCGGTCGGTCGCGACGTCCAGCCCGCGGGCCTTGGCCTCGCCCGTGAACCAGTCCCGCAGCTCGGCGTCCTCCCGGGTCCAGGCGAACCGCCGGTACCCGCCCGAGCGGGCGCGCCCGAGGTGCGCGAGGTCGGCGAGCCTGCTCACGCCGCCACCTCGCCTGCGCTCGTCGGCCGCGATTGAGGCGCGGCGGAGCTCGCGAACGTGCTCATCCTTCCGCCATCGGGATGCGCACGTCCTGGGCCGTCGCGGTGGTGCGGGCCTCCTCGTAGCCCGCGTCGACGTGCCGCAGCACGCCCATCGCCGGGTCGTTCGTGAGCACCCTGGCGAGCTTCTCCGCGGCGAGCGGGGTGCCGTCGGCCACGCTGACCTGCCCGGCGTGGATCGAGCGGCCGATGCCGACGCCGCCGCCGTGGTGGATCGACACCCACGTCGCGCCGGACGAGGCCGCGGTGAGCGCGTTGAGCAGCGGCCAGTCCGCGATGGCGTCGGAGCCGTCGGCCATCGCCTCGGTCTCGCGGTAGGGCGAGGCGACCGAGCCGGTGTCGAGGTGGTCGCGACCGATCACGATCGGCGCGGACACCCGCCCGTCGGCCACGAGCTCGTTGAACGCCAGCCCGGCCTTGTCCCGCTCGCCCTGGCCGAGCCAGCAGATCCGGGCGGGCAGTCCCTGGAACGCGACGCGCTCCTGGGCGGCGCGGATCCAGCGGTGCAGGTGGTCGTCGTCCGGGAAGAGGTCGAGCACCGCCGCGTCCGTGGCGGCGATGTCGGCCGGGTCGCCGGAGAGCGCGGCCCACCGGAACGGGCCTTTGCCCTGGCAGAACAGCGGCCGGATGTAGGCAGGCACGAAGCCGGGGAAGGCGAACGCGCGCTCGAAGCCGCCCTGGCGGGCCTCGTCGCGGATGGAGTTGCCGTAGTCGAAGACCTCGGCGCCCGCGTCCAGGAAGCCGACCATCGCCTCGACGTGGCGGGCCATCGACTCCCGCGCCCGGTCGGTGAACTCCTCGGGCTTGGTGGCCGCGTAGTCCGGCCAGTCGTCGAGCGCGACACCCGCGGGCAGGTAGGACAGCGGGTCGTGGGCCGAGGTCTGGTCGGTGACGACGTCGACGGCGACGCCACGGCGCAGCAGCTCGGGCAGCACCTCGGCGCAGTTGCCGACCACCCCGACCGACCAGGCCCGCCGTTCCCGCACGGCGGCCTCGCAGGTGGCGACCGCGGAGTCGAGGTCGGCGGCGAGCTCGTCGAGGTAGCGGTGCTCGACGCGGCGGCGCAGCCGGTTCGGGTCGACGTCGACGACGAGGCAGACCCCGCCGTTCAGCGTGACCGCCAGCGGCTGGGCCCCACCCATGCCGCCGCAGCCGCCGGTGAGGGTGAGCGTGCCCGCGAGGGTGCCGTCGAACCGCTTGGCCGCGACGGCGGCGAACGTCTCGTAGGTGCCCTGCAGGATGCCCTGCGTGCCGATGTAGATCCACGAGCCCGCGGTCATCTGGCCGTACATGGTGAGGCCGAGCTGCTCCAGGCGGCGGAACTCGGGCCAGGTGGCCCAGTCCCCGACGAGGTTGGAGTTGGCGATGAGCACCCGCGGCGCCCATTCGTGGGTGCGCAGCACCCCGACCGGCTTGCCGGACTGCACGAGCATCGTCTCGTCGTCCCGCAGGGTCGTGAGGGTGCGCACCATGGCGTCGAACGAGCGCCAGTCGCGGGCGGCGCGGCCGGTGCCGCCGTAGACGACGAGGTCGTCGGGCCGCTCGGCGACCTCGGGGTCGAGGTTGTTCTGCAGCATGCGCAGCGGGGCCTCGGTCTGCCACGACCGGGCGGTCAGTGCGGTACCGCGCGGTGCGCGGACGGGGCGTGCGCCCTCCATCGATGCTCTCCTAGCTAGCGAAGGGATCCGGTGACGGTCTCGGCGGCGGCCAGCGCCGCGCCGGTGGTGACGAAAGTGTGGGCCGCGTCGATCTCGGGCCCGAGGTGGCGGTCCGGGCCGGGGCCCGTGACGTGCTCGCGCAGCGCGGCGACGACCGCCGCGGTCGCGGGCGCGGACGTCAACGGGGCCCGCAGGTCGAGGGCACGCGCGGCGGTGAGCAGCTCGACCGCGAGCACGCGGGCGAGCCCGTCGACGGCCCGGCGCAGCTTGCGCGCGGCCGACCACCCCATCGACACGTGGTCCTCCTGCATCGCCGAGGACGGGATGGAGTCGACCGACGCGGGCACGGCGAGCCGCTTGAGCTCGGCCACGATCGCGGCCTGCGTGTACTGCGCGATCATGTGCCCGGAGTCGACGCCCGGGTCGTCGGCGAGGAAGGGCGGCAGCCCGCCCGAGCGGGCGACGTCGAGGAACCGGTCGGTGCGCCGCTCGGAGATCGACGCCAGGTCCGCGACGGCGATCGCGAGGAAGTCCAGCACGTACCCGAGCGGGGCGCCGTGGAAGTTGCCGTTGCTCTCGACCCGACCGTCGGGCAGCACCACCGGATTGTCGATGGCGGCGGCCAGCTCGCGGGCGGCCACCGCCTCGGCGTGCGCCAGGGTGTCCCGCACCGCGCCGTGCACCTGCGGCGAGCAGCGCAGCGAGTAGGCGTCCTGCACGCGGGTGCACTCCGGGTTGCGGTGGCTTGCCATGATCGCCGAGCCCGCCAGGAGGACGCGCAGGTTGGCCGCGCTGCGCTCCTGGCCGGGGTGCGGGCGCAGGGCCTGCAGGTCGGCGGCGAACACGGCGTCGGTGCCCAGCAGCGCCTCGACGCTCATGGCGGCCGCGACGTCGGCCGTGCGGACCAGCCGCGTGAGGTCGTGCGCGGCCAGCACCAGCATGCCGAGCATGCCGTCGGTGCCGTTGATCAGCGCGAGACCCTCCTTCTCGGCCAGCGTGACGGGGGTGATCCCGGCGGCCGCGAGGGCGTCGGCGGCCGCGCACAGCACGCCGTCGGCGTCGCGGACCGTGCCCTCGCCGGTGGCGGCGAGCGCGCACGCGGCGAGCGGGGCGAGGTCTCCCGAGCAGCCGAGCGAGCCGAACTCGGGCACCACCGGGGTGATCCCGGCCGCGAGCATGGCCGCGTAGACCCGCGCGGTCTCGGGCCGCACGCCCGTGCGCCCGGTGGCGAGCGTGGAGAGGCGCAGGAGCTGCAACGCCCGCACGACCTCCCGCTCCACCTCCGGCCCGGTGCCCGCGGCGTGCGAGCGCACCAGCGAACGCTGCAGCTGGGCGCGCTGCGCGGGCGGGATGTGCCGGGTGGCGAGCGCGCCGAAGCCGGTGGAGACGCCGTAGTGCGGCGCCGTGTCGTGGGCGAGCGCCTCGACCACCTTCCGGCCCACCTCCAGCTCGTGCTCGGCCTCCGCGGACAGCGCGACGGCGGCGCCGTCCCGGGCCACGGCGACGACCTCGGCGGGGGAGAGGGGGGCGGGGCGGATGCTCACGGTCTCTGGCACGCGCTCCATAGGACACCCGCGACGGCCTCGGGCACCATGCCGGCAGGCGCGAAGGTGTCCGGGATCCCGGACAACCCGCTAGCCTGGGCCGGATGGCGGAACCGATAACGAGACCGGTCAAGGTACCGGCCGCCCACCAGGCGCTCATGGTCTTGGCCCATCTGGGGCGCCAGGCGGGCCCGGTGCCCGCCGCGGCCCTCGCGCGCGACCTCGGTCTGCCCCGCTCCACGACCTACCAGCTGCTGGCCACGCTGGCGGCCACCGGCTTCGTCGTGCACCTCGCCGACGAGCGGCGCTGGAGCCTGGGGGTGGCGGCCTACGAGCTCGGCACCGGCTACGTGCGGCAGGCCCCGCTGGCCCGGGTCGCCCGGGTGCCGCTCGCCCGGCTCGTCGACCGGGTCGGGCAGAGCGCGCACCTCGTGGTGCAGCACGGCCGAGAGGTCGTCTATGTGATCGAGGAGCGGGCCCCGGGCCGTCCGTCGCTGGTCACCGACGTCGGGGTGCGCCTGCCCGCCCAGCTCACGGCCAGCGGCCGCGCGATGCTGGCGGCGCTGCCCGCGGCGCAGGTCAGGGCGTTGTTCCCGGGCCCGGAGGCGTTCGTCACCCGGCACGAGGCCGGCCCGCGCACGATCTCCGCCCTGCGGCGGCTGCTCGCCGACGTGCGCCGCACCGGCCACGCGGTCGAGGACGGCGAGGTGACGCCGGGCTTCGCGTCGGTGGCCGTCGCGGTGCTCGACCACGCCCGCCACCCGGTGGCGGGCGTGGCCGTGACGTTCCCCTGCGTTGGCCCGGCTGCGGTCGACCCGCCGCTGGTGGCGGAGGTCGCCAGGACCGTACGGGCGATCACCGCCCGCATGGGGTGGTCGTGACGGGACCTAGCTACATGTCCAGGCCGCCGTTGACGGAGATGACCGAGCCCGTGATGTAGCCCGCGTCGTCGTCCACGAGGAACTGCACGGCGCGCGCGATCTCGCGGGCCTGGCCGAGCCGCCCGACCGGCACCCCCGCGAGCAGCTTCTTGAGGACCTCCTCCGGGACGGCCGCCACCATCTCGGTCTCGATGTAGCCCGGCGCCACGCAGTTGACCGTGATGCCCTTGCGGGCCACCTCCTGCGCGAGGCTGCGGCTGAACCCGATGAGGCCCGCCTTCGACGCCGAGTAGTTCGCCTGACCCACCGCGCCGGTTTCCCCGATCACCGACGAGATGTTCACGATCCGCCCGAAGCCGTTGCCGAGCATGTGGTCCAGCACGGCCTTGGTCATGTAGAACGCGCCGGAGAGGTTGATCCGGAGCACGGCGTGCCAGTCGTCCACGGTCATCCGGCGCACGGTCTTGTCCACCGTGATGCCCGCGTTGTTGATCAGATAGTCGATCTTGCCTCGCTGTTCGAGCACCTCGTTGACGACGCGCTCGCAGTCGGCGGGCGCCCCGACGTTGCCCTGGTGGACCGAGACGGACGCCCCTTCGGCGCCGAGCTTGCCCGCGAGCTCCTCGGCGGCCTTCGAGTTGGCGCTGTATCCCGCCGCCACGTGCACGCCGGAGCGGGCGAGCGCCGTGGTGATCGCAGCGCCGATGCCGCGGGCGCCGCCGGTGACGATCGCGACGCGCTGCTCGGGGGGTGCGCTCATGGGTGTGTTCCTCTCTGGTGGGGCTGTTAGTCGCCGAAGGCCACGGCGATGTCGGCGCTGGTGGTGGGGGCCGTGGTCGCGCCTTCGTGGGCCGGGCCTGCGAGGACGACCTCGGGCGCGATGATCGTCGGGTCGACGGTGAGCACCGCGTACCCGCCGACCGCGCCCGCGCCGAAACCGGGCGCGAACACCCGCGTTGGGCCGGTGATCACCTTGTCGCGCACGGCGTCGGCGATCGCCACCGGGATGGACGCCGAGGAGACGTTGCCCATCGTCTCGATGTTGAAGTAGAGCTGCTCGGCCGCGACCCCGGCCTTCGCCGCCAGCTGCAGGATCATCGTCTTGTTGGCCTGGTGCGGCACGATCAGCTCGACGTCCTCCAGCAGCGTGCCGCCGCCCAGGCCGGGCTCCTGGCCCAGCTCCTCGATCATCTGGATCAGGTAGCGGCCCGCGAGCGCCTTCACCTCGGGGCCGTACACGGTGATGTCGTTGTCGAACTCCGGGTTGGGCCAGATAATCGAGTTGACCTGCGACCACGGGCCGCTGGCGTAGGTGTTCAACACGTGCACGTCGCCCGCCTGGCCTTCGGCCGCGGGTGCGACGACGACCGCGGCCGCGCCGTCGCCGAAGATCATCCTGGACGTCCGGACGGCACCGATCTTGTCGGAGAACTTCTCGACGCAGACCAGCAGCACCGGCCGCTCGATCTCCTGGAGCAGCCGCACCGCCTCCGAGAGTCCGTACGGGAAGCCCGCGCAGGCGGCGACGATGTCGGCCGAGCAGTGCGTCTGCAGGATGCCGAGCTCGCCGGAGAGCCACGTGGACAGCGACGGGATCAGCCGGTCGCTGGTGCAGGTGGCCACGAGCACGGCGCCGATCTCCTCGGCCGTGCGACCGGCGTGCGCGAGCGCGCCCTTGGCGGCGGCGAGCGAGAGGTGGTCGATGCCGTGTGCGGTGTAGCGGCGCTGGGCGATGCCGGTCTTCTTGAGGATCTCGTCCGCGCTCATCGGCGACCACGAGAAGCTCGCGTTGCGCACGACGTCGGCGTTGTCGCAGACGATCTCGCCGCGCGCCACCGCGAGCGACTCCAGGCGCGGCTGCACCCGGAAGGCCTCGCGCACGTGGACGGCGGGGTAGGGGCGCACCGGCGGAACGGCCTCGACGGCCTGCTGGGCCTCGGCGGCCCGCTCGGGCTCGGTCGCGCCCGCCCGCACGCGGTCGAGGAACGCCACCACGTCGCGGTTGTGCGGGTGGAACGCGATCACCCAGTCGTCGTCGCCGATCTCGGACACCGGCCGCAGCTGGGTGCGCGAGCGGTCCCACGGGTACTGGTTGTGCAGCACCATCGCCCACCGCTGGAGCGCCTCGAGCTCGGGCACCGGGCCCTCGGCGTCGAGGATCTCGCTGAGCCCGAACACCGGGTAGTCCGGGTCGTGCTCGGGCACCACCCAGGTGAGCGCGCCGGGACGTTCGAGGAACTCGGCCACGGTCGGCTTCACCGCGGGCAGCTCGGAGGCGTGGTGGCGCTTGTGCCGGTAGAGGTCGAAGAGCAGGTCGAAGATCGCCTGTTCGGAGGCCGCGTCCCAGGTGGGCGGCAGGCCCTCCCACGCGCGTTCGACGGCGGCCACCTTCGCCTCGCCGTCCTCCCACGGCGTGAGCACCGGGAGGAAGACGTCGGAGCGCCGCTTGGGCAGGTCCCGCCACCGGGTGGGCCGCTTGTCGAACATCGTCATCGAATAGCGGTTCACCCAGAAGAGGTTCTGTCCGAGATCGCGCAGGAGGCCGAACCGGTCGCTGTAGGCGCCGGTCTCGACCTTCTTGCGGATGTCGGTGCCGGTGGGCGCCTTGGATTCGAAGTCCCGGCCGATCACGGCCGTGAACTGGTCGAGCGTGTGCATCACGGAGAAGTCGAGCTCGCCCAGGACGGTCGCCGGGAAAACCAGCCTGCCATGCTTGTTGATCACGAACGGTTTCACACGCGTCCCCCGTCGGAGTGGCGATCATGCGGCCGTTCCACCCTAGTCAGAAGGTGGCCGTGATCGGAACGAAATCGCCGCGGGGGTATACCCATGCCCGCGTAAATTATTGAGTGCGCGCTCATCTAGACTGGGGCTTATGCCCGCCCGCCACGCGCGTGCCCGCCGCATGCCGCCTGCCGAGCGGCGCGAAGCGTTGATCGACGCGACGCTGCCGCTCGTGCTGTGGCACGGCCCCCGCGTCACCACCCGACAGATCGCCGAGGCCGCCGACGTCGCCGAGGGCACCATCTTCCGGGTCTTCGAGGGCAAGGAGGCGCTCATCCGCGCGGTCACCGAGCGCGCCTTCGACCCGGGGCCCACGCTCGCCGAGATCGCCGCGATCGAGCCCGCACTGCCCCTGCGCGCGCGGCTGCTCCGCCTGGTCGAGATCCTGCAGAGCCGCCTCGACACCGTGTTCACGCTCATCAACGCGCTCGGCATGAAGGGGCCGCCGCCGGACGGTCACCGCCCGCGGCTGGTCAACGAGCAGTTCCGGGACGCGATCATCGAATTGGTCGGCGACGACCGCGCGCAGCTCCGGGTGCCGCCGGTCGAACTGGCGGCCGCGTTGCGGATGCTCGTGTTCTCCTCCACCCACCCGATGATCAATGACGGAAATCCGCTGACGGCGGAGCAGATCGTCGGCATCCTGCTGGACGGACTTTCGATCAGAGGGGATCGCGCGTGCTAGTTCGCCTGCTCCGACGGCACCTGCGGCCCTACGGACGGCCGCTCGCGGCCGTGGTGGCGCTGCAGCTCGTGGGCACGATGGCGTCGCTGTACCTGCCCAGCCTCAACGCCGACATCATCGACAACGGCATCGCGAGGGGCGACACCGCCTACATCATGTCCACCGGCGGCTGGATGCTCGCGGTCACGCTGCTCCAGGT
>DATAOO010000216.1:0-6230 GCA_036265695.1 Pseudonocardia sp. | reverse complement strand
AGGCCGACCTCCCCGCCCTACGCCCCGCCGAGCTGGACGCGGCCATCGCGGCGGCGCTCGCCACCGGCGCCCGTGCGTTCACCGCCGACGCCGAGGGCACCGGCACGACGTTCCTCCTCGCGGCGAGCGGGGCGGCGCTGGAGCCGCGCTTCGGCGGCGGATCGGCGGCGCGACACCGCGCGTCGGGCGCGGTTCCGCTCGACGGGGCCTGGCCGAGCCTGCGCCGCGACGTCGACACAGCCGCCGATCTCGCGGCCGCTCTGCACCTCGGAGTGGGTGCGCACACCCGTGCGGCCCTTGCGCGTGTGTGATTTCACCCGGTTGTCCTCGGGCGCAGACGGGCGCAGCGACGCTGTAGTGGGACAGAATCACCGCCGTGGGTGATGACGCGAGCCGTACGCCGGGGACCGGGCCCGGGCCTGAGGAGCCGAGGCGGGGAGGCACCCGCTCGCCGAACCGTCGCGCACCCCGCCCGTCGACCCGCCGCGTCTCGCCCGCCGCCCGCGCGGGCACCGCCACCGCGGCCCGCGCCACGCCGTCCGCGCCCGCCGCCGCCGAGCGCCCGGCCTCCGAGACCCCCGAACCGCTCGACGGCAGCCGGGTGGCCCTCGCCGACCCGACCGTGCTGGACGCCGTCGCGGCCGTGCCGGTGAGCCCGCCCGCGCGCACCCCGGCGCCCGCCTCCGAGCTGCCCGACGACCGCTACCTCAACCGCGAGCTCTCCTGGCTCGACTTCAACGCCCGCGTGCTGGCCCTCGCCGAGGACCCCAGCCAGCCCCTGCTGGAGCGGGCCAAGTTCCTCGCGATCTTCGCGTCCAACCTCGACGAGTTCTACATGGTGCGCGTGGCCGGGCTGAAGCGCCGCGACGACACCGGGCTCGCCGTCCGCAGCGCCGACGGCCTCTCCCCCCGCGAACAACTGGCCCGCATCGCCACGCGCAGCCAGGCCATCGCCGAGGCGCACGCGCGGGTGTTCCTCGACCAGGTCCGGCCCGAGCTCGAGGAGCAGGGGATCCGGATCCTGCGCTGGACCGACCTGTCCGACGACCAGCGCGGCAGGCTCTCCGAGTACTTCCTCGCCCAGGTCTTCCCGGTGCTCACGCCGCTCGCCGTCGACCCCGCCCACCCGTTCCCCTACATCTCGGGGCTCTCGCTCAACCTCGCGGTCACCGTGCGGGACCCGGAGGGGCGCACCGAGCGGTTCGCCCGCGTGAAGGTGCCCAACAACGTCCCGCGACTGGTGAGCGTGGCCACCGACGAGCCGGGGGTGATCTTCCTGCCCGTCGAGGACCTCATCGCCGCGCACCTGAACGAGCTGTTCGCGGGCATGGAGGTCGCCGAGGTGCACGCGTTCCGCGTCACCCGCAACGCCGACGTCGAGGTCGAGGAGGACCGCGACGAGGACCTCCTGCAGTCGCTCGAACGCGAGCTGGCCCGCCGCCGGTTCGGGCCACCGGTGCGGCTCGAGGTCACCGACACGATGAGCGAGCACGTGCTGGAGCTGCTCCTGCGCGAGCTCGACGTCGACCCCGGCGACGTCGTCACGGTGCCCGGCCTGCTCGACCTCACCGCCCTGTGGGCCATCCACGCCGTCGACCGGCCCGACCTCAAGGACGAGCCGTTCGTGCCCGCCACCCACCCGGCGTTCGCCGAGCGGGAGACCCCGCGCAGCATCTTCGCCACCCTGCGCGAGGGCGACGTGCTCGTGCACCACCCCTACGACTCGTTCTCCACGAGCGTCCAGCGGTTCATCGAGCAGGCGGCCGCCGACCCGAACGTCCTGGCCATCAAGCAGACGCTCTACCGCACCTCCGGTGACTCCCCCATCGTCGACGCGCTCGTCGACGCGGCCGCGGCGGGCAAGCAGGTCGTGGCGCTGGTGGAGATCAAGGCGCGCTTCGACGAGCAGGCCAACATCCGCTGGGCGCGTGAGCTGGAGAAGGCGGGCGTGCACGTCGTCTACGGGCTGGTGGGGCTCAAGACGCACTGCAAGACCGCGCTCGTCGTGCGCCAGGAAGGCGGGCAGATCCGCCGCTACTGCCACGTCGGCACCGGCAACTACCACCCCAAGACCGCGCGGCTCTACGAGGACATCGGGGTGCTCACCGCCGACCCGATGATCGGCGCCGACCTCACCGACCTGTTCAACTCCCTCACCGGCTACTCGCGTCAGACCTCCTACCGTTCGATCCTCGTCGCCCCCTACGGCGTGCGGCGCGGCATCGTCCGGCGCATCGAGGACGAGATCGAGGCCCACCGCGAGGGCAAGGCGGACGCCCGCGTCCGCATGAAGCTCAACTCGATCGTCGACGAGCAGGTGATCGACGCGCTCTACCGCGCGTCGCAGGCCGGGGTGCCGGTGGACATCGTCGTGCGCGGGATCTGCGCGATCCGGCCCGGCCGCAAGGGCCTCTCGGAGAACATCCACGTGCGGTCGATCCTCGGCCGCTTCCTCGAGCACAGCCGCGTCTTCCACTTCGGCGCGGCCGACGACTACTGGATCGGCAGCGCCGACATGATGCACCGCAACCTCGACCGGCGCGTCGAAGTGCTGTTGCGGGTGGCCGACGAGCCGCTCGCCGCGCGGCTGGGCGCCGTGCTGGACTCCTGCCTCGACCCGGCTACGCGCTGCTGGACGCTGGGGCCCGACGGCGCGTGGTCGCCGTCGCCGTCGCCGGACTCCGGGGTGTCGCCGGTGCGCGACCACCAGGCCGAGATGATGCTGCTGCGACACGCGGTCCCCGCTGCCGAGGCGGAATGACCAGCCCGGCGAACGGCTCGGGGCGGAGCGAGCACGTCGACATCTGGGCGGCGGGCGCGGTCGTGTGGCGCGAGGACGGCGACATCGCCGTGGTGCACCGCCCGCGCTACGACGACTGGTCGTTCCCCAAGGGCAAGCTGGAGCGCGGCGAGACCATGCCGTTCGCGGCCGTGCGCGAGGTCGCCGAGGAGAGCGGGCTCGACGTCCACCTCGGCCCGATCCTCGGCGACGTGTCCTACGCGGTGCCCGAAGGCCGCAAGGTGGTGCGGTACTGGTCGGCGCGCGTGGCGAAGGACAACGGCTTCACGCCCGACGCCGAGGTCGACGAGCTGCGCTGGATCCCCGCCGGGCAGGCCGCCGAGGTGCTCACCTACGGCCACGACTTGGACGTCCTGCAGCGCTTCGTGGCCCACGGCCGCCCCTCGTCGACGATCCTGCTGGTGCGCCACGCCAAGGCGGGCAGCCGCAGCCAGTGGGAAGGCGACGACGACCAGCGGCCGCTGTCGTCATCGGGCCGCGAGCAGGCCGAGCACCTCGCCGCGCTGCTGCCGCTGTTCGGGCCCGAACGGGTCGTGAGCGCGCCGCCGCTGCGCTGCCGCGACACGATCGCGCCGCTGGCCGCGGAGCTCGGCCTCCCGGTGGGTGACGAGCCGCTGCTGGGCGAGGAGGGCTACTGGGAGCGGCCGCGCGCGGGCCTGGCGCGCCTGCGCCAGCTCGCCGCCGCGACCGGGGTCACCGCCGTGGCGAGCCAGGGCGGCGTGATCCCGGACGTCATGCGCGCGCTCGTGCAGAGCTCGCCGCACCGGCTGCCGCTCGACCCGTCCGCCGTGCCGTCCCGCAAAGCGAGCACGTGGGTGCTCGGCTTCGCGGGGTCGGTGCTGCGCTCGGCGGACTACTACTCGCACCCGACGGGCTGAGGGCGCTACTTCTTCGCCTTCTTGCGCCCCGAGGACTTCGCCTCCGCCTTGGCGTCCTTCTTGCCCTTCTTGGCCGCCGGAGCCTTGGCCGTAGCGGTCTTCGCCTTGGCCTCCTTGCTCTCCTTGGCGGGCTTCGCCGCCTTGGTCGCCTTCGCGGGCGTGGCGGGCGCCGACACCGCGGCCGCGGCGACCCGGGTGCGGGTGGCGCGGGACGGCGGCGCGCTCGCGTGGCCGCCCACGGCCGTCTTGAACCCGGTGCCGGGCCGGAACGCGGGCACCGTCGCGGCGGGCACGGCCACCGTCTGGCCGGTGCGCGGGTTGCGCCCCACGCGGGCGGCGCGGGCCCTCGGCTCGAAGACGCCGAAGCCGGTGAGCGACACCGACTCCCCCGCCTTGACGGTGTCCACGATGGTCGACAGCAGCCCGTCGACCGCGGACGCAGCGGTGCGCCGGTCGCCGAGGCGCGCCGCCAGCGCGTCGATGAGCTGGGACTTGTTCATGGTCTGGAGACCGTAGGGCCCGATCCCGTTGCCATGCAATAACTTCTACGGGGTCGTGACAGGCATCCGCGCCGGCCGGTGCTCCTCGAACCGCGTGATCTCGTCGACGTGGCGCAACGTGAGGCCGATGTCGTCGAGGCCTTCCAGCAGCCGCCAGCGCGTGTAGTCGTCGATGTCGAACGGCACGGTGAGGTCGGCGGCCTGCACCGTGCGCTCGGTCAGGTCGACCGTGATCTCGGTGCCGGGCGCGTTCTCCAGCAGCTTCCACAGCAGCTCGACGTCGGGCTGCGCCACCTGCGCGGCCAGCAGTCCCGCCTTGGCGGAGTTGCCGCGGAAGATGTCGGCGAAGCGGGAGGAGATCACCACGCGGAAGCCGTAGTCCATCAGGGCCCACACGGCGTGCTCGCGCGAGCTGCCGGTGCCGAAGTCGGGGCCCGCCACGAGCACCGACCCCCGGTCGAACGGCTCGGTGTTGAGCACGAACGACGGGTCGCCGCGCCACGCCGAGAACAGGCCGTCCTCGAACCCGGTGCGGGTGACCCGCTTGAGCCACACCGCCGGGATGATCTGGTCGGTGTCCACGTTGGATCGCCGCAGGGGCACGCCGATCCCGGTGTGGGTGCTGAACTTGTCCATCAGTCGAGATCCTCCGGGCTGGAAAGGGTGCCGCGCACGGCGGTGGCCGCGGCCACGAGCGGCGAGACGAGGTGGGTGCGGCCGCCCTTGCCCTGGCGACCCTCGAAGTTGCGGTTCGACGTGGACGCCGAGCGCTCGCCGGGCGCCAGCTGGTCGGGGTTCATGCCCAGGCACATCGAACAGCCCGCAGAGCGCCACTCCGCGCCCGCCGACGTGAAGATCTTGTCAAGGCCCTCCTGCTCGGCTTGGAACCGCACGCGCATCGAGCCCGGAACGACGAGCATCCGCACGCCGTCGGCCACCCGGCGGCCGTCGATGATCTCGGCCACCGCGCGCAGGTCCTCGATGCGCCCGTTGGTGCACGATCCGACGAACACCGTGTCGACGTGGATGTCGCGCAGCGGGGTGCCCGCCGTGAGCCCCATGTAGGACAGCGCCTTCTCGGCCGCCACGCGCTCGTTCTCGTCGACGATGCGCTCCGGGTCGGGCACGGACTCGCCCAGCGGCAGCCCCTGTCCTGGGTTGGTGCCCCACGTGACGAACGGGGTGAGCGCGTCGGCGTCGATGTGCACCTCGGCGTCGAACACCGCGTCGGCGTCGGACGCGAGCTCCCGCCACTCGGCGACGGCCGCGTCGAAGTCCTCGGGCGCGTGGTCGCGGCCGCGGAGGTACTCGAAGGTGGTGTCGTCGGGCGCGATCATGCCCGCGCGGGCGCCCGCCTCGATCGACATGTTGCAGACCGTCATCCGCGCCTCCATCGAGAGGTTCTCGATGACGTTGCCGCGGTACTCCAGCACGTAGCCCTGGCCGCCACCGGTGCCGATGTTCGCGATGATCGCCAGCACCACGTCCTTGCTCGTGACGCCCGGGCGCAGCCGCCCGTCCGCGGACGTGACCGTGATCGCCATCGTCTTGAACGGCTTGAGCGGCAGCGTCTGCGTGGCCAGCACGTGCTCCACCTCGCTGGTGCCAATGCCGAAGGCCAGCGCGCCGAATGCGCCGTGCGTCGAGGTGTGTGAGTCGCCGCAAACGATGGTCATGCCCGGCAGGGTGATACCGTTTTCGGGACCTACCACATGCACAATGCCGTTGCGGGGGTTACCAAGCCCCCAGTGTGAGATGCCATATTTATTCGCGTTGGATTCGAGCGCCTTCAACTGGTTGGCGGAAAGAGGATCTTTCACCGGAAGGTGCTGGTTGATGGTAGGAGTGTTGTGGTCGGCGGTGGCGTATGTTTTTTCGGGGAACATTACCTGCAACTGCCTGTTTTCCAGGCTAAGAAATGCTACCGGACTTGTTACTTCATGAATGAAATGCCTGTCGATAAACAGCACGTCGGGACCGTCACTAATCTTCCTGACTACGTGTGAATCCCACACTTTGTCGAATAAGGTAGATGGCATATTATCAGTTTTT
>DATAOO010000215.1:0-7563 GCA_036265695.1 Pseudonocardia sp. | reverse complement strand
GTGGCCTTGGAGGCCAGCGCCGACGAGCGCGACACGCGCGGGTTCATCTCGATCACGACCAGGCGGCCGGTCTCGGGGTGCACCGCGAACTGGATGTTGCAGCCGCCGGTGTCGACGCCGACGGCGCGCAGCACGGCGATGCCGACGTCACGCATGTGCTGATACTCGCGGTCGGTGAGCGTCATCGCGGGCGCGACGGTGATCGAGTCGCCGGTGTGCACGCCCATCGGGTCGAGGTTCTCGATGGAGCAGACGACGACCACGTTGTCGTGGTGGTCGCGCATCAGCTCGAGCTCGTACTCCTTCCAGCCGAGCACCGACTCCTCGATGAGCACCTCGGTGACCGGCGACGCCGCCAGCCCCGTGCCCGCGAGCCGCTCCAGGTCGGCGTCGGTGTGCGCCATGCCGGAGCCCAGCCCGCCCATCGTGAACGACGGCCGGATCACGACCGGCAGCCCCAGCTCGACGACCGCTTCGCGCACCTCGGCCATCGTGTGGCAGACCGCGGAGCGCGGCACGTCGCCGCCGATGGACTGGACGATCTCCTTGAACTTCAGGCGGTCCTCGCCGCGCTGGATGGCCTCGACGTCGGCGCCGATCAGCTCGACGCCGTAGCGCTCCAGCACGCCGCGCTCGTGCAGCGCCATCGCGGTGTTGAGGGCGGTCTGCCCGCCGAGCGTGGCCAGGATGGCGTCCGGCCGCTCCTTGGCGATCACCATCTCGACGAACTCCGGGGTGATCGGCTCGATGTAGGTGGCGTCGGCGAACTCCGGGTCGGTCATGATCGTCGCCGGGTTGGAGTTGACGAGCGAGACGCGGATGCCCTCCTCGCGCAGCACCCGGCAGGCCTGGGTGCCCGAGTAGTCGAACTCGCACGCCTGCCCGATGACGATCGGCCCGGAGCCGATGACGAGGACGTGCTTGATGTCGTCGCGGCGGGGCATCAGCGCTTCTCCATGAGCTCGACGAACCGGTCGAACAGGTCCGCGGCGTCGTGCGGCCCGGCCGCCGCCTCGGGGTGGTACTGCACGCTGAACGCGGGCACGTCGAGCGCCCGCAGGCCTTCGACGCAGCCGTCGTTGGGGCAGGTGTGGGTGATCTCGGCCGGGCCGAACGGGCTGTCCCACCGCTCCCCGGCCTCGCCCTGCACGGCGAACCCGTGGTTCTGCGACGTGATCGCCACCCGACCGGTGGCGTGCTCGACGACCGGGATGTTGATGCCGCGGTGGCCGTAGCGCAGCTTGTAGGTGCCGCGGCCCAGCGCCCGGGCGAGGATCTGGTTGCCGAAGCAGATCCCGAAGAGCGGGATCCGCCTCTGGAGCACGGCCCGGGTGAGCGCCACCGGCACGTCGGCGGTGGCGGGGTCGCCGGGCCCGTTGGAGAGGAAGAACCCGTCCGGCGCGAGCGCCTCGATCTCCGCGATGGTGGTCTCGGCGGGCAGCACGTGGGTCTCGATGCCGCGCGCGGCCAGCATCCGCGGGGTGTTGGACTTGATCCCGACGTCCAGCGCGGCGACCCGGAACCGGGTCGCCCCCTCCGCTGGCACGACGTACGGCTCGGGGGTGGTGACCGCTCCGTACAGGTCGGCGCCTTCCATCGGCGGGCTCTGCCGCACGCGCTCCACCAGCACGTCGTCGGCGGCCAGCGCGTCACCGGAGAACACCCCGGAGCGCATCGCGCCCTGCTCGCGCAGGTGCCGCACCAACGCGCGGGTGTCGATGCCCGCGACCCCGACGATCCCCTGCCGTCGAAGCTCCTCGTCGAGCGGACGCCGGGAGCGCCAGTTCGACGGCGTGCGGGCGGGGTCGCGCACCACGTAGCCCGCCACCTGGATCGCGCCCGACTCGTCGTCCTCGTCGTTCCAGCCGGTGTTGCCGATCTGCGGCGCCGTCTGCACCACGATCTGGCGGTGGTAGGACGGGTCGGTGAGGGTCTCCTGGTAGCCGGTCATGCCGGTGGTGAACACGGCCTCGCCCAGACCCTGGCCGAGCGCGCCGTACGGCTCACCCCGGAAGATGCGCCCGTCCTCGAGCACCAGCAACGCGGTCATGCCGCCACCTTCCCGTCCTTCGCCGTGACCCGCCCGCGCCACAGGGTCGCGACGACCGTGGCGGGCAGCCGCATCCCCTCGTACGGGGTGTTGGACGCGCGGCTGGCCAGCTGCGCGCCGCGCACCGTCCACACGCCGTCCGGGTCGACGAGGGCGAACGTGGCGGGCTCCCCCACCGCGATCGGGCGGCCCTGGTCGGGCAGCCCGCCGATCTCCGCGGGCCGCTCCGACAGCACCCGCGCGACGCCGCGCCAGTCGAGCAGGCCCGGCTCGACCATGGTGTGCGCGACCACGGACAACGCCGTCTGCAGCCCGAGCATGCCGGGCCGGGCCGCGTCCCACTCGGTGTCCTTGTACTGCGCGGCGTGCGGGGCGTGGTCGGTGGCCACCACGTCGATCACGCCCTCGGCGAGCGCGGCCCGCATGGCCTCGGTGTCGGCGCCGGTGCGCAGCGGCGGGTTGACCTTGTTGACCGGGTCGTAGCCGGTGAGCCGCGCGTCGGTGAGCAGCAGGTGGTGCGGCGTGACCTCGGCGCTCACCCGCACCCCCGCCGCCTTGGCCGCCCGGAGCACGTCGACCGTGTGCGCGCCGGACACGTGGCAGACGTGCAGCCGCGCCCCGGCCTCCCGGGCCAGCGCGCAGTCGCGGGCCACGATCGTCTCCTCGGCGGTGGCGGGCCAGCCCGCGAGGCCCAGCCGCGACGCCACCACCCCCTCGTTCGCCTGCGCGCCCGCGGTGAGCCGGGGGTCTTCGGCGTGCTGGGCGATCACGACGTCGAGCGCCGAGGCGTACTCCAGCGCCCTGCGCATGATCAGCGGGTCGTGCACGCACCGGCCGTCGTCGGAGAACATCCGCACCTGTGCGGGCGAGCGCGCCATGGTGCCGAGCTCGGCCATCCGCTCGCCCCGCAGCCCGACGGTGACTGCGCCGACCGGGTGGACGTCGACGAGCCCGACCTCGGCGCCGCGGCGGCGCACGTGCAGCGCCACGACGTCGGAGTCGGCGACCGGGTCGGTGTTGGGCATCGCGAACACGGCGGTGAACCCGCCGAGCGCGGCCGCCGCCGAGCCCGTCGCGATGGTCTCGGACTCCTCGCCGCCGGGCTCGCGCAGGTGGGTGTGCAGGTCGACGAACCCCGGCAGCAGCACGAGCCCGTCGGCGTCGAGCGTCTCGTCGGCCGAGAGCCCGGAGCCGATCTCCGCCACGACGCCGTCGCGGACGAGGACGTCGACCGGCTCGCCCTCCCCGTAGGGCCGCGCGTTCGTGATCAACAACGTCATTCCGGGGCTCCCGCGAGGAGGTGGTACAGCACGGCCATGCGCACGTGGACGCCGGTGCGCACCTGCTGGAGCACCGCGGCGTTCGGCGCGTCGGCCACCGCGGGGGCGATCTCCATCCCCCGGACCATCGGCCCGGGGTGCAGCACCACGGCGTGCTCGGGCAGGAGCGCGGCGCGGTCTTCGGTGAGCCCGTAGCCCACCGCGTACTCGCGCGACGACGGGAAGAACGCCCCGTGCATCCGTTCCGCCTGCACCCGCAACATCATCACCGCGTCCAGCGCGGGCAGCTCGGCGTCGAGCTCCGGGCTCACCCGACAGGGCCACTGCGCCACCCCGACGGGCAGCAGCGTGGGCGGCGCGACCAGCACGACCTCGGCGCCGAGCGTCGCGAGCAGGAAGACGTTGGAGCGGGCGACCCGGCTGTGCAGGACGTCGCCGACGATCCCGACCCGCTTGCCCGCGATGGCCCCGAGCCGGTCGCGCAGCGTGGCCGCGTCCAGGAGCGCCTGCGTGGGGTGCTCGTGGGTGCCGTCGCCCGCGTTGACGATGACGGTCGGCGTGCCCGTCGTCGCCCGGTCCTTGTCGACCCAGGCGGCGAGCCGGTGGGCGGCGCCGGAGGCCGGGTGCCGCACGATCACGCAGTCGGCGCCCATGGCGGAGAGGGTGAGCGCCGTGTCGCGCAGCGACTCCCCCTTCGCCACCGACGACCCCGAGGCGCTGACGTTCACGGTGTCGGCGCTCATCCACTTGCCCGCGACCTCGAACGACACCCGGGTGCGGGTCGAGTTCTCGTAGAACATCGTGATCACGGTGCGGCCGCGCAGCGTCGGCAGCTTGCGCACCTCGCGGCCGAGCAGGGCCTGGCGCAGCCGGTCGGCGGTGTCGAGCAGCGCGGTCGCGGCGGCGGCGTCGAGGTCGGTGACCGAGAGCAGGTGCCTCATGCCCGCTCCAGCCGCACCGCGTCGACGCCGTCGATCTCCTCGAGCAGCACCTTGACCTGCTCGTCGCGGGCGGTGGGCACGTTCTTGCCCACGTAGTCGGCGCGGATCGGCAGCTCGCGGTGCCCGCGGTCGACGAGCACGGCCAGCTGCACCGCGCGGGGTCGGCCGTGGTCGGCGAGGGCGTCGAGCGCGGCCCGCACGGTGCGGCCGGACATCAAGACGTCGTCGATGAGCACCACGAGCGTGTCGTCGAGGCCGCCGTCGGGGATATCGGTGCTCTCCAACGCCCGCGCAGGGCGGCGGCGCAGGTCGTCGCGGTAGAGCGTGGGGTCCACGATGCCGACCGGGAAGGCGGTGCCGCTGAACTCGGCGACGGCCGCGCCCAGCCGCCGGGCGAGCAGCGCGCCGCGGGTGGGGATGCCGACGAGGACCACGTTCTCGGCCCCCGCGGTCTTCTCGATGATCTGGTGGGCGATGCGGGCGACGGTGCGGGCCACGTCGGAGGCGCTGAGCAGCTCCCGCGCGGCCGCCGCACCCGGGCGATCTTGCGCCACGGGTCTCTCCTTCCCCGCCTCGCGGGACGGGCTTAAAGGATCGGTACGGGGTCGACGCAGAACCTATCAGCGGGGCTCCGTCCGACCTGGGGAGCACCGGCTGTGAGCATCGTCGCCACCCACAGGGACCCCACTGGCCCCCACCCCCGGGGGGCACTGAGACGATGTGTGCGCGTACGCCTTCGATCACGGGGATGTAACGCCTGGCCGGGGGGCTGTAGATCAGCCGTTCGAGTGATCTAGGGCGGCTGTATCGCCGGGGAGGGGGACGCGGCTTGACCGATTGGCGGAGCAAGCGCATGATTACTCTCCGTATCGACCGAACGTCCCCGACAGCGGCCGCGGCAGTGGGCAGCGCGGCTGCCGGGCAGCACCGCTGAACCCCGCGGTTGCCCGCACCGCTCCCCACCACGCAGTACCCAGGTCAGCACGCCGGTCCCGCGGCCGGCGCAAAGAGCAAGTGAGGAGGTCGCCGGTATGGGCGACTACGCCAAGGCGCTCGGCGGCAAGCTGCGCGCGATCCGGCAGCAGCAGGGCTTGTCGCTGCACGGTGTCGAGCAGAAGTCGGGCGGGCGTTGGAAGGCGGTGGTCGTCGGTTCCTACGAGCGCGGCGACCGCGCCGTCACCGTGCAGAAGCTCGCCGAGCTCGCGGACTTCTACGGTGTGCCGGTGGCCGAGCTGCTGCCCGAAGGCCGCATCCCGTCCGGGTCCGAGCCCGCCACCAAGATCGTGATCAACCTCGAGCGGCTCCAGCAGCTGCCCGCCGACAAGGTCGGCCCGCTCGCCCGTTACGCCGCGGCCATCCAGAGCCAGCGCGGCGACTACAACGGCAAGGTGCTCTCGATCCGCTCCGAGGACCTGCGCTCGCTGTCGATCATCTACGACAAGACGCCCGGCGAGCTGACCGACCAGCTCATCGAGTGGGGCGTGCTGCCGCCCGAGGCGCGGCCCGCCCCCTAGCGCGCCGCGCGGAGGTGCTCGGCGATGTCGGAGATCCGGCCGAGCACCCCGTTGAGGAAGCGCGGGCTGTCGTCGGTGGAGAGCGTGCGGGCCAGCTCGACCGCTTCGGTGATCGCCACCGGGTCGTCGATCTCGTCGACCCACAGCAGCTCGAACACCCCGATGCGCAGCAGCGTGCGGTCGACCGCGGGCATGCGGGCCACCGTCCAGCCTTCGGCGTGCTCGGCGAGCAGCTGGTCGATGCGCTCGCGGTGTGTCGTCACGCCCTCGACCAGCATCGCCGCGTAGTCCGAGACGGGTGGCGCGTCGTCGGTCTCGCGACGCTGGGTGAGCACCGCGATGGGGTCGTCGCCGCGCGCCTCGGACTCGAAGAGGATGTCGAGAGCCCGTTTCCGAGCCCGGGTGCGCGCCCTGATCACGAGGAGACGCGGCCCAGGTAGCGGCCGTCGCGCGTGTCGACCTTGACCTTCTCGCCCGTGGTGAGGAACAGCGGCACCTGGATCTCGGCGCCGGTCTCCAGCGTGGCGGGCTTCGTGCCGCCGGTCGAACGGTCGCCCTGCAGGCCCGGCTCGGTGTGCGCGACCACCAGCTCGACCGACGCGGGCAGCTCCACGTACAGCGGCACGCCCTCGTGCAGCGCGACCATCGCCACCTGGTTCTCCAGCAGGTAGCCCGCCGCCGTGCCGACCGTGGTGCCTGGGATCGGGATCTGCTCGTACGTGTCGCCGTCCATGAACACGAAGTCGGCGCCGTCCTTGTAGAGGAAGGTCATGTCGCGGCGGTCGACGGTGGCCGTGTCGACCTTGGTGCCCGCGTTGAAGGTCTTGTCGACCACCTTGCCGGTGAGCACGTTCTTGAGCGTGGTGCGCACGAACGCGCCGCCCTTGCCCGGCTTCACGTGCTGGAACGCGGTGACGGACCACAGCTGGCCGTCCAGGTTCAGCACCAGTCCGTTCTTGAGGTCGTTCGTGGTGGCCAAGGGGTGCGACTCCTGCGCTCGTCGGTGGCGCGGGGGCTGCACGCGCCGGGTGTGTGCGGCGCGCCCGCTGTGCAGCGCGCGCCGTCTTCCGCGCTCCAGGATAGCCCGGTCAGATCTCCAGCAGGTCCTTGGGGAACCGGGTGAGGATCTCGGGATCGCCGTCGGTGACGACGAGCGTGTCCTCGATCCGCACGCCGCCGCGGCCCTCGAGGTAGACGCCGGGCTCGACGGTGACGGCCATGCCCGCCGCCAGGCGGCCCGATCCCGTGGCGCCCAGCAGCGGGGCCTCGTGGATCTGCAGCCCCACGCCGTGCCCGAGCGGGTGCACGAACTGCTCGCCGCGCCCCGCGTCCACGACGACCCGGCGGGCGGCCGCGTCGACATCGGCCACGTCGGCGCCCGGGGTGAGCGCGGCCCGGCCCGCGGCCTGCGCGGCGGCGACCAGCGCGTACAGCTCGCGCTGCCAGTCCGCTGCGGCCCCGAGCACCACCGTGCGCGTCATGTCGGAGTGGTAACCGTCGACGAGCGCCCCGAAGTCGATCTTCACGAAGTCCCCGGCGCGCAGCGGGGTCGCGGTCGGGCTGTGGTGCGGCACGGCCGAGTGCGGGCCCGCCGCGACGATCGACGCGAAGGACGGGCCCGCCGCGCCGTGCGCCCGCATGCGGTACTCCAGGTCCAGCGCGACCTCGGCTTCGGTGCGGCCGGGAGCGAGCCCGCCGTGCTCGATCAGCTCGGCGAATGCCGCGTCGGCGATCGCGCACGCGGTGCGCAGGGCCGCGAGCTCGGCGTCGTCCTTGAC
>DATAOO010000214.1:0-4565 GCA_036265695.1 Pseudonocardia sp. | reverse complement strand
AGGGACGGCTGCAGCGCCGCGGGGGGCAGGGGTGACGTTGCGCGGGTCGGCGGTGGCGTTGCGCGGGTCGGCGTTGCGCGGGTCGGCGTTGCGCGGGTCGGCGGTGCGCGGGTCGGCGGTCGACCCGCCTGCCGAGGTGAGCCCGCCCGCCCCGGCCAAGCCAGCCGCGTTGTCCGCATCCCGCGCGCCCTCGGCCGGGCCCCGGCCGGGCGCGTCGTCGGCGTCCGTCTCCGCCACCGTCCAGTCCCCGGACGCCCACTCGTCAGACCACGAGCCCTCGTCCGGGATCGGGTCCAGCAGCGGGTCGGGCTGCTCGACGACATCGCCCACCGGCCGCGGCCGGGAGCGCCGCGCCAGCGGCACCGGGCTGGGCAGCGGCTCGTGGTCGTCCGCGTCGGGGAGGTCGTCGTCGACCTCCACCTCCGCCACCTGCTCCCCGAACCCGCGACGGCGCCGCCCGCTCTGCCACGCCCGCATCGGCACGGGCCGGGGCGCGGGCTCGTCCTCCACCGCGAACAGGTCGACGGGCCGATCCTGCCCAGGCGCCTCGGCGGACGCGCCTCGGTGGCTCGCCGTCACTTGCTCCACCACCTCCGCCACCACCGACTCGACCTTCTCCGTCGGCGACGCGGCCCGCGGCGGCGCGTCGCCGGACACCGGCGTGGAATCGCGCAACGCGGCGGCGTGGTAGCTGGTGAGCGGCCTGCCCGAGGTGAGCACCTCCACCGCGACGTGCACGCCCGCCCGGGCCATCGCCGCCCCCACCTGGTAGGCGAGCACCTCACCGGGGCGCCCGTCCGCGGCCGTCTCGACGAGCAGCACCGGCTGCGGGAGCGGGGTGGGCGCCGGGCCCGCGGGCGTCTGCCGCCAGGTCAGCCGCAGCCGCACACCCTCGCGGAGCCGGTTCGGCAGCTCCCGGGCCGCCGCGACGACCGGCACGTCCGCGTCTGCCGTAGCGCTGAACCGGTGCGCGGTGGTGTCGGGCGCGGCCGCGGCGAGGGCGGCGTCGGCGTCCAGGTCGATGCGGGCGGCCTCCGCGGCGTTCACCAGCTCGGCACGCACGGCGGGCGGCAGCGGGGTGGCGTCGGCGGCCAGCGCGGCCGTGACGAGCTCCAGCGCGTGCCCGTCCTCGCCGACGGCGACGAGCTCGCGGGCGTCGGCCAGCAGGTCGTCGTCGACGCGGCCCGCGAGGCGAAGCAGCAGCTCGTGGATCGGGTCGTCCATTACGGCCTCCTCGTGCGGGTCAGTGCGCGGCCGTGGCCAAACGGGGGGAACGCCACAGCGCGGCCGACCCGCTGACGGCGGCGCGGTGGTAGGCGGTCGGGGGATCGGGGTTCGGCAGCACCTCGACGCAGGGGGTGCGGTCGCCGTGGGCCCGCAGGATGCGCTGCAGCGTGCCGGTGAGCAGCCACGGCGCGTCGCCGCCGAACACGACGAGCACCCGCTGACCGCCGCGGCGGGCCTGGTGCAGCTCGACGGTGCCCGGATGGCTCTTGACGACGGCGAGCGCCGAGAGGGCGGCCGCGTCGAGCACGGGATCGGGCGCGAACAGCACCGGCGCCTCTTCGGGCGCGGGCAGCGGGAGCACGGCGTCGAGCAGCCGCGCCTTGGCCCCCCAGGCGCCCGCCGAGGCGATCAGCAGCTCGCGCTCCTCGTCGGTGAGCCCCACCCGTCGACGCAGCAGCTCACGCGGCAGCACGGCGGCGACGGAGGAGTGGGCGCCCGCGGCGAGCCAGTCGCGCAGCCGCCAGACGAGCGTGCCGGGCAGCCGACCCGCGAGCCGCAACAGCAGCTCGTGGGCCTCCGCCTCACTCACCGCGGTTCCCCGCGCTCGGGCGCCGCGTCGATGGGGCGTTCACCCCGACACCTCGACGACGAGCTCCACCTCGACCGGTGCGTCGAGCGGCAGCTCCGCGACCCCGACGGCGGAACGGGCGTGCTTGCCCGCCTCGCCGAAGATCTGGGCGAGCAGGTCGGACGCGCCGTTGGCCACGCCGGGCTGGCCGCCGAACCCGGGCGCCGACGCCACGAACACCACGACCTTGACGACCCCGACCACCGCGTCGATCCCCACCAGCGCGTCGACGGCGGCGAGGGCGTTGAGCGCGCAGATGCCCGCCAGGCCCTTGGCCTCCTCGGCGCTGATCATCGCCCCGACCTTGCCGGTGGCGGCGAGCGAACCGTCGACGAAGGGCACCTGACCTGCGGTGAACACGAGCGAGCCAGTGCGACGGGCGGGCACGTAGGAGCCTGCGGGCGTCGCGACGGCGGGCAGCGCGATGCCCAGCTCGTCGAGCCTGCGGCTGGGGGTGGTCACGACTGCTTCGGCCGCTTGAACCAGGCGACGAGCTGCTCGCCGCCTGCGCCGGTGGTGACCGTGACCAGCTCCCAACCGTCGCGCCCGAAGTTGTTGAGGATGGCCTGGGTGTTGTGGATCAGCACCGGTGCGGTGAGGTATTCCCACGTCGTGCCGGGTGTGGCCGGGGAGCTCATGGCCGACAACTGTAGCCGGCGTCCCATCCTGCCCCCGAGCCGGTGCTCGTAACCTTGAGCGGTGGAGACATCCGGGTGGCCTGCCGCGCTGTCGAGGGCGCGGCTGCACGTGGTCACGGGCAAGGGCGGCACCGGCAAGACGACGGTCGCCGCCGCACTCGCGCTCGCGCTCGCCACGGACGGTCGCCGCACGCTGTTGATCGAGGTGGAGGGCCGCCAGGGGATCGCCCAGCTGTTCGACACGGCGCCGCTGCCGTACGAGGAGCGCCGCATCGCCGTGGCGCCGGGCGGGGGGGAGGTGCGGGCGCTGGCCGTCGACGTCGAGGCCGCGCTCCTGGAGTACTTCGAGATGTTCTACCGGCTGGGGATGGCGGGCCGCACCCTGCGGCGGATGGGGGCGGTCGAGTTCGCCACCACGCTCGCCCCCGGCCTGCGCGACGTCCTGCTCACCGGCAAGGCCAAGGAGACGGTCAACCGCACCGACGCCCACGGCCGCTTCGCCTACGACGCGGTCGTCCTCGACGCGCCGCCGACGGGCCGGGTCGTCACGTTCCTCGATGTGACGCGGGCGATGGCCGAGCTCGCGCGTAGCGGCCCGATCCACGGGCAAGCCCAGGGTGTGGTGAAGGTGCTGCACTCGGACTGGACGGCCGTGCACGTCGTCACGCTGCTGGAGGACCTGCCGGTCACGGAGACGCTGGAGGTGCTCGACGAGCTGCGTGCTGCGGGCCTGCGCCCCGGCGCCGTGATCGCCAACCAGGTGCGGTCGCAGTGGTTGCCCGACCGCTCGGTGGTCGCGGCGGCCAACGGGCGGGTGGACGCCGAACGCATCCGGGCCGGAATCGCCGCGGCCGGGCTGGACCTCCCGTCGGACGTGATCGAGGGCCTGGTGGCGGAGACGGTCGAGCACGCGCGCCAGGTGCACGGGGAGGGTCTCGCCCTCGCCCGGCTCGCCGATGCGCCGCTGCTGGAGCTGCCGCGCCTGATCGACGGGGTCGACCTCGGCTCCCTGTACGAGCTGGCGGAGTCGCTGCGCACCCAGGGCGTCGGGCTCGTGGCGGCCACTCGGTGAGCATCGACGACCTGTTGGACGACCCCGGCACCCGCGTGATCGTCTGCTGCGGCTCCGGTGGGGTCGGCAAGACCACCACCTCGGCCGCGCTGGCGATCCGGGCCGCGGAACGCGGGCGCAAGGTGGTGGTGCTCACGATCGACCCGGCGAAGCGGCTGGCTCAGGCCCTCGGTCTGAAGATCCTCGGCAACGAGCCCGACCTGGTCGAAGGCGTGGGCACCGACGGCAGCCTGCACGCGATGATGCTCGACATGCGCCGCACGTTCGACGAGATGGTGGAGGCGCACGCCGAGCCGGGCCGCGCCGAGAAGATCCTGGCCAACCCGTTCTACCAAACGATCTCCACGTCGTTCTCCGGCACGCAGGAGTACATGGCGATGGAGAAGCTCGGCCAGCTCGCCGCGACGGGGAACTGGGACCTGATCGTGGTCGACACGCCGCCGTCGCGTTCGGCGCTGGACTTCCTCGACGCCCCGCAGCGCATGTCGAAGTTCCTCGACGGCCGCATGATCCGGCTGCTGTCCGCCCCCGCGCGGGCGGGCGGGCGGGGGCTGCGCAAGATCGTCGGGACGGGGTTCACGCTCTTCGCGAAGGCGGTGTCGACGATCCTCGGCGGGCAGATGCTGGCCGACGCCTCGGCGTTCGTGCAGGCGTTCGACACGATGTTCGGCGGCTTCCGCGAACGCGCCACCGCCACCTACGAGCTGCTGCGCTCGCCCGGCACCGCGTTCCTGGTCGTCGCCGCGCCCGAGCCGGACGCGCTGCGCGAGGCCGCGTACTTCGTCGACCGGCTCTCCACCGAGGAGATGCCGCTCGCGGGCATGGTCCTGAACCGCACGCACCCGGTGCTGGCCGACCTCTCGGCGAGCCAGTCCCGGGCCGCGGCCGACGGACTGCGCGGATCGCCCCTGGCGGCGGCGGTGCTGCGGCTGCACGCCGACCGCGTCGACCTCGCCGCCCGCGAGGAGCGGCTGCTCGCCCGCTTCACCAAGGCGCACGG
>DATAOO010000213.1:0-4693 GCA_036265695.1 Pseudonocardia sp. | reverse complement strand
ACGTGCAGCCGCAGGGCGGCCCGCCGTGGGCTGGCGCCACACGCGAAGTACGCCGCGAGCGTGTCGACGAGCTCGGTGCCGCGGGCGGCGTCGTAGTCGAGGAGCGGGCCGAGCACGCGCGCGAGGTAGGCGTCGACGTCGACGTGCTCGGCCGCGATGAGCCCGACGAAGCCCAGGTCGGCCAGTGCGGCGCCGTGGCCCTCGCGGCCGAGCGCCACCAGTGCATCGGCGGCCGTGCGGGCCTCGGCGAACGCCCGGGCGACGCCGTCGGCCGGCACGATCGGCCCGGCGGTGCCGACCGTCACCGCGAACTTCCCGGCCAGCGCGTGTGCGACGGCGGACGGGTCACGGCCCGGCACGAGCGCCACCACGGCGTCGGCGTGCTCCCCGGAGAGCCCGGCGCCGCCGCCCGCCTGGGACGCGGCCAGCAGCAGCCCGCGGGGCCGTTCACCGCGGCACACGACCACGACGTGCGGCTCGCGCAGCCGCAGGCCCAGCAGTCGTCCGCGTTCCACCAGCGCGCGGTCGGGGGCGGTGGCGCGCAGGAGGTCGGCGAGCAGGTCGGCGCGCACCCGGTGGTCGGCCTCGGCGGCGCGCAGCCGGAACAGCAGCACCAGCGCCGTGACCATCGCGGCCCGCTCCACCGTGCGGCCCTGGCCCTCGTCCAGCTCGTCGCGGCCGCCGAGCACGAGGGTGCCGAGGCGCTGGCCGACGGCGGTGACGGCCACCGACCACTGTCCGTCGGCGTGCACGAGGCGGCCGGTGGAGCGGGGGTCGACCACGTCCGGCACGGCGCCGTGACCCGCCAGGCGCGCACCGTCGGCGTCCAGCACCGCCACCCAGCAGTCGAGCAGCTCGCCGAGTGCGGCCGCGATGGCGTCGACCCCGCCCCCGCCCAGCACGACCTCGGTGAACCGGTCGTGCGCGGTGGCGGCCTGCGCGATGCCCTCGTGCGCCGTGGAGAGCGCGGCCAACGCGGCCGCGGTCTCGGCCGAGCGCCGGGTCTGCACCAGCGACACCGCCGCGAGCGCGGCCAGCGAGCCGAGCAGCGCCACCTCGTCGCGGCGGAACGGGCGGCGCGTGCGGTTGGCCGCGAACAGCACGCCGACGAACTGGCCGTCCACCAGGAGCGGCGTGCCGCAGATCGCGACGAGCCCCTCCTCGCCGACGGCCGCGTCGATCTCGGTGGTGTGCCGGTAGCGCTCGTCGGCGGGGTAGTCGGCCGTCCAGTAGGGCCGCCGGGTCTGGGCCACGAGCCCGCCGAGCCCGGCGCCCGCGGGCAGCCGCAGCGTCTGGAACCGGGCCGAGACCGAGCCCGCGGTGGCCCGCATGTAGGTGTCGCCGCGCTCCGGGTCGGCCAGCGTGAGGTAGGCGAGGTCGGTGCCCAGCAGGGTGCGGGCCCGGCGCACGATCGCGTCGAGCACGCCGCCGGGGTCGGAGCGCGAGGCGAGGTCGCGGGCGGTGTCGACGAGCGCGGACAGCTCCGCCTCCCGGCGGCGGCGCGCGTCGATCCCGGCCCGGATGGCCAGTGCGAGCGCGCGCGCGGCGGGCCCGTCGACCGGGTCGGAGGCGACCAGGTTGGCGGCCGCCTCCTCGATCCGATCGACGGGCGCGTCCTGCGCGAGCAGCCTCAGCAGCTCCAACACGGGCCCGATCGTGTCAGACCCGGGTCAGCGTCGGGTCCTCGGCGAGGTCACGCTTGCTCGTCTCGGAGTACGTGGCCACGGCCACGATGGTGACCACCGCCGCCAGCGCGACGTAGACGGCGATCGCGTAGCCGCTGTGGAACGCCCCGAGCAGCGCCACGGCGATGATCGGCGCCAGGCCGCCCGCGAGGATCGACGCGAGCTGGTAGCCGATCGAGACGCCGGAGTAGCGCACGGTCGTGCCGAACAGCTCCGAGAGGAACGCGGCCTGCGGCCCGTACATGGCGCCGTGCAGCACCAGCCCGACGACCACCGCCACCGCGGCCAGCGCGAAGTTCTTCGTGTTGAGCAGCGCGATGAACGCGAACGCCCACACCCCCACGCCGACGGCGCCGATGAGGTACACCGGGCGGCGCCCGACGCGGTCCGACAGCGCGCCCCACATCGGGATCGCGGCGATGTGCACGGCCGCGCCGATCAGCACGGCGCCCAGCGCGAACGAGCTGGACAGCTTGAGCTGCGCCGTCACGTAGGTCGTGATCACGATCGTGAAGATGTAGTACGAGACGTTCTCGGCGAACCGGGCGCCCATCGCCGTCAGCACCTCGCGCGGGTAGCGGCGCAGCACGGTGAGGATCGGCATCTTGGCGTCGGCCTGGGCGTCGGCGTTGGCGCGGGCCGCCTTGAAGACCGGCGACTCCTCCACCGAGAGCCGGATCCACAGCCCGATCAGCACGAGCACCGCAGAGAGCAGGAACGGGATCCGCCAGCCCCAGGAGAGGAAGTCCGCTTCGCTCTGCACCACGGCCATCACGGCGAGCAGGCCGTTGGCGATCAGCTGGCCCGCGGGCGCACCTGCCTGCGGCCAGCTCGCCCAGAAGCCGCGCCGGGCGGGGTCGCCGTGCTCGGAGACGATCAGCACCGCCCCGCCCCACTCGCCGCCGAGCGCGAAGCCCTGGATCAGCCGCAGCACCACCAGCAGGACCGGCGCCAGCACGCCCACGGTCGCGTAGGAGGGCAGCAGGCCGATCGCGAACGTCGAGAGGCCCATCATCAGCAGGCTCAGGACGAGCAGCTTCTTGCGGCCGATGCGGTCGCCGTAGTGGCCGAACACCAGGCCGCCGATGGGCCGGGCGAGGAAGCCGACCGCGAACGTGCCGAGCGAGGCCAGCGTGGCGGCCGTGGCGTTGCCGGTCGGGAAGAAGACGTGCGGGAAGACGAGCGCGGCGGCGACGCCGTAGAGGAAGAAGTCGTACCACTCGACGGTGGTGCCCGCCATGCTGGCGGCGACCACGCGCACGATGTTCGTGCGCGGTTGCTGGGACACGGATACCTCCGGGTTCATCGGGCGGTCCAACCGCCGTCGACGGACAGGGACGAGCCGGTGATCGACGCGGACGCGGGCCCCCACAGCACCGCGGCGACCTCGGCCACCTCGTGCGGGTCGATCAGCCGCTTGACCGCCTCGGGGGCGAGGAGCACGCGGTCGCGCACCTCGTCCTCGCCGATCCCGTGGGCGCGGGCCTGGTCGGCGATCTGGCGTTCCACCAGTGGCGTGCGGACATAGCCGGGGCTCACGCAGTTGCTGGTGACGCCGTGCTCGGCGGCCTCGAGCGCGATCACCTTGGACAGGCCTTCGAGCCCGTGCTTGGCGCTCACGTACGCCGCCTTGAACGGGCTGGCGCGGTGACCGTGCGCGCTGGAGACGTGCACGAGCCGACCCCAACCGCGCTCGTACATGTGGGGCAGGACGCGGCGCGCGAGCCGGAACGGCGCCTCCAGCATCACGCGCAGGATCAGGGCGAAACGGTCGGGGTCGAACTCCGGCACCGGGGCGACGTGCTGCAGCCCCGCGTTGTTGACGAGCACGTCGACGGGCGGCAGCGCGTCCACCGCGTCGAGGTCGGACAGGTCGCAGACGACGGGCTCCACGCCGGGCACGTCGTCCGCGATCTCCTTGACGCCCGCCTGGTCGCGGTCGACGGCGTACACGAACGCACCGTCGGCCGCGAGGCGGGCGACCATGGCCGCCCCTATGCCCGATGCCGCGCCCGTGACCAGAGCTGTTCTTCCGGCGAGGAGGGTCATGCTCGAAGACGGTAGGTGCGGGACCGACGCCGCTGTATGTGTGCGGAGCACACAAGACGGTGTCGTGGGTGGTAATCGAGAGCGGCGCTCTTGACGAGGGCAGCTGGCGAGTGTTCACTGTTCTTAAACAAGAGCACTGATCTCAACCGAGGAGAACGCCATGACCGCCGCCGCCCGCTACATCCGCCCCACCCGCTCCACCGAGCTGTTCAACAAGGTCGTCGCGGGCCTCACCCGGGCCGGGGTGAGCGTCTGGGGCAGCCGTGTGCTCGCCGTGCGCGGCCGCACGAGCGGGGAGATGCGCACGACACCGGTGAACCTGCTGACCGTCGACGGTGAGCGCTACCTGGTCGCGCCCCGTGGCGTGACGCAGTGGGTGCGCAACATCCGCGTGGCGGGCGAGGCGGAGCTGCGGGTCGGCCGCCGGGTCGAGCCGGTCCGCGTCGTCGAACTGCCCGACGACGAGAAGCCCGCCCTCCTACGCGCGTACCTGAAGCGGTGGAAGTTCGAGGTGGGGGTGTTCTTCGACGGCGTCGACGCTTCGGCCTCCGACGAGACCCTGCGCCGCATCGCGCCCGGCTACCCGGTCTTCCGGGTGCTGGGCACGTAGTTGGTGGACCGGTGCCGGCGAAGGCTCCCCGTTTCCGTCGGCACCGGTCCCCCGGATCAACGCCCGTCGGATCGTCCGGATACTGCGCACTACGTCCGGTCCGTCCAACGGGCGAAGTCCGCGATCGCCGCGTTGGTCTCGGCAGGCCGCTCCTGCTGGGTCCAGTGGCCGCATCCGGGCAGCAGTTCGGCGGCCCGCAGGTCCGGCACGCGCTGCCGCAGGGTCGCGACCACGGCGTCGAAGTCCCGACCCGCGATCACCAGGTCGCGCTCGCCCACCAGGTAGGCCGCGGGCACGCTGACCTGCGCGTCCCGCCAGGCCGCGGTGAGCGCCCAGGTGCGGTCGTTGT
>DATAOO010000212.1:0-15246 GCA_036265695.1 Pseudonocardia sp. | reverse complement strand
CCCGGCTTCGCAATCACCCACCGGGTCGCGGGCGCGCTGCGGCCGATGATCGCGCACACGGCGGCCCGGCTCTGGCGCGACGACATCGCCTACGCCGAGCGCCGCCACGCCCTGCGCACTACTCCGCCCCCGGCTCGCCCTTCGTGAGCTTCAGGCCCAGCGGCGGCGTGTCCGGCTCGGGGGCGCGCCTGCCGAGGAACGTGTGCACGATGTGCTGCTGCCACCCGGGGAAGGTCTGCACCTTCACGTCGACGAACCCCGTGGCGTGCATGCGGGTGGTGAACGCCTCGACGCCGTCGAAGTCCAACACGCTGCGCCACAGGTACTTGTAGAGATCGGCCGAGCCCGACCGGAGCTTGCCCATCGGGATGATCACGCCCCAGCAGACGGCGGACCAGATCGCCTTGCTGCGCGCCGAGTCGGCCACCGAGTACTCGTGGACGGCCAGCGGCGCGCCCGGCTTCAGCAGGGCGTGGAACGCGCGCAGCGCGGCATTGGGCTCGGCGAGGTTGCGCAGCAGGTAGGCGGCGAGGATGCCGTCGTAGAAGCCGGTGATCCCCGCGCTCGCGAGGTCGTCGGCGCTCGCGTGCACGAACGACACCCCTGGCGGCCAGGTCTTCGCCCGCGCGATCGAGAGCATCTCGCTCGACGCGTCCACCCCGATGATCTCGGCCTCGGGCGCGGCGTCCAGCAGCGCCTGCGTGGACGCGCCGGTGCCGCAGCCGAGGTCGAGCAGCCGCAGGCCTGCGCCGCGGTCGCGCAGGCCCATCCGACGCGCGGACATCCGCAGGTGCTCGTGGTAAACACGGTTGGCGCCGACGAGCCGGTCGTAGCTGCGGGCGTGCTCGTCGAACGCGCGGGCCACGTTGGAGGGGCCGATCCGGCCGGGCTCGGGCTTCGCGGGACTCACGCGATGCATCCTCGCGCATTGTCGGCCCCAACGCCCGTAGGCTGGCAATTCGTGGTGACCGCCCTCGTCGTCAGCGACGAGGAGGACCGTGGGCTGCGGGCGGGCGCCCGGCCCGAGGGCGTCGACCTCATCGTCTCCGCGGGCGACCTCCCGTTCGACTACCTCGAAGACCTCGCCGACCGGCTCGGCTGCCCCGGCGTGCTCGTGCCGGGCAACCACGACCCCGACCTCACCGGGTTCCGCGAGCGGCGCGGCCTCTGGCTCCGCGACGGGCTGCCCGCGGCGTGGCCGGGCCCCGCGGGCTTCGACGACGCCGACGGCCGGGTCGTCGACGTCGCGGGCCTGCGGTTCGCGGGCCTCGGCGGCTGCGTGCGCTACCGCGAAGGGCCCAACCAGTGGACGCAGCGCGAGCAGGCCCGGCGCGCGCGGTCGGTCGTGCGGGCGGCGCAGCGGCGCACCCGCCGGGACGGCCGCCCGATCGACGTCGTCCTCACCCACGCGCCGCCGCGTAAACTGGGTGACCGCGACGACGCGCCCCACCACGGATTCGAATGCCTGCACCAGGTCGTGGCCGCGTTGCGGCCGCGGCTCCTGCTGCACGGCCACATCCACCCCTACGGCCGGCCCGTGCCGGACCGCGTACTCGGGGAGACGCGGATCGTCAACGTCGTCGGGCGACGCACGATGGAGCTGTAACGACAGTGATGGTCGACACCGGATACCCGCACGCCGACGCGCAGAGCGACTTCCAACGCCAACGCCGTCGCCAGGTGCTCTCCCAGCTCGCGGCCCGGCTGCGGCGCCAGCCCGACGACGTGTCCGAGGTGCTGCCCTACGACGAGGTCGTCGACGCGCTCGGCTACCTGGGTGAACGCCCGCTCGGGCTGCAGGCGATCCCCCTCGACGCGATCGTCGGCAGCGTCGACCGCGCGGCCGATTTCGACCGGTGGTTCCGGCCGCGGGCGCGGGTGTCCCGGCAGCGCTGGGAGCGGCTCAACCGGGTGCTGCGCGAAGGCGAGGGCCTGCCGCCGATCGACGTCTTCCGCGTCGGCGAGCTGTACTTCGTGCGCGACGGCCACCACCGCGTCTCGGTGGCGATCGCGCTGCGGCTGCGGACGATCGACGCGTACGTCACCGAGGTGCTCACGAGGGTCGACGCCACGGGCATCGCGCACCGGGGCGACCTCATCGCCAAGGACCTGCGCCGGGTGTTCCTCGACCGCGTGCCGCTGCCGGGACCGGCGCTGTGCACGATCCTCGTGTGCTCGCCGTGGTCGTACGCGGTGCTGTCGGAGACCGTCGAGGCATGGGGCTTCCGCCTGATGCAGCAGGAAGGTCGCTTCCTCGACCGCGCGACGGTGGCCCGGCGCTGGTACTCCGAGGAGTACCAGCCGGTGGTGCGCATGCTTCAGGCCGCCGACCTCGTGGGCGACCGCAGCGAGACCGAGGCCTACCTCGACCTCGCCTGCCAGCGCTACCAGCTCATGCGCACCCACCGCTGGGACGACGAGGTGGTGGCGCGCCTACGCGCGGCCCGCGACGGCGATCATTAGGTCGCTAGGTCGTGGTGGTGGGGGCGGCGCCGCCCGTGCCCATGGCCAGCTTGGCCAGGAGCTCGCGCGCCTTCTCCGCGGTGGGCGGCTGGCACAGCACGTCGTAGCGACCCGCCACCATCTGGCTCTGCGACGTGAAATCGCGCCGCCCGCGGGTGGCGCCGTAGCCGACGGCCGCGAACACCGAGAAGAACACGATGCCGGAGATCAGGCTCGTGATGATCGCGCCCCAGCCCGGGCCTTGGGAGAAGAAGCTCAGCAGGAGGCCGATGAAGAGGCCGAACCACGCCCCGGACGCGGCCCCCGAGGCGATCACCCGACCCCACGTGAGCCGCCCGATCACGCGCTCGACCAGCATGAGGTCGACGCCCACGATCGTGACGTCGCGCACCGGGAAGTCGGAGTCGGCCAGGTAGTCGACGGCGCGCTGTGCCTCCTCGTACTTGGCGTACGACCCGACGGGCCATCCGGTGGGCGGCGTCGGGAGGTTGGGCAGGCCGGGCGCGGAACGTGCAGGGCCGCCGAACGGGGTGGTCACGGGCTCTCCTTACGCGAGTTTCACTATCTCGTCAACGACTCAACCCGCGGCGAAGTGCCCGATTTCACCGGGAACGGTACTCGCGCAGCAAACCCCGGCTGATGATCGTCTTCTGGATCTCGCTGGTGCCCTCGCCGATCAGCAGGAACGGCGCCTCCCGCATCAGGCGCTCGATCTCGTACTCCTTCGAGTAGCCGTACCCGCCGTGGATGCGGAACGCCTCCTGCGTGACCTCCGCGCAGTACTCGCTGGCCAGGTATTTGGCCATGCCCGCCTCGACGTCGTTGCGCTCGCCGGAGTCCTTGAGCCGCGCCGCGTTCACCATCATCAGGTGCGCGGCCTCCACCTTCGTGGCCATCTCCGCCAGCTTGAACGCGATCGCCTGGTGCTGCGCGATCGGCTTGCCGAACGTGGAGCGCTGCTGCGCGTACTCCACCGCCAGTTCGAACGCGCGGATCGAGATCCCGCACGCCCGCGCGGCCACGTTCACCCGCCCGACCTCGATGCCGTCCATCATCTGCGCGAACCCGCCGCCGCGCTTGCCGCCCAGCACCGCGTCCGCGGGCACCCGGAAGCCCTTGAACACCATCTCCGTGGTGTCCACGCCCTTGTAGCCCATCTTGTCGATCTTCCCGGGGATGAGCAGCCCCGGCGCGACCTCGCCGTAGCCGACCGGCTTCTCCACCAGGAAGCACGTCAGGTTCTGATGCGGCTTCTCCGCGCCCTCGTCGGTGCGCACCAACACCGCCGTCAGGTTCGACGTGCCGCCGTTGGTGAGCCACATCTTCGTGCCGTCGAGCACGAACTGGTCCCCGTCCTGCACGGCCTTGGTCTTGATCGCCGCCACGTCCGAGCCCAGGTCGGGCTCCGACATCGAGAACGACCCTCTGGTCTCCCCCAACGCCATCTGCGGCAGGTACTTCTGCTTCTGCTCCTCGGTGCCGTGCTGCACGAGCATGTACGCCACGATGAAATGGGTGTTGATCACGCCGGAGACGCTCATCCACCCGCGCGCGATCTGCTCCACCACCAACGCGTAGGTCAGCAGCGACTCCCCGAGACCGCCGTACTCCTCCGGGATCGTGAGCCCGAACAGGCCCATCTCCTTCATCCCGTCGACGATGTCCTGCGGGTAGGTGTCGGCGTGCTCGAGCGCCGTGGCGTGGGGCAGGATCTCCTTGTCCACGAACGTCTTCACCGTGGCGAGGATCTCCTGCTGGATGTCGGTGAGACCGGCGGTCTGCGCGAGACGAGCCATCACTGTCCTCCCTCGGGGGGTGTCCAACGGTCGGTGCGCGCCATGCCCGCCGCCCGCCCCTTGCCCGCGATCACCAGCGCCATCTTGCGGCTCGCCTCGTCGATCATCTCGTCGCCGAGCATGGCCGCGCCCTTCTTGCCGCCCGCCTCCGAGGTGCACCACTCGTAGGCGTCGAGGATGTTCTCGGCGTGGTCGTAGTCGGCCTGGCTCGGGCTGAACACCTCGTTCGCGGCCTCGATCTGGCCCGGGTGCAGCACCCACTTGCCGTCGAAGCCCAGCGCCGCCGAGCGCCCGGCCACCCGCCGGAACCCGTCGACGTCCTTGATCTGCAGGTAGGGCCCGTCGATGGCCAGCTTGTCGTGCGCGCGGGCGGCCATGAGGATCGACATGAGGATGTGGTGGTAGGCGTCGCCCACGTCGTAGCCGGGCGGCTGCTCCCCCACCACCAGCGACTTCATGTTGATCGACGCCATGAAGTCGGCGGGGCCGAAGATGATCGTCTCGACGCGCGGCGAGGCCGTGGCGATCGCGTTGACGTTGATGAGCCCCAACGCGTTCTCGATCTGCGCCTCGATGCCGATCTTGCCGACCTCGTAGCCCATCGCCTTCTCGACCTGCGTCATCAGCAGGTCGAGCGCCACCACCTGCTCGGCGGTCTGCACCTTCGGCAGCATGATCGCGTCGAGGTGCGCGCCCGCGCCCTCGACGACCTCGGTGACGTCGCGGTAGGTCCACTCGGTGGTCCAGTCGTTGACGCGCACCACGCGCAGCCGCTCGCCCCAGCCGCCCTCGTTCAGCGCCTCGACGATGGTCTTGCGCGCCCCGGGCTTGGCCAGCGGCGCGCACGCGTCCTCCAGGTCCAGGAACACCTGGTCGACCGGCAGCGTGCGGGCCTTGTCGATGAACTTCTGGCTCGACCCCGGCACGGCGAGGCAGGATCGGCGGGTGCGGGTCGTCATCGGCGACTCCTCCGGTCGGTTGCCCTGATGCTGACACGGAAACGCCCGTCCGCCGAGTGAGGCTCCCCACGAGTCGATCACCTCCCGGCTTCTGTGACGTGCGCGCACTACGCTTCCCGTGTGGCAACGGATCGCGTGTTCGTCGCGCGGCTGGTCGGGCTCCCGGTCTACGGGCCCGACGGCGAGCGGATCGGACGGATGCGCGATCTCGTGGCGGGTCTGCGCGTCGACGCGAACCCGCCGCGGGTGCTCGGCATGGTCGTGGAGATGGTGACGCGGCGGCGGATCTTCGTGCCGATGCTGCGGGTCACCACGATCGACCCGGGCGCGGTCACGCTCGCCACCGGCTCGGTGAGCCTGCGCCGGTTCCTCCAGCGCCCCAACGAGGTGCTGGTCGTCGGCCAGCTGATCGACGCGCCGGTGCGCCTGGTCGACACCGGGCTGGACGCGGTCGTCGCCGACGCCGCCGTGGAGCCCACCCGCGCCCGCGACTGGGTGGTGAGCAGGCTCGCGGTGCGCGAGCGCCGCGGCAGGCTCGGCCGCCGCGGGCAGGCGCAGATCGTGGCGTGGAACGCGGTCACCGGGCTCACGCTCACCGACCGGCAGGGCACGGCCGGGCTCCTCGCGGTGCTGGAGACGCTGCGGCCCGCCGATGTCGCCGCCACGCTGTCCGAGCTGCCCGAGAAGCGCCGCTACGAGGTCGTCGACGCCCTGGATGACGAGCGGCTCGCCGACGTCTTCGAGGAGCTGTCCGAGGCCGACCAACGCGAGCTCGTGGCCCACGTCGGCGTCGACCGGGCCGCGGACGTGCTGGAGGCGATGGATCCCGACGACGCCGCCGACCTGCTGCGGGAGCTGCCCGCCGACGAGGCCGACCAGCTGCTGGGCCTGATGGAGCCCGACGAGTCCGCCCCCGTGCGGCGCCTGCTGCACTACCCCGACAACACCGCGGGTGGCCTCATGACCCCCGAACCGGTCGTGCTCCGGCCCGGAGCGACGGTCGCCGAGGCGCTGGCCCGCATCCGCAATCCCGACATCCCGCCCGCCCTGGCGAGCATGGTCTTCGTCTGCCGCCCGCCCTCGGCCACCCCGACCGGGCGCTACCTCGGCTGCGTGCACGCCCAACGGCTGCTCCGCGAGGCTCCGTTCGAGCTGGTGGCGGGCCTCGTCGACACCGAGCTCGCCACGCTGTCGCCCGAGACGACCATGGAGGAGCTCACGCGCTACTTCGCCGCCTACAACCTCGTGGCGGGGCCGGTCGTGGACGGCGAGGAGCACCTGCTCGGCGCCGTCACCGTCGACGACCTGCTCGACCACATGCTCCCCCCGGACTGGCGGGACCACCTGAGCGACGGCGCTGACAACGGACAGGAGACCGCGGATGCCTGAGATCACGGCGCGGCAGCGGCTGGACCAGCCGCTGGTCTCCCGCCGCCGGTTCGACCTCGACCCGGACGCGTTCGCCAGGCTCTCCGAGCGGATCGCGCGCTTCCTGGGCACCGGGCGCTTCCTCGCGATCCAGACCGTCGTCGTGATCGTGTGGATCGGGCTCAACGTCTTCGCGGTGGCGTGGCAGTGGGATCCCTACCCGTTCATCCTGCTGAACCTCGCGTTCTCGACGCAGGCCGCCTACGCGGCGCCGCTGATCCTGCTCGCCCAGAACCGCCAGGACGACCGCGACCGCGTGTCGCTCGAGGAAGACCGGGCGCGGGCCGAGCGCACGAAGGCCGACACCGAGTACCTGGCGCGCGAGCTGGCCGCGCTGCGGCTCGCCGTGGGCGAGACCGTGACGCGCGACTACCTGCGCGGTGAGCTGGAGAAGCTGTTCGACCGGCTCTCGGACGTGGTCTCAGATCGGGAGCCGGTCAGTCGACCAGTCGACGGGTGATCCGCTCCAGCGCGGTGAGGTCCTCGGCGTCCAAGCGGTCGGCGAAGTGCCGCGCCACCCCCGTGAGGTGCGTGCGCGACGCCGCCCGCAGCCGGGCGACGCCCGCGTCGGTGATCTGCGCCGCCACACCGCGCCCGTCGTTCGCCACCGGGCAGCGCGACACCAGCCCGGCCCGTTCCAGCCGGTCGACGAGGCGGGTGACGCCCGAGCGCGAGAGCAGCACGGCATCGGCCAGCTCGGTCATCCGCAGCCGGTGCCCGGGCGCCTCCACCAGCTGGACGAGCACGTCGTAGGCCGCGAGGGAAAGCTCCTGGTCGGCGAGGAGCTCGACCTCCAGCGCGCGGGTGATCACGGCGTGCGCCCGGAGGAACGCCCGCCAGGACGTCAGCTCCTCACGGCTCAGGCGCCTCTTCGTCGCGGTGTTGCTCGGCCCCCCGGCCGCGAGATCGGTCACCGGGGACATGCTAGGCCCGGAGGCGCTGACCGGCACGGACGTAAGGTTGACACATGGGCAGCACCACCACCGTCGAAGAGGCCGTGCACGCCGCGCTCGCGGGCGTCGACGACCCCGAGATCCACAAGCCGATCACCGAGCTCGGCATGGTGAAGGGCGTCTCCGTGGGCGCCGACGGGATCGCGCACGTCGCGGTCTACCTCACCGTGGCGGGCTGCCCGATGCGCGAGACGATCACCTCGCGGGTCACCGGGGCCGTGGAGCAGGTGCCGGGCGTCCGCGGCGTGCGCGTGGAGCTGGACGTGATGAGCGACGAGCAGCGCACGGCGTTGCGCCGCAACCTGCGCGGCGACTCGGCGGAGCCGGTGATCCCGTTCGCCCTGCCCGGCTCGCTCACCCGGGTCTACTGCGTGGCGTCGGGGAAGGGCGGGGTCGGCAAGTCGTCGGTCACGGTCAACCTCGCCGTAGCGATGGCCGCCCGCGGCCTCTCGGTGGGCGTCGTCGACGCCGACATCTACGGCCACTCCGTGCCCCGCATGCTGGGCTCCACCGACCGGCCCACCAAGGTCGAGAACATGATCATGCCGCCGCAGGCGCACGGCGTGAAGATCATCTCGATCGGCATGTTCACGCCGGGCAACGACGCCGTGGTCTGGCGCGGCCCGATGCTGCACCGCGCGCTGCAGCAGTTCCTCGCCGACGTCTACTGGGGCGACCTGGACGTGCTGCTGCTCGACCTCCCGCCCGGCACCGGCGACATCGCGATCTCCACCGCCCAGCTCGTGCCCAACGCCGAGCTGCTCGTGGTGACCACGCCGCAGACGGCCGCGGCCGAGGTGGCCGAGCGCGCGGGCTCGATCGCGCTGCAGACCCGGCAACGCATCGCGGGCGTCGTCGAGAACATGTCCTGGATGGAGCTGCCCGACGGCACCCGCATGGAGGTGTTCGGGTCCGGCGGCGGGCAGGCCGTGGCCGATTCGCTGTCGACGGCGCTCGGAGCGCCCGTGCCGCTGCTGGGCCAGGTGCCGCTGGAGACGCGGCTGCGCGAGTGCGGCGACGGGGGCACCCCGATCGTGCTGGCCGAGCCGGAGTCCCCGGCCGCCACCACGCTGCGACGCATCGCCGACCGGCTGGTGGTGCGGGCCCGCGGCCTGTCGGGGCGCAGCCTCAACATCACCCCGGCATGACCGATCCCGCCGACCTCCAGGCCGTCGAGCTGCTCGCGGCCTACCGGGACCGCACACTGTCGCCGGTGGAGGCCACGGGCGCGGTGCTGGCCCGCATCGCCCGGCTCGATCCGCGGGTCAACGCGTTCTGCCTCGTGGACGAGGCCGCGGCGCTGTCGGCGGCCCGCGCGTCCGAAGACCGGTGGGTCCGGGGCGAGCCGTGCGGTGCGCTGGACGGCGTGCCGGTGTCGATCAAGGATCTGCTGCTCACCCGCGGCTGGCCGACCCTGCGCGGGTCGCACTCGATCGACGCCGCGGGCCCGTGGGACGTCGACGCGCCCGCAGTGGCCCGCGTGCGCGAGCACGGCGGCGTGCTCGTCGGCAAGACGACCACCCCGGAGCTCGGCTGGAAGGGCGTCACCGACGCGCCGCGCACCGGGATCACCGGCAACCCGTGGGACCCCGGCCGCACGGCGGGCGGCTCCTCGGGCGGCAGCGCGGCCGCCGTGGCGCTGGGCATGGCGCCGCTCTCGCTCGGCACCGACGGCGGCGGCTCGGTGCGCATCCCGGCGGGCTTCTCCGGAGTAACCACGATCAAGCCCACCTGGGGTCGGGTGCCGATCTACCCGGCGAGCCCGTTCGGGGCGCTGTCGCACGTCGGACCGATCACCCGCACGGCGGCCGACGCGGCCCTGCTCCTCGACGTGATCTCCGGTGCCGACGCCCGCGACGCCTGGGCGCTGGCCCCGGCCGCCCCGACCGTCAAGGCGCTCGACGCTCCGGTGGCGGGCCTGCGGGTGGCGGCGAGCGCGACGCTCGGGTACGTCGACGTCGACCCGGGCGTCGCGGCGGCGTTCGAGTCCGCCGTCGACGTGCTCGTCACGCTCGGCGTGCGCGTCGACGAGGTCGACCCCGGCTTCGCCGACCCCGTGGCGGCGTTCGAGACGCTGTGGTTCTCCGGGGCCGCGGCGTCCTTGTCCAGGCTGCCCGCGCACGTGCAGGCCGACATGGACCGCGGGCTGGTGGACGTGGCGGCCGAAGGCGCGCGGATCGGGGCCGTCGGCTACCTGGAGGCGATGGCGGTGCGCGGCGACCTGGGCGTGCGGATGGGCGCGTTCCACGAGCGCTACGACCTGCTCGTCACGCCCACGCTGCCGATCACCGCGTTCGAGGCGGGCGTCGAGGTGCCGCCGGGGTGGCCGCGGGAGCGCTGGACGTCGTGGACGCCGTTCACGTACCCGTTCAACATGACGCAGCAGCCGGCCGCGAGCGTGCCGTGCGGGCTGGTGAACGGCCTGCCCGCGGGGCTGCAGATCGTGGGGCCGCGGCACGCCGACGGCCGGGTGCTGGCGCTGGCGAACGCGTTCCAGCACGCCACCGTCTGGCACCGGATGCGGCCGCCGCTGCTGTGAGCTAGGTCGCGTCGTCGTCGATCGGGGGGCGTTCGTTCTTCGCCAGCGACGGCTTCTGGGCGGGCGGCGACTTCGTGAGGTCGGGGCCCGCGCCGTTCGGGCCCGGCGCGAAGCCGTTGGGCTTGACGTCGGGCTGGTCGTCGCCGAAGAACGCCTGGGTGGCGGCCGTGCGGGGGTTGAAGTTGCGCAGGCCGCGCAGCTCCTCGAGTGGCTTGCGCAGCTCGTCGAACTCGGGGCCGAGCTCGTTGCGCAGCTGCTCGCGCGCGCCGGTGGCGTACTGGCGGACCTGGCGGATCGAGCGGCCCAGCCACGCGGCGGCGCTCGGGAGGCGCTCGGGCCCGAGGATGAACAACCCGGCCACGATGAGGACCAGGATCTCCCCCCACCCGACGCTGTCGAACACCCCTCGACCTTACCCGGCCTAGTCAGCCGTGAGCGTGACCGAGACGGTGAGGGTGCGGCTGTCGCGCACCAGCGTGACCGGCACGACCTCGCCGGGGTTGTGCGCGCGGACCGCGACCACCAGCTCGTCCGCGCCGCCGATCGTGCGGTCGCCCACCTTCACCACCACGTCGCCTTCCACGATGCCCGCCGCCGCGGCCGCGCCGCCCGTCACGACGTTCTGCACCTGCGCGCCGTCGGTGGCGGAGTCGCTGACCGAGCGCGCGTTGATGCCGATCTCGGCGTGCGACACCGCGCCGGTGCGGATCAGCTCGTCGGCGATGTTGCGGGCGTCCTCGATGGGGATGGCGAAGCCCAGGCCGATCGAGCCGCCCTCGCCCTGGCTCTGGCCCAGGCTTCGGATGGCGGTGTTGATCCCGACGACCGCGCCGGTCGCGTCGACGAGGGCGCCCCCGGAGTTCCCGGGGTTGATCGCGGCGTCGGTCTGGATGGCGTCGATGACGGCGACGGTGTCGCCGGTGCCGTCGAGGCGGACCGGGCGGTGCAGCGCGCTGACGATCCCGGTGGTGACGGTGCCCGCCAGGCCGAGCGGGGAGCCGATGGCGATCACGCTGTCGCCCACCGCGAGCTCCGACGAGGAGCCGATGCTGGCGACGACCGGGTTGGCGACGTCCACCTTCAGCACGGCGAGGTCGGTCTTGGGATCCCGGCCGACGATGCGGGCGGGCACCCGGGTGCCGTCGTGGAACACCGCGGCGATGACGGCGCCCGCGCTGTCGGCGGCGGGCGCCACGACGTGGTTGTTGGTGAGCACGTAGCCCGCCGGGTCGACGACGACGCCCGAGCCGGTGCCGCCCTGGTCGCCGACCTTCACCTCCACCGACACGACGGCGGGCACGGTGCGGCGCGCGAGATCGGCCACCGAGCCCGGCGGCCGCTCCTTGGCCGCCACCGACTGGGTGATCGTGGGATCGGGTGAGGTGAGCCGGGACGCGTCTTCGGCGGTGAGCCTGCCCACGACGCCGCCCACCGCGCCGACCAGCAGCGCGAGGACGGCCAGCGCGGCCAGCGCCCGGGGGTGGATGCGGCGGCCGAACAGCACCTCGCGCAGGCTGAGGCGGGCGCCGGGGGCCAGCGCGGTGGCGGTCTTCGGCGGGAGGTTGTCGACGGGCGGGCCGAGGCCGACCGGGCTCTCCGGGTTGCGCCAGGGGTCGGCGGCCGCGCCCTCGGCCCAGAACGGGGCTTCGGCGCCGTCGGGGGTGGGTGCCGCGCCGGGCGGGCGCTGGAGCGGTTCGACGTCCGTGTCAGGACGGCCGTACGCGGTGGCCAAGGCGGCCTGGGGCTGCGCTGCGGGCCGCACGACGCCGTTGGTCGCGCCGGCCTGGGAGCGCCGCTCCGCGCTCTTGTGCACGCCGTTGGGGGGCGCTTCGAACGCGCCGTTGACGCCGTGCGGGCGGCCGAACAGCGCGGCGGCCTCCGCGTCGACCGCGGGCCGCTCCAACGGGCGCGGCGTGAGCCGCGGCGGCTCGGGCCGGGTGCCCGGGCCGTCCTGGGTGCCGGGCTCCGCCGTTTGCTCGGTCATGTGCGGCAGACGCTCCTGGGCGGGTACGGGCGGATGTGCGCCTCAGCCTGCCTCAGGCGTGGTGAAGTCGGCGTAGCAGGGTTCTACGGGGCGCCCGGGAGCTGCAGGTGCGCGTCGATGGACGGCGGCACGCCGGTGCTCGCCGACGAGGGGGTGTCGCCCGCGATGATGACGGCGCCGATCGCGAGCGCGCCCAGCGCCAGCCCGGAGATCGCGGCGCCCGCCCCGACGCGGGAACGGCGGGGCTTGGGGGTGCTCGCCAGCCCGGCGGGCGGCTCGGGCCGCAGCGGCGACACCAGCTCGCCCTCCGGGCTCATCGCCAGCCCGTTGGGCGGCCCGGGTAGCTCGGTGTCGTGCGGGATCGAGCGCAGGGTCGACATCAGCGAGGACGGCAGGCTGGGGCAGCGCGCCGACCGCAGCGCCGAGCGGGCCTGGCCCTGCGCGATCACCTGCGCGGCGCACTCCGGGCAGGTGGAGAGATGCCGGGTGGCGCGGTCGTACGGGCGTTCGGCGAGCTCGCCGTCGACGTAGGCGGCGACGGCCTCGACCGTGAGGTGGTCCTGCCCCCAGTCCGGTACCTGGACCGAGAAGAGGCGCCCGCCTGCACTCACCCCGCGACCTCCTGCAACTGTCGTTCCTCCGCAAGTGCGGCGCGACGGCGCTCCAAGGAGTTGCGCAACGCCGCGCGACCGCGGTGGATCCTGCTTCTTACAGTACCCAGCTTCACGCCGAGCGTGGCGCCGATCTCTTCGTAGGACAACCCCTCGACGTCGCACAGCACGACGGCGGCGCGAAACTCCGGGGGCAGCTCGTCGAGCGCCTCCTGGAGCAACGGGTCGAGGTGGGTGTCGGAGAAGACCTGCTCGGGCTCGGGGCCCTGGCCCGCGATGCGGTCGGAATCCTCCGGCAGCGCCTCCATGCGGATGCGTGCGCGGCGACGGACCATGTCGAGGAACAGGTTGGTGGTGATGCGGTGCAGCCAGCCTTCGAAGGTGCCTGGCTTGTAGGACGACAGCGAGCGGAACACCCGGACGAACGTCTCCTGGGTGAGGTCTTCGGCATCGTGCTGGTTGCCGGTGAGCCGGTACGCCAATCGGTAGACCCGGTCGGCGTGCTCCCGGACGACCTCGTCCCAGCTCGGCGGGGTCCACTCCGCGCCGTCTCCGGGCAGCACCGGCTCGGCCGACAAGGTCGTCGACGGGGCGGGGCTTGCGGTCATCGTGCGGGGCACCTCCTGCGGCGGGTCGTACCGCTTGCGGTAACGCCGGCCGAACCCAGTCGGTTCCCCCCGGCACCGGCCGACGACCCCGACCGATGGTGACTACGGTGCCGGATACCCGTGAACGATGCGTGAGAACCATCTGAGAAGAGCCTGTGAAAGCGCGGCCTTCCGGGGTGCACAGTAGCCTCTGCGACCATGTACGGCCCCGATACCGCCGATCTCGTCGACTCCTATGTCGCAGAGGACGACGTGATGGCCGATGCACGCTCCGCCGCGAGCGTGCTCGGCTGCGTGCCGGTCTCGCCCGGGGTGGGTTCGGCGCTGCGCTTCCTCGCGTCCGCGGTCGCGGCGCGCGCGGTGGTGGAGATCGGCACCGGCACCGGGCTGTCGGGCCTGTGGCTGCTGCGCGGCATGCGTCCGGACGGGGTGCTGACCTCGATCGACGTCGACCCCGAGCACCAGCGCATCGCCCGCGCCGCCTTCGTCTCCTCCGGGCACGGCCCCTCACGGCTGCGGCTGATCAACGGCATGGGCCTCGAGGTGCTGCCCCGGCTCACCGACGGCGGCTACGACCTGGTGCTGGTCGACACGAGCCCGACCGACCACCCCCGCTACCTCGACGAGGCGCTGCGGCTCCTGCGCCCGGGCGGCGTGCTGGCGCTGCACGGCGTGCTCGGGGCGGGCGTGCTCGACCCGGACGCCGCCGACGCGAGCACCGCGGGGCTGCGCGAGGTGACGCGGATGGTGCGAGAGGACGAGCGGCTGGCCCCCACCCTGCTGCCGCTGGGCGGGGGCCTGCTCACCGCCATCCGGCGGGTGTGACTACTGGGCGGTGATGCCCTTGCCCAGCACCACCACGCCGCCCTGGCTGACGGTGTAGCGGGCCCGGTCGGTCGCGAGGTCGACGCCGACGAGTGCGCCGTCGGGGATCACCACGTTCTTGTCGAGGATCGCGCCGCGCACCACCGCGCCGCGGCCCACGCGCACCCCGGGCATGACCACCGAGTCGGACACCTCGGCGCCCGCCTCGATCCGCACGTTGGGGCTGATCACCGAACGGCGCACGATCGCCCCGGAGACGATCGTGCCCGCGCCGACGATCGAGTCCTGCGCGATGCCGCCCTCCACGAACTTGGCGGGCGGCAGCGGCGCCCCGGCCGTGCGGATGGGCCAGCGCATGTTGTACAGGTTGAAGATCGGGTGCACGGACACGAGGTCGGTGTGCGCCTCGTAGTAGGCGTCGATCGTGCCGACGTCGCGCCAGTAGCCCGCGTCCCGCTCGGTGGCCCCGGGCACGTCGTTCTCGGCGAAGTCGTAGACGTGCGCATCGCCCTGCCGGACCATCCGCGGGATGATGTCGCCGCCCATGTCGTGGTCGGAGTCGGCGTCCTCGGCGTCGGCCTTGAGCGCCTCGATCAGCACGTCGGTGGTGAAGATGTAGTTGCCCATCGAGGCGAACGTGACCTCGGGGTCGTCGGGCACCGACGGCGGCTCGCTGGGCTTCTCGAGGAACTCGGTGATCAGCCCGGTCTCATCGGACGCGATGCAGCCGAACGCCTTCGCCTCGGCGCGCGGCACGCGGATGCCCGCCACGGTGACGCCCGAGCCGCTCTCGATGTGCGCGGTGAGCATCTGGCTCGGGTCCATGCGGTACACGTGGTCGGCGCCGAACACCACGATGTAGTCGGGCATCTCGTCGTAGACGAGGTTGAGGCTCTGGAAGATCGCGTCGGCGCTGCCGGTGTACCACCGGCGGCCGAGCCGCTGCTGCGCGGGGACTGTGGTGATGTACTGCCCGAGCAGGCTCGACAGCCGCCACGTCGTGGTGATGTGCCGGTCGAGGCTGTGCGACTTGTACTGCGTGAGCACGCAGATGCGGTCCATGCCCGCGTTGATGAGGTT
>DATAOO010000211.1:0-5019 GCA_036265695.1 Pseudonocardia sp. | reverse complement strand
CCGCTACGGCCTGGCGTGGGTTCCCGAGAAGGACGACGCGTCCCGCCGCTTCTACGCCCGCGCGGGTTGGGAGCCCGACGGCACCGTGCGCGGCCTCGACACCGGCGAGGGCGTGCTGCGCGAGGTGCGCTACACCGGGTCGCTCGACCTGGCGCTCACGGAGTAGCCAGCCCGAGCAGGGGCTCCAGGCCGATCGTCAGGCCGGGCCGGTCGAGCACGCCGCGCACGGCCAGCAGCACCCCGGGCATGAACGAGGCGCGGTCGAACGAGTCGTGCCGGATCGTGAGCGCCTCCCCCGGGCCGCCGAGCAGCACCTCCTGGTGGGCGACGAGCCCGGGCAGGCGCACGGAGTGCACGTGGATGCCGTCCACGACAGCGCCGCGGGACCCGTCGAGCGCGCTCGTCGTGGCGTCCGGCACCGACCCCAGCCCGGCGGCGGCGCGCTCGGCCGCGAGCAGCGACGCGGTGCGCGCTGCGGTGCCCGACGGCGCGTCGACCTTGCCCGCGTGGTGCAGCTCCACCACCTCGACGGAGTCGAAGAACCGCACGGCCTGCCGGGCGAACTGCATCATGAGCACCGCGCCGACGCCGAAGTTGGGCGCCACCAGCACGTGCCCGGGTGTGGCGTCGAGCCACCCGCGCACGGTCGCGAAGCGGGCGTCGTCGAAGCCGCTGGTGCCCACGACCGCGGCGATCCCCGCGTCCAGCAGGTAGCGCAGGTTGTCGAGCACCGCGCCGGGGTGGGTGAAGTCGACGACGACCTGCGCGCCCGCCGCCGCCAGCCCGCTCAGCGGATCGCCGAGGTCGAGCCGGGCCACGAGGTCCAGGTCCTCGGCGCCGTCGACGGCCCGGCACACCTCGCCGCCCATCCGGCCCGCGGCGCCCAGCACACCCACCCTGATCGTCACCCGGGCATGCTAGGCGAGCGTCAACGCCCCCACCCAGACGCCTGCGGCGAGCAGGCCTGCGAACAGCTCGATGGCGATGCTCCAGCCGACGGCCGAGAGCGCCTTGCGGGTGGACGCCCGCGCCTGGCGGCCGTCCTTCAGGCGCGTGTACTCGCCGAGGTAGACGCCGAGCACGAACCCGAGGAACAGCCCCACGATGGGCACGACGAAGAAGCCGACGATCCCGAGGACGGCGCCCAGCGCCAACGTGCGCCCCGGGACCCCGGCCTCCTTCAGCCGCTTGCCGGGCAACAGGTACTTGACGACCGAGCCCACCACGACGATCGCGACGGCGATGCCCAACGTGGTCCACGCCAACGCGTCCCCGCGGGGCACGGCCCAGGCGGCGATGCCCACCACCACGAGCAGCAGCCCGGGCAGCACCGGCACGACGACCCCGACCAGCCCGATGACGATCAGCACGGCCGCGACGAGGATCGAGACGCTCACGCGCGCATCATGCCCGAGCCGACCCCGCACCACCGGCCGCGCGCGGGCGCCCCGTCTTCACGCCCCTTCGATGCACGTCGCCGAAAGGGTGCGAAGTGAGGTGCGTCAGCGCAGCACGCCCGGGAGCGCGGCCTGGTCGTCGAACGGGCCCACCACCGCCGCCGTGAACGGCAGGCTGAGCAGCTCGCCCGCGAGCGCGGCGACGTCGGCAGGCGTGACGGCGGCGATCCGGTCGAGGCTGTCGGTGACCGTGCGCTGGTGGCCGTAGTCCAGCTCGGAGCGCCCGATCCGGTTCATCCGCGACGGGGTGTCCTCCAGCCCGAGCACGAGCCCACCCCGCAGGTTGCCCTGCGCGCGGGTGACCTCGGCGGGCGTGAGCCCGTGCGTCGCGACCTCGGAGAGGACGTCCTGGATGACCGTGACGACCTCCTCCAGCCGCTCCGGGGCGCACCCCGCGTACACGCTGAAGGCGCCCGCGTCGGCGTACGACACCGACGACGAGTACACCGAGTACGCCAGCCCGCGCTGCTCGCGCACCTGCTGGAACAGCCGCGAGCTCGGGCCGCCGCCGAGCGCGATGTTGAGCACCGAGAGCGCCGAGCGCCGCGGGTCGTGCCGGGACAGCCCCGGCACGCCGAGGAGCACGTGCGCCTGCTCGGTGTCCTCCGGGCGCAGCACGAGCCGCGGCCCCGGCACCAGCAGGGCGGGCGCGAGACGCCGGGGGCCCGCGGGTGTCGCGGCGCCCGCCCGGGCCGTGGCCGCGGCGAGGGCCGAGCTCACCATCTCGACGACCTCGCCGTGCCGGAGGTTGCCCGCTGCCGCGACGATCATCCGCGGCGTCGTGTACTGCCCCTGCCAGAACGCGTGCAACGTCTCGCGGTCCATCCGGCGGACCGAATCCTCGGACCCGATCACCGGGCGGCCGAGCGGGTGGTCGCCGAACAGGGCCTCGTCGGACAGCTCGCCGAGCAGGTCCTCCGGGTCGTCGTCGCGCATCGCGATCTCTTCGAGCACCACGCTGCGCTCGACCTCGACGTCGGAGGGCTCCAGCGTCGCGTCGGTGACCACGTCGGCGAGCACCTCCACCGCGAGCGGCAGGTCGGTGTCGAGGACGTGGGCGTAGTAGCAGGTGTGCTCCTTTGCGGTGAACGCGTTGAGGTCGCCGCCGACCGCGTCGAGCTCCTCGGCGATCTCCTTCGCGGTGCGCCGCCGCGTGCCCTTGAACAGCAGGTGCTCGAGGTAGTGCGCGGCGCCCGCCTGCTCGGGGGCCTCGTCGCGGGAGCCGATGCCGATCCAGATGCCGAGCGAGACCGACCGCACGCCCGCCACCGCCTCGGTGACGACGCGCAGCCCGCCCGGCAGCTCGGTGCGCAGAACCCCGGGGGCGCCCGAGAGCACCCCCGGGGTGACGACGTCGGTCATAGGCGTCAGTTCGCCGAGACCTCGACCGGCTCGGCGGCGGGCTCGGCCACCGCGGCCTCCTCCTCGACCACCGGGATCAGGCTGATCTTGCCCCGGTTGTCGATGTCGGTGACCTCGACGCGGAGCTTGTCGCCGACCTTGACGACGTCCTCGACCTTGCCGATGCGCTTGCCGTTGCCCAGCTTCGAGATGTGCACCAGGCCGTCCTTGCCGGGCACGAGCGAGACGAACGCGCCGAACGCGGCGGTCTTGACCACCGTGCCGAGGAACCGCTCGCCCACCTTCGGCAGCTGCGGGTTGGCGATGGCGTTGATCATGCCGATCGCGGCCTCCGCCGACTCGCCGTCCGAAGCGCCGACGTAGATCGTGCCGTCGTCCTCGATGGAGATGTCGGCGCCGGTCTGCTCGGTGATCGAGTTGATCATCTTGCCCTTCGGGCCGATGACCTCGCCGATCTTGTCGACCGGCACCTGGATGGCGACGACGCGCGGCGCCCAGCGGCTCATCTCGTCGGGCCGGTCGATGGCCTCGCCGAGCACCTCGAGGATGGTGAGCCGGGCGTCCTTGGCCTGGTTGAGCGCGGCCGCGAGCACCTCGGACGGGATGCCGTCGAGCTTGGTGTCGAGCTGCAGCGCCGTGACGAACTCCGCGGTGCCCGCCACCTTGAAGTCCATGTCGCCGAAGGCGTCTTCGGCGCCGAGGATGTCGGTGAGGGCGACGTAGCGGGTGGAGCCGTCCACCTCGTCGGACACGAGGCCCATCGCGATGCCCGCCACCGGCGCCTTCAGCGGCACACCGGCGTTGAGCAGCGACATCGTGGACGCGCAGACCGAGCCCATCGACGTCGACCCGTTCGAGCCCAGTGCCTCCGAGACCTGCCGGATCGTGTAGGGGAACTCCTCGCGGGTCGGCAGCACCGGCAGGAGCGCCCGCTCGGCGAGCGCGCCGTGGCCGATCTCGCGCCGCTTCGGCGAGCCCACGCGGCCGGTCTCACCGGTGGAATAGGGCGGGAAGTTGTAGTGGTGCAGGTAGCGCTTGCGCGTCTCCGGCCCGAGGGAGTCGATCTGCTGCTCCATGCGCAGCATGTTCAGCGTGGTGACGCCCATGATCTGGGTCTCGCCGCGCTCGAACAGCGCCGAGCCGTGCGCCCGCGGGACGACCTCGACCTCGGCCGACAGCGGCCGGATGTCGGTGATGCCGCGACCGTCGATGCGGACCTGGTCGGTGAGGATCCGACGGCGGACGAGCTTCTTGTTCAGCGACCGGAACGCGGCGCCGATCTCCTTCTCGCGGCCGTCGAACTGCGGGGCCACCTTCTCCAGCACGGCCGCTTTGACCTCGTCGATGCGGGCCTCGCGCTCCTGCTTGGCGGCGATGGTGAGTGCGGCGGCGAGGTCGCCTTCCGCCTGCGCGCTGACGGCGTCGAACACGTCGGCCTGGTACGCCGGGTAGGTCGGGTACTCGCCCGTGGGCTTGGCGGCGACGTCGGCCAGCTGCTGCTGGGCCACGCACAGGCTGCGGATGAACGGCTTGGCCGCCTCCAGGCCCTGCGCGACGACGGCCTCGGTGGGCGCCTGCGCGCCGCCCGCGACCAGCTCGATGGTCTCGGTGGTGGCCTCGGCCTCCACCATCATGATCGCGACGTCGTCCCCCACGATGCGCCCGGCGACGACCATGTCGAACACGGCCCGCTGCAGGTCCTCGTACTGGGGGAACGCGATCCACTGCCCGTCGATGAGGGCGACGCGCACGCCGCCGATCGGGCCGCTGAACGGCAGGCCCGCGAGCTGGGTGGACGCCGACGCGGCGTTGATCGCGAGCGCGTCGTAGGGGTCCTGCGGGTCGAGCGACAGCACCGTGACGACGATCTGGATCTCGTTGCGCAGGCCGTCGACGAACGACGGGCGCAGCGGACGGTCGATCAGCCGGCAGGTGAGGATCGCGTCCGTACCCGGGCGGCCCTCGCGGCGGAAGAACGAGCCGGGGATGCGGCCCGCGGCGTACATGCGCTCCTCGACGTCCACCGTGAGCGGGAAGAAGTCGAAGTGCTCCTTGGGCTGCTTGGACGCCGTGGTGGCGGACAGCAGCATGGTCTCGTCGTCGAGGTAGGCGACGACGGAGCCGGCCGCCTGCCGGGCGAGGCGCCCGGTCTCGAAGCGGACGGTGCGGGTGCCGAAGCTCCCGTTGTCGAGCACCGCGG
>DATAOO010000210.1:0-6883 GCA_036265695.1 Pseudonocardia sp. | reverse complement strand
CCTCGAGCCACGGCCCGCCGTCCGCGTAGGCCGCGGCTGCCGCCACCGCGCCCAGCGGCGACGTCCCGTGCGTCGCCGCCGACGGGAGGGCCGCGAACGCCGCCCGGTCGGCGTCGTTGGAGAGGATCAGCTGCCCGCAGGCCAGCCCGGGCAGGTTCCAGGCCTTGGACGCCGACGTGGCCGTGACGGAGTGCCCCGCCGCCGTCGGCGAGAGCGCGGCGTAGGGCACGTGCTCGTGCCCGGGGTAGGTCAGCGGCGCGTGGATCTCGTCGGCGAACACCCGGCCTCCGTGCCGGTCCACCACCTCGCACAGCGCGCGCAGCTCGTCCGCGGTGAACACACGGCCCAGCGGGTTGTGCGGGTTGGTGAGGACGAGCAGCTCGCCGCCCGCGCGGAAGGCGGCGTCGATGCCGTCGAGGTCGAGAGCCCAGCGACCGTCGCACCGCGCGGCGGGCACGTGGATGGCCTCCCGACCGAGCAGGCCCGGCAGATCGAGGAACGGCATGTAGGCGGGCGTCGGCAGGATCAACGGCCGCCCGGGTGCGGTGCGGTGGGCGAGCACGAGCTCCAGGCCGCGCAGCACGTCCGGGACCGGGACGACGTCGCCGGGCGCCACGCCCCAGCCGTACCGGTCCTGCTGCCACCGCGCGCACGCCGCCGCCATCGCGTCCTGCGGCCCGGGCGGCAGGTAGCCGAACTCATCGGCCGCCACCGCCGCGTGCAGCGCGGCGCGCACCGCCGGGGCGGTGCCGGTGTCCATCTCGGCGACGAACGCGCCGAGGCTGTCGGGGCCGAAGCGGGTCCACTTGAGCCCGCCCCGGGCCCGTAGCTCGGCGACGGTGAGCGCGTCGTACGCCGCGGCGTCGAACGCCAACTAAGCCGTGCTGGAGACGTGGCTGCTGACGAGCGCGGCGAGCCGGTCGCCGATGCTGCGGGTGTGCCCGGTGGCGCCGTGATCGCGGGTGGCGAGGTCGAACGCGACCGCCGCCTCGATGCGCCGGGCCGAGTCGCGCTCACCCAGGTGGTCGAGCAGCAGCGCCACCGACAGCACGGCGGCCGTCGGGTCGGCGATGCCCTGGCCCGCGATGTCGGGCGCCGAGCCGTGCACGGGCTCGAACATGCTCGGGTTGCGGCGGCTCACGTCGAGGTTGCCGCTGGCCGCGAGCCCGACGCCGCCGGTGATCGCGCCCGCGAGGTCGGTGATGATGTCGCCGAACAGGTTGTCCGTGACGATCACGTCGAAGCGGCCGGGGTCCTGCACCATGTGGATCGTGGTGGCGTCGATGTGCTGGTAGGCCACCGACACGTCGGGGTGCTCCAGCGACACCTCCTCGACGATGCGCGACCACAGCCGCCCCGAGAACGTGAGCACGTTGGTCTTGTGCACCAGCGTGAGGTGCTTGCGGGGGCGGCGCTCGGCGCGGGCGAACGCGTCGCGCACCACCCGCTCGACGCCGTAGGCGGTGTTGGTGGACACCTCGGTGGCGATCTCGTGCGGGGTGTCCTTGCGCAGCAGGCCGCCCGTGCCGACGTAGGGGCCCTCGGTGCCTTCCCGCACGACCACCATGTCGATCTCGGGGTTGCCCGCCAGCGGACCCCGCACGCCCGGGTAGAGCCGGGCGGGCCGGAGGTTGACGTGGTGGTCGAGCTCGAAGCGCAGCCGCAGCAGCAGGCCGCGCTCGAGGATGCCGCTCGGCACGGAGGGGTCGCCGACGGCGCCGAGCAGGATCGCGTCGTGCTGCTGGAGCTCGGTGAGCACCGTTTCGGGCAGGAGCTCACCGGTGGAGTGCCAGCGCGCGGCGCCGAGGTCGTAGTTGGTCGTCTCGGTGCCGGGCACGACCTCCTCCAGCACCTTCAGCGCCTCGTCGATGACCTCCGGCCCGATGCCGTCTCCCGGGATGACCGCAAGGCGCATACCTGATTCCCTCCTTCGACCGGCCGAATCCGGCCCGTCGCACGCTACCGGCTGCGACGGCCGCCGCCGCCCGCCTGTCATCCCGTCGAGGTCGCCCCGACGGGTGAGAGGGCAGCCCGACCCCGCCCGCTGCCCGGGAATCCCCGGGTCACGTCATTGTGCCGCTAGCCCTGTGGGTGCTTGCATCCGAGGTCGGGCCGCGCCGTGCCCGTCACTCGAACGAGATCAGCCGGGTCGTGCTGGCGCCCACCGATGCGCCGATCGGCTCCAGCACGCCGGGGTCGATCGGCCGGTCGACGCGCAGCAGCATGATCGCGTCAGCGCCGTCGGTGGTCTGGCTGATCTGCGCGGCTTCGATGTTGACCGCCGCCTCGCCGAGCAGCGAGCCCACGCGGCCCATCACGCCGGGCCGGTCGGCGTACTCCATCAGCAGGAGGTCGCCCTCGGCCCGCAGGTCGAAGTGGCGGCCGTTGACCTCGACGAGCTTGTGCACCTGCGACCGGCCGGTGAGCGTGCCGGACACCGTGACGGCGGCGCCGTCGGGCATCGCCGCCCGCAGCTGGACGACGCTGCGGAAGTTCTCGCTCTCCGGCGCCGTGGCGAGCTCGACGGTGACCCCGCGCGTCTCGGCCAGCACCGGCACGTTCACGAACGTGACCTGGTCCTCGACGACGTCGGTGAACAGGCCGCGCAGCGCCGCGAGGGTGAGGACACCCACGTCCTCGGCGGCGAGCTCCCCCGCCACGTCGACGGTGACCGACGACGGCAGCCGCCCCGCCAGCGCGTAGAGCATGTTGCCGAGCTTCTGCACCAGCGGCAGCCAGGGCGCCACCTCCTCGCCCACGACGCCGCCGACCTGCACGTTGACCGCGTCGGGAACGAACTCGCCCGCGAGCGCGAGCTGCACCGAGCGGGCCACGTCGGTGCCCGCCCGGTCCTGCGCCTCCTCGGTGGACGCGCCCAGGTGCGGGGTGACGACCACGCGCTCCAACTCGAACAGGGGGCTGGCGGTGGTGGGCTCGGTGACGTAGACGTCGATGCCCGCTCCACCCACGTGCCCCGAGCGCACACCCTCGGCCAGCGCGTCCTCGTCGACGAGCCCGCCGCGCGCGGCGTTTACGACGATCACGCCGGGCTTGGTGAGCGCGAGCTGGTCCTTGCCGATGAGCCCGACCGTCTCGGGCGTCTTGGGCAGGTGGATGGAGATCATGTCGGCGCGCCCGAGCAGCTCGTCGAGCGTGAGGAGCTCGATGCCGAGCTGCGCGGCGCGGGCGGGCGAGATGTAGGGGTCGTAGGCCACGAGCTCGACGCCGAACGCCGCCAGCCGCTGCGCGACGAGCTGCCCGATCTTGCCGAGCCCGACGATGCCGACGGTCTTGCCGGAGAGCTCGACGCCGGTGAAGCTGCTGCGCTTCCACTGCCCCTGGCGCAGGCTCGCGTCGGCCGCCGGGATGTGCCGGGCGGCGGACAGCAGCAGGGCGATGGCGTGCTCGGCGGCGCTCACGATGTTGGACGTGGGCGCGTTGACGACCATCACGCCGCGCGCGGTGGCCGCGGGCACGTCGACGTTGTCGAGCCCCACGCCCGCGCGGGCGACGACCTTGAGCCGGGTGGCCGCCGCGAGCGCCTCGGCGTCGACCTTGGTGGCCGAGCGGACGAGCAGTGCATCGGCATCGGCGAGCGCCGCGAGGAGCGCGGGGCGGTCGGTGCCGTCGACGTGGCGGATCTCCACGTCGTCGCCGAGCAGCGCTACCGCGGACGGCGCGAGCTTCTCGGCGAGCAGGACGACAGGACGGGCAGCGGTAGACACGGCATCGATCGTAGAGCGACGGCGAGGCGGACGTTTTCGGGCTCGGAACCCCGGGAACGTCCGCCTCGCGCGCCGTCAGGTCGCCTTCGTGCCCACCCAGCTCATCAGGCCGCGCAGCTTCTCACCGACCTCCTCGATCGGGTGCTCCTGGCCCTCCTTCTGCAGGCGGGAGAAGTTGGGGCGGCCCGCGTCGTCCTCGGCCACCCACTCGCGGGCGAAGCTGCCGTCCTGGATCTCGCCGAGGATCTTGCGCATCTCGTCCTTCGTGGCGGGCGTGATCACGCGCGGGCCGCGGGTGAGGTCGCCGTACTCGGCGGTGTCGGAGATCGAGAAGCGCTCGTTGGCGATGCCGCCCTCGTACATGAGGTCGACGATCAGCTTGAGCTCGTGCAGGCACTCGAAGTAGGCGATCTCCGGGGCGTAGCCCGCCTCGGTGAGCACCTCGAAGCCCGTCTGCACGAGCGCCGCCGCACCGCCGCAGAGCACGGCCTGCTCGCCGAAGAGGTCGGTCTCGGTCTCCTCGGTGAACGTCGTCTCGATCACGCCCGCCCGCGCGCCGCCGATCGCGGCCGCGTAGGACAGCGCGAGCGCCTTCGCGCCGCCGCTGGCGTCCTGCTCGACGGCGATGAGGCACGGCACGCCCTTGCCGTCGACGAACTGGCGGCGCACGAGGTGGCCCGGCCCCTTCGGCGCCACCATCGCTACGTCCACATCGGACGGCGGCGTGATGAGGCCGTAGCGGATGTTGAAGCCGTGCCCGAAGAAGATCGCGTCGCCCGGCTTGAGGTTGGGCGCGATGTCGTCGGCGTAGATGAAGCGCTGCTTGGTGTCCGGGGCCAGGATCATGATCACGTCGGCCCAGGCGGAGACCTCGGCGGGCGTGCCGACGGTGAGGCCCTCGTCGGCCGCCTTGGCCCGCGACTTCGAGCCTTCCTGCAGGCCGATGCGCACCTCGACACCCGAGTCGCGCAGCGAGAGCGAGTGCGCGTGGCCCTGGCTGCCGTAGCCGATCACGGCGACCTTGCGGCCCTGGATGATCGACAGGTCGGCGTCGTCGTCGTAGTAGATGTTGACAGTCACGGGGTTCTCTCTCAGCTAGCGGACAGGGGTGGCGGTGATGGAGCGCGGCCCACGGCCGACGGCGATGGTGCCGGACTGCACCATCTCGCGGATGCCGTAGGGCTCCAGATTCTTCAGCAGGGCCGCGATCTTGTCGGCGGTACCCGTCGCCTCGATCGTGAGCGCCTCGGGCGCGACGTCGACGGCCTTGGCGCGGAACAGCTCCACGATCTCCAGCACCTGGCTGCGGACCGCGGGATCGGCCCGCACCTTCACCAGGAGCACCTGGCGCTGCACCGACTGGGTCGGCTCCAGCTCCACGATCTTGAGGACGTGGATGAGCTTGTTGAGCTGCTTGGTGACCTGCTCCAGCGGGAAGTCCTCGACGGCGACGACGATCGTCATGCGGGAGACGTCGGGGTGCTCGGTGGGACCGACGGCCAGCGACTCGATGTTGAAGCCGCGCCGCGAGAAGAGGCCCGACACGCGGGCGAGCACGCCGGGCTTGTCCTCGACGAGCACCGACAGCGTGTGGCGCTGCATCACGACTGCGCCTCCTCGATGACCGCGTCGATCTCCGCGGGGCCCGCGGCGAGCTCGTCGCTCTCGAACAGCGGCCGGATGTCGCGCGCGGCCATGATCTGGTCGTTGCCGGTGCCCGCGGCGACCATCGGCCACACCTGCGCGTCGGCGCCGACCACGAAGTCGATCACGACCGGCTGGTCGTTGATCGCCATGGCCTCGTGGATGACGCGGTCGACGTCCTCCCGCGACTCCGCACGCAGGCCCACGCAGCCCATGGCCTCGGCCAGCAGCTTGAAGTCCGGGATGCGGTGCTTGTGCGTGCCGAGGTCGGTCTGCGAGTAGCGCTCGGAGTAGAACAGGTTCTGCCACTGGCGCACCATGCCGAGGTTGCCGTTGTTGATGATCGCCACCTTGATCGGGATGTTCTCGATCGCGCAGGTGGCGAGCTCCTGGTTGGTCATCTGGAAGCAGCCGTCGCCGTCGATGCACCAGACGACGGCGTCGGGCACGGCCATCTTCGCGCCCATCGCGGCGGGCACGGCGAAACCCATCGTGCCCAGCCCGCCCGAGTTGAGCCACGTGCGCGGCTTCTCGTAGCGGATGAACTGCGCCGCCCACATCTGGTGCTGCCCGACCCCGGCCGTGTAGATCGCGTCCGGGCCCGCGATCACGCCGATCCGCTCGATCACGTACTCCGGGGAGAGGGAGCCGTCGGCGGGCCAGTCGTAGCCGAGCGGGTAGGTCTCGCGCAGCTCGTTCAGGTACGCCCACCAGGGCGCGAGGTCGGCCGCGGGGTGCGCGGCCTGCTCCGCGGCCACGGCGTCGATCAGCTCGAGGATCACCTCACGACAGTCGCCCACGATCGGCACATCGGCCCGGCGGTTCTTGGAGATCTCCGCCGGGTCGATGTCCGCGTGCACGATCTTGGCGTTCGGCGCGAAGCTGGCGAGCTGGCCGGTGACGCGGTCGTCGAAGCGGGCGCCGAGCGCCACGAGCAGGTCCGACTTCTGCATCGCCGCCACCGCGGCCACCGTGCCGTGCATGCCGGGCATGCCGACGTGCTGGCGGTGGCTGTCGGGGAACGCCCCGCGCGCCATGAGCGTGGTGACGACCGGGATGCCGGTCTGCTCCGCGAGGCGCAGCAGCTCCTCGGACGCCTCGGCCTTGAGCACGCCGCCGCCCACGTAGAGCACGGGCTGCCGCGCGGCGACGATGAGCTTCGCGGCCTCGCGGATCTGCTTGCCGTGCGGCCGGACCGTCGGCCGGTAGCCGGGCAGCTGCAGCTCCGGGGGCCAGCTGAACGTCGTCTGCTCCTGCAGGACGTCCTTGGGGATGTCCACCAGCACCGGGCCGGGTCGGCCCGTGGACGCGAGGTGGAACGCCTCCGCGATCGCCCTCGGGATCTCCGCGGCGTCGGTGACGAGCGTGTTGTGCTTGGTGATCGGCATGGTGATGCCGGTGATGTCGGCTTCCTGGAACGCGTCGGTGCCGATGAGCGGACGGCTCTGCTGGCCGGTGATCGCGACGACCGGGATCGAGTCCATGTGGGCGTCGGCGATCGGGGTGACGAGGTT
>DATAOO010000209.1:0-4088 GCA_036265695.1 Pseudonocardia sp. | reverse complement strand
GTAGAAGACGCGGGTGCCCTTGGTGAGGTTCTTGATGTCCTGGTTGCCGCCGTTCTCGCGCGGCGGGGCGGTGCGGGCGGCCTCGGCGGCAGCCCGGGTGAAGTCGTCGCCGGTGAGGCTGCCGAGGATGGCCGAGTCCGGATTGGGCGGCAGCGCCAGCGGCGGCACCCGGTCCGGGTCGGTGTCGATCAGGGCCTGCTCCCCGAGCTCCTCGACGACCTCCTGCGCAGGCTGTCGAGCGGCTTCCGGGCCGACGTGTCCGCCAGGGACAACGCGGACAACCTGCGCGGACGCCCTGAGGTGCGTACCCCCTAAGTGCGGGCCGCCGCCACGGCGTCGTTGACGACGCCGCGCAGGCCGTGGTCGCGGTAGGCGAGGCGTTGGTGGTGCGCGCCGGGCCTGCGGTGGCGCAGGTCGCGCCAGAGCTCGTCGACGCCGTCGCGGTCGCCCGCGTCGTCGAGAGCCGGCGCGACGTGCGCGATCAACGCCGCCACCACGTCCGCCGCCGGTCGCGGTCGCCAGTCGTGCGGCAGGAGCAGGGCGTCGTCGATCCCCGATCGCGCGGCCCGCCAGGCCGCCAGCCGCAGCATCTCGGGTCGGGCAGGCCTGAGCGGGCGACCGGCGGCCCAGTCGCGGGCCGCGGTCTCGACGAGGCCCCGGGTGAGCGCGGCGAGCAGGAGCGTGTCGCGCGGGTCGCGGCAGACGTCGGCGACGCGCACCTCGACGGTCGGGTGGTGGTGCGAGGGCCGGGCGTCGAAGTAGAGCATGCCGCGGTCGAGCACGGTGTCGGTGCGCAGGAGTTCTTCGGTGAACCGCCGGTACTCGGCGGCCGAGCCGAACGGGCCGGTCGGGCCCGCCGACGGCCAGCGACCCCACACCTGGCTGCGGTAGCTGCCGTACCCGCTGTCGAGCCCGTCCCAGAACGGCGAGTTGACCGTGAGCGCGAGCAGCACGGGCAGCCACGGCTGGATGCGGTCGACCACGGCGACGGCCTCCTCGTCGGACTCGACCGCGACGTGGACGTGGCAGCCGCAGGTGAGCTGCTCGGCGGCGGTGCGGCCGAAGCGGCTCAGCATCGCGCGGTAGCGGGGGCCGTCGTTGACGTGCGGGTCGACCGGCAGCGGGTAGGTGGCCAGCGGCACGGCGGCGACGCCCGCGCGCCGGGCCGCGGTGGCGGCCTCGTCGCGGCGGTCCACGATCTCGCGGCCGATCTCGTCGAGCCCCGTGCGCGGGGAGGTGCCCGTCTCCAGTTGCTCGGCGTGCAGCTCGTTGGTCAGGTCGCCGTCGAGGTCGTCGGCCGCGCGGAGCACGGTGGAGGCGACGGCGCGCGGCGCGCAGGAATTCGGGTCGACGAGGAGGAACTCCTCCTCGACACCCACGGAACGGACGGGCACGGCGCGAGTATCCCGGTCGTCAGTCGTCGGTGCCGTCCCGGAGCAGCAGCAGGGTGCGCAGGACGTGTTCGACCGCGGCGGCGAAGACATCGCCGCGCAGCTCGTCGCGCGTCGCGAGGTTCTCCGCGGCGAGGTGCAGTGCCTGGCGGGGCCCGATGCGCCGCACCAGGAGCGCGGCCACCTCCTCCAGATCGAGCCCGGGGTGATCCAACCGCGTCAGCGCGAAGGCGACGACCAACTCGTCCCGCGTCATCACGAACGATTCCGAGAATTGGACATCAGTAACGGATCCGACATTTCCTCGCGCGATCGGCCGACAAAGGGCCACGTCGTGTTCATCTCGTATTCGATCTCGGATCGTACGGTTCCATGGTCATCGAGGCGTGGGAAAATCCATGGATCTCACCGTCATCGTCATCGTGGTCGTGGTGACCGCGCTGGCGTTCGACTTCACCAACGGCTTCCACGACACCGCCAATGCGATGGCGACGTCGATCGCCACCGGGGCGCTGAAACCCCGCACGGCGGTGCTCATCGCGGGCGTGTTGAACCTCGTGGGCGCCTTCCTGTCGGTGCAGGTGGCCAAGACCATCTCGAGCGGGCTCGTGGACGAGGGGAAGATCACCCCGACGGTCATCTTCGCGGGCCTGTGCGGTGCGATCCTGTGGAACCTGCTGACGTGGCTGTTCGGGCTGCCGTCGAGCTCGTCGCACGCCCTGTTCGGCGGATTGATCGGCGCGACGATCGTGGCCGCGGGCGCCGGTGCGGTGAACTTCGGCAACGTGCTCAGCAAGGTGCTGCTGCCCGCCGTGCTGTCCCCGATACTCGCCGTCGCGGTCGTGCTGATCGCGCTCGCGGGTGGCATCTACGCCGCGTCCCGCCGCAGGCCGGTGACCGCCGACAACGTCAACGACGTCCCCGCCCCGGTGCCCGCGGGCGCAGCGGCCTGAACGAGGAGCTGACATGATCAACTGGGGTGCGCTGGGTGTGGTCTCCCTCGTCTCGCTGGCGGCGGGGGTGGTGATCGTCGTGCTGCTCGCGCTGGCGCTGGTCGGGCTCTCCGCGCGCGAGCCCGTGCTCGCCGACGACGTGGCGGAGTCCGCAGACGGCGCCGAGCCGGTCGGCAAGGCGACCGGCCCGGTGATGTCCGCCGCAGCGGGCACGGCGCTGGCGGGCCTCTGCCTGCTCGCGGTGGCCGCGATCGTGGTCTACGGCCTAGCGCTGATCATCTTCCACCACTGACCGTTCAGGAGAGCACGCGGATCTGGAACGGGTAGTCGTAGGGCCGGTCGTCGGCCGCGCGGATGGCGCCCTTGATGTGGCACCACGCGGACACGACGAACAGCACGATGATCAGCGGGATGCCGATGACCGCGCCGATCACCGTGAAGATCAGCAGCCAGCTGACCAGGTAGAGCAGCCAGAACGCGAGGTTGAAGTTGAAGGCCCCGGCCGCGGCGCGGCGGGCCATCGGGTCCCGCTTCATCACCAGCCACACGAGCAGCGGGCCGAGGAGACTCAGCGACCCGGCGCTGAGCAGCGCCGCGATGGGCGCCGAGAGGTGCGCGAAGATGGCCGCGATGCGGCTGCCCGCCGAGGGCACCTCGCCTCGCAGGGACTCGGTGGGGGGCTCGTAGGGGGATGCCATCGGTTCCTCTTTCGCTGGTTGTCCTGCGTGTAGTAAACGACGGGCCGGGCCGCCGTGTGCCCGGTCGGGCACCGATTCAGGGGTTCGGGCGACGAATTCGAGGGACCACCCTGAGGCCGACCGGGTGACGCGGGCCCGACCCGCGCGGCCTGGCTCGTACCCAGCGCGTGAACCCACAGATGACCCTCAGCTCTCACTCAGACAATTCGGGCACGCTGGAGGCATGGGTCTCCTGGGTTCGCTGCTCGGTCTGGTGTTGCTGCTCTTCCTGCTCCTGCTCATCGCACGCGCCCTGCTCGACTGGGTGGGCGTCTTGTCGTCGAGGTCGTCGGGGTCCTCGGGCGAGGGCGTCCTCAAGGCGCGCGAGGTGACCTACCGGCTCACCGAGCCGGTGATCGCCCCGGTGCGCCGCGTGCTCAAGCCGGTGAACCTCGGCGGCGTGCAGTTCGACCTCGCGTTCACCGTGGTCTTCGTCGCCACGCTCATCCTGCGGTCGGTCGTCACCTCGCTGTAGCGGTCCACCGATCGGCCGACGTCGCGGTCATCCCCCCGATCCGCCGTCGACCCGACGGTGCGCGCCCGCCCGCGGCGCGACAGTGAACGGGTACCGCAAGACCCACCGCAGGATCGGAGACCCGTCATGACCACCACCACCACCGCCACCACCTGCGCCGGACCGTTCGCAGGCTTCGCCCAGCTGCTCGCCCGCGTCCAGCGCCCGCGCCGCAACCCGATCGCCGGGATGCGCACCGACGACCGCGACCAGCAGCGCCTGCTCGACGAGCTCCGCGCGCTGTCCGACACGCGGTCGGACTTCGCCACCGCGTGCGCGAGCCGCCGATCGGGGCGGTGAGGTTCGGGGCGATGAGGTTCGGGGTGCCGCCCGGTCTACCGAGCGACACCCCCCGGCTCTGAAAGGATCACCGCCATGGCGAAGCTCATCTCCACCCTGTTCATCTCGGCCGACGGCATCGCCGAGATCGACCCGGACTGGCACTTCCCGTACTTCGACGAGAACATGGGCCGCGCCGTCACCGAGGACTACG
>DATAOO010000208.1:0-18070 GCA_036265695.1 Pseudonocardia sp. | reverse complement strand
CGTTGCGGTACAGCGGCACCGACAGCTCGCGGCGAAGCCCGGCCAGCAACGCGAGCGGCCCGCGCGGGGCCTGCGGGGAGGCGGGCACGCCCCGACGGTAGCGGCGGACAACCCCGCGGGCATGTCGACAGGCGGGTCAGTACAAAGCAGCCAAGAGCGCGTCCATCCGGGTGGCGAGCCGGTGCAGTCGCGACGCGCTCGATCACCGTTGGATCGACTACCGCAACCGCACCGACAGGCACGTCACGCAGCCCTCGAGCTTCTCGAACTCGCTGATGTCGACCGCGACGGGCCGGTAGCCCAGCTCCACGAACAGCGCGGCACTGCGGGGCGCGCCGTCGGCCATCAGCAGGCGGTGCAGCCCGTCGTCGTCCGGCCCGAGGAGGACGACGTGCGCGCCCGCCTCCTCCGGCACCGGGAGGAAATCGGCGAACCCGGCGGGGTCGTCCACGAGCGGGGGGTAGCCGATCACGCGACCGTCCGGCAGCGCGGTGACGGCGCTCTTGAGGTGCAGCACCTTCGTGGTCGGCACGCGCACGACGGTCGCGCCGAGCGGCTCGAGGAAGCCCGCGAGCTGGTCGGCGCCCGCGGCGTTGGTGCGTTCGGTGAGCCCGACGTAGACCGTCGCGCCTGCTTTGAGGACGTCCCCGCCGTCCAGCGTGGCCGGGTCGGTGATGGAGGCGATCCGGTAGCCCGCGGCGGCGACGGTGGCTTCGGCGGCGCGGGTCTCGGGGCGGCGCGCCGTGGCGCCGGGCCGCGAGACCACCGCGAGATCGCCGTAGACGACCATCGTGTCCTCCACGAACACGCCGTCGGGGCAGTCCTCGGTCGGGGGGACCTCGATGATCTGCCACCCGGCCGCCGTGAGCGCGGCGACGTAGTCCGCCCACTGCCGCGCGGCGCGGTCGGCGTCCACCGCCACCCGCTCGGCGTGCGTGACGATGCCTTCGGCCAGCCTGCTGCTGGGCCTGCGGACGAGCGCACGCATCGGCATCGCGGTCATGGTCGGCACACTAGGCGGTCGCGGTCGACGCCGGGTGGGACGAACGCCGCTCCCGCTACCGCGCGAACACCTCGATGGGGACGTTCCGGAAGTACTTGCCGGTCTTGGGATCACGCACGGTCAGGGCTCTGGGGTTGCCGAACACCGACTTGTGCACATCGGTGATCGTCACCGTGGTTCCTGCCTTCAACGTCGGTCCCGTGAACCCCGTGTAGTTGCGGGTGGGGATGATCGAGTTGTTGACCTTCGGGTCCCTCCATGTCTTCACCACGTGTACATGAGGTGAGGATGCGCCGTTTGATACCCGGCGATGTCACCCAAACGGGACCGCGGCGCGCCGGTGGTGCTAGCGTGCCTGACCGAGAGCAACGCTCCCCCCGCTGCTCCCCGTTGATGGTCGGGGCGTTGCCTTAACACCTGGTGGCGACGTTGGTGACGTGTCTCTTGACGTGCCCGCGAGACGGTGCGACGAGTCGTGTCCGCCCTGCGGGTGTCGAGTAGTGCAGGCGGAGTGGTTCGGGCCCTACCGGCTCGAAGAGCTCATCGGCCGCGGCGGAATGGGTGAGGTCTTCCGGGCCACGGACACAGCGCGTAAGCGGGTGGTCGCGCTCAAGCGCCTGCCTGCGAGCCTCGCCGCGGACCCGGGCTACCAACGCCGGTTCCGCAGCGAGTCGGAGATCGCGGCGCAGCTCCGGTCGGCCCACGTCATCCCCATCCACGACTACGGCGAGATCAACGGGCAGCTGTACATCGACATGCGGCTCGTCAACGGCGAGGACGTGTCCGACCGCCTCGACCGCCGTGGCCCGATGTCCCCGCACGCCGCGGTCGACGTGGTCCGGCAGACGGCCAGCGCACTGGACGCCGCGCACGCGATGAACCTCATCCACCGCGACGTGAAGCCGTCCAACATCCTGCTCTCGCCCGAGGACGGCCGCGACGGGCACGACTTCGTCTACCTCGTGGACTTCGGCATCGCCCGTGCGGCCGACCGGGTGGGGGAGCTGACCGGCACCGGTGGCGTGATGGGCACCCCCGACTACATGGCGCCCGAGCGCTTCGAAGGCCGCCCCATCAGCCACGCGGTCGACGTGTACGCGCTGGCCTGCGTCCTGCACAAGCTCCTCACCGGCGGCGCGCCCTTCCGCGCCGAGAGCCTCGCCGCCCTGATGTACGCGCACCTCACCGCGACCCCGCCGCGCGCGTCGCTCCTGCGCCCCGGCATCCCCGCCCACCTGGACTGGGTGATCGCGCGCGGGCTGGCGAAGGACCCGCGGGAGCGGTTCGCCACCGCGGGTGAGCTCGCCGCGGCGGCGCACGCGGCGCTCAGCTCCACCGGCACGCCCACGCCGCCGCCGCCGCCAACACCGCCGCCCACACCACCGCCGAACCCGCAGCCCGCGCCAGCGCGCCGCTCCCGCCGTACCCGCGTCGTCATCGGGGCGATCCTCGCCCCGATCCTGCTCGTCGGGGCGGGCACCATGGGCGTCCGGATGCTCCAGTCCGACAACACGCTGCCCACCGAGCCCGCGTCGAGCGCCCCGAAGAAGGTGCGGGTGTCGGCGAACCTGAGCGTCAGCGGGGCCCGGACGCTCCTGGTCGACACCACCGGCACGAAGCTTCTGCTCTCGGCCCCCGCCTACCGGCCCTCGGGCAACCTCTCGGACATCCGCGCGAACGTGGAGATCCACGACGTCGCGGACCCCGCCAAGGTGGTGACGACGGCGAACCTGACGGACGAGCGCGTGGACGCCCTCGCCGAGACCTCCGACGGCACGACCATCGTCGCCGCCAGCTCGACGTACGGCTACCAGCAGCGCAAGGCGGCCAACACGCTCTCCCTGATCGACGCCTCGACCGGGCGCGTGCGGGTGTCGGTGCCGTTGCCGTCGGCGGTGGTCGCACTGGCCCTGTCGCCGGACGGCCGCCGGATCTACCTCACGGACCGCGCGTCGTCGTTCCAGGTGCTCGACCGGACGACCGGCGCACGGGTGGCGAGCGTGCCGCTCGGCGGCGTGGCCGAGGGCATCACCGTCGCGAAGGACGGGCGGCAGGTCTACGTCGCGGGCAGCGCAGGCCTCAAGACGATCGACACGGCGTCCAACACCGTGGTCCGCACGGTGGGGATCCGCAACAATGCGTCGAGCATCGCGCTGACCCCGGACGGCAAGACCGCCGTCGTCATCACCTCCGGCAACAACAGCGTGGTCGGGATCGACCTCGCCGCCGGGCAGGCGAACTGGACGGTCCCCGTGGGCAAGCGGCCGGACAGCCTGGTGGTCACCCCGGACGGCCAGCAGGCGCTGGTGGCCAGCAACGAAGGTGGGGTGACGGTCATCGACCTCGCGACGCGGAAGGCGGGCAGCCTCCCGGTCGGCGACTCCGCCGAGGACATCACGCTCAGCCCGAACGGCGACTTCGGCTTCGTCGCGACGCTCAGCGACGTCGTGCGCTTCGACAGGGAACCGGTATGAACAGAACAACCACGATGAGCACGCTCTGCGTCGCGGCCGTCCTGCTGTTGACGAGCTGCACGGTGTCGGTCTCCGGCGCACCGGCGGCCATCGCCCACGCCGTACCGCAGTCGGGTGCCGTCGCGCCGCCCTCGGCGGGAGCGCCGCCGAGCAACAGCTCGCTGGTCGTCGCGTCGGTGGTGCCGGGGTGGAACACGGTGCGCTCCGTCAAGCGGGCCGCGCTCTACGACGTGCCGCCCGACTGGACCGTGAACTCCGAGGACACCCTCGTCGGCTACCAGGCGAAGGACGGCAAGCTGCTGGTCGGCGCCACCGGGAGCGCGTCGGTCGGCGACGACGCGTGCGGCAAGAACATGTCGCTGGCGATCTCGGCCGTCAAGCACAGCACGGACGCCGATCTCGCGGGCTCGTCCAAGTCCATAGCTCTGGAGTGGGCGGATGCCGCGTTCCGGGACGAGAAGGACACGCGCCCGACGATCAGGGCGGGCAGGCCCGAACACATCACCACGCTCACCGGCAAGCCCGCGGTGATCGTCAAGGTCGACGCGACGGCCGCGCACACCACCGGCACCTGCGGCCTGAAGGGCGCGGTCTACGCCGTCTCGGCGACCGGGTTCACCGGCGAGCTCGGACCGACCGCCATCCTCGTCGTCGTCGCCGGTTCCGGGTTCGACCGCGCCGTGCCCGAGCCCGAGATCAGGCAGATCCTCAGCACGCTCAGGCCCGAGAAGTAGCGAGCGCGGCCGCGAACCGCGCCTCGCCGCCCGGGTAGAGCAGCTGCTGATCGGGCCTCCGGCCGTCCCCTGATCGACCGACCGCGGGTTCAGCGGGTGCATGGCCCGGCCGGTCGACGGCCGCGCGGCGGCTTCGGCGACACCGTTGACGGTGACCCGTTGGAGCCCAGCCGTTCAGGAGACATCGCCATGTGCCCACCCACCCCAGGCGCGCTGACGCTCAGCGTGACGCTCCCGGCCGAGCCGGACGCCGACCGGCAGCCTGCGCGGCTGGTCGCGGGCGGTGTCCTGGACCGCGACGGGCTCACCGCGCTGGTCCACCTGGCTCACGTCGGCCTCCGCCGCGGTTGCCGCGAACTGGTGCTGGACGTACGCGGCCTGACCGACTTCCCGTGCGCGTTGTTCGGCGAGCTGCGCAAGCTCTCCGAGGCCGCGGGCCGCAGCCGGTGCCTGCTGCGGCTGGTCGGCCTCGACGCCGCGGTCGACGCGGCGATCGACGCGGCGCGCTGAGGCGACGAGCGTCAGCCCGCCGCCCCCGGTCGACGCGGCCGGGAGATGACGATCTGCGCGGCGCCGATCACGAGGATGGCCAGCGTGAGTAGCCGTTCCGACGGCGGCAGCGTGACGAAGTAGGCGAGCACCTGGGTGCCGACGGCGAAGAGCTGGGCGCCGAGGGGGAGGATGATCGCGCGCCAGCCGAACACCTCCGACGGCGGCCGGGTCTCGGCGTTCGGGAACCACGCCGCCCAGGCGATCGCCACCGTGCCCGCGCTCCACAGGAAGTCGAACGGCCCGTTGTGGTAGGCGTCGTCGAGCGCCGCGGCGGCGTAGGCGGCGTCCCCGACCGTGAGGCAGATCAGCCCCACCCCGAGCAGGAGCCAGCTCGCGTCGATCCGCCACGACATCATCGGCAGCGCACCCAGCAGCGTCCCGAGCAGCACCAGGTCGCCGAACGGGTAGGCCAGGGTGACGATCTGACCGAGGAGGTCGGGCGGCGCGCTGCGGAGGATGGGGTCGAGGACCAGCGCCACCATCGGGGCGGCGACGACCAGGACGATCACGATGCCGTCCAGCCAGCGGTGCAGCTCGATCTTCGGCACCCGGCTGCGGATGATCAGGACGAGCCCCGCCAGGAAGAGCGGGTAGCTCACCAGGTCGAACACGTCGGCGAGGTCGGGGTAGGGGATGGCGGCCGCGTCGACGTGCGCGTAGAGCACGTCCCAGGTGATCTCCGACAACCCGATGCACAGCAGCGCGACGGCGATGCACATCCACGCGCGGCCGTCGCGGGTGTGCCGCAACGCGCCCGCCGCGCACACGGCCGCGGAGGTGAGGATGAGGAAGTCGTGCAGCCAGTCGTCGAAGAACGGACCGGCCGGGCTCGACCCCGGGTGGACCCTGAGCTCGTGCACCGCCTCGAGCACCACGCCGACGACGAGGACGAGCCCCAACGCGAGCACGGGCAGGGGGATCGGCCAGGAGCGGGGTCGGCCGAAGCGTCGGAACATGGTCGGGCCTAACCGAACGGGGTATCGCCCACACGAGCTCCACGGTTGCACATCGTGACGAGCATAAGTCCGCGGAAGCGCCAGTTCGAGATCCTGCGTCTCGACGGGTGATCGCCCCGTGCGTCGGGCTCCGCTGCGTGACAGCGTTCCGTAGGGATCGCCGGCTCGCCGCCGCGCGGCCGCCGGGTGAGAACCCGGCCGGGGCTACCGTGCGTCCGTGCGCACTCACATCACCGCCGACGACGTGCTCGCCGCCGTCGCGGGAGCGGTGGCGGCGCTGCGGCCCGGCGGCGACTGGTCGGCGCGCGCGGGCGACCTCGACTGGACGTGTTGGGAGACCGTCGAGCACATCGCGGACGACCTGGTGTTCTACGCGATGCAGCTCGGCGTGCCCGCGTACGAGCGGTACCTGCCGTTGGAGTCCGCGGCCCGCTACCCGGGGGGCGAGCCCAACGCGATCCGCGCCGACCCGGCCGCCGGCCCGGAGGGCCTGCTCGCGGTGCTCACCGCGGCGGGCGCGCTGCTGGCGGCGATGGTGCGGGTGACGCCGCCCGAGGTGCGCGGCCACCACACGTTCGGGCCCGCGGACCCCGAGGCGTCGGGGGCGATGGGTGTGCTGGAGACGGTGGTGCACACCGCCGACGTCGCGCGCGGCCTCGGCCACGAGTACCGACCGGATCCGGGCCTGTGCGAGCGGGTGCTGGGCCGCCTCTTCCCCGACGTCGAGCCCGCGTCCGACCCGTGGACGACGCTGCGGTGGGCGACCGGGCGCACGGCGCTGCCCGGCCGACCCCGCCGCGTCGACTGGCGCTGGAGCAACGCTCCCGTCAGCCGGTAGCGGGCGGGCTCGGCAGCTGCGCGACGAACGGGGCGAGCTCCAGGTCGCCTGTGTGGCGCCGCCTTACAGGCGGGCCTTCGGCAGCCCCGCTCCGAGCTGCGGCCAGCCGTCGGCCGACCAGGTCAGGCTGCGCATGCCGAGACGGGACAGGCCACCCGCGGTCGCGTCGCTGTAGTGGTAGGCGAGCATCCCGCCCGCGATGGACTGGCCGCCCGGCCCGATCTGGTTGCTCATCGACGCGAGCACCGTGGTGCCGCCGCCGTCGGTGAGGGCCTTCCCGTCGCGGTCGAGGTAGGGGCCGGTGATCGACTTGGACCGCCCGACGACGATGCGGTAGGTGCTCTTCAGGCCGACGCAGCACCGGTCCCACGAGCTGAACAGGTAGTACCAGCCGCCGTGGCTGATCATCGACGGTCCTTCCACGGCGTTCAGCGGGATCTTGCGGTCGAGCAGGTGCGTGCGGGTGGGGTCGGCGGAGCGCTTGCCCGACGGCCACTGCAGCTGCACCATCTGCACCCCGCTCCAGTAGGAGCCGAACACCAGCCAGGGGGTGCCCGCCGCGTCCTGGACGACGTCGGGGTCGATGGCGTTGAAGTCGCTCGCGGGCAACGAGCGGACGACCTTGCCCTGGTCGACCCAGCGGTAGCCGGGCGCCTTCGGGTCGAGCGTCGTGTTCGTGGCCAACGCGATCACGGAGTCGTTGTGGCCCAGCGTGGAGACCGCGTAGTAGAGGTAGTACGTGCTCCCGTGGCGGATGATCTCCGGCGCCCACATCGTGTCCGCGTCCGGCACGATGTCGGTGATCCACTTCGGGATCGTGGGCCACACGGTGCCGAGGTAGGCCCACGTGCGACCGTCGTCGACGGACTTGCGGATCTGCACTGTGCCGCCGTCCTTGCCCGGGTCGCCCGACGAGTAGACGAACCACTCACGGGCGCCGGGCCCCTTCGCGAGCGCGGGGTCGTGCAGCGTGATGTCGCCGCGCAGCTGCCCCGCGATCGGGGCGGCCGCGGGCGGCTGGTCGGGCGCGGGCGCGGCCGAGGCGAGGGCGGGCACGGCCACGCCGACGAGGACGAACAGGGCAACGGTCATCCCCAAGAGGCGGAGCAGACGCATGGCAGCGGGTCCCCTTCCCGATGCGCAGGGTCCGCCCCTGTCGCCCGAGCGAGGGTAATCCCAACGGTCTCATCTGCCCCTCACGACACGCGCAGCACTCCCGTTTCAGATGGAGAGCGCCAGCGCGGCGGCCAGGTCGGCGAGCAGGTCGTCGGTCTCCTCGAGCCCCACGGACAGCCGAAGATGACCATAGCGGCGAAACGGCGCAGGCCAACGCGACGCGCGGGGGCCGTCCGGTCCAACGTGCACGATCAGGGACTCGTCGTGGCCGAGCGAGACCGCCGACGTGATAACGCGGAGCTGGGCGACGAATCGGTTCTGCAGGTCCGCGTCGCCGTCCAGGGCGAAGGCGAGCACGGCGCCGTAGCCGCGGTCGGCGAAGAGGCGCCGCGCCAGTGCGTGCTGCGGGTGGGACGGCAGGCCCGGGTAGGCGACGTAGGCGATCGCGGGATGCTCCGCCAGGAACTCCGCGATCCGCTGCGCCGAGGCGAAGTGCTGCCGCAGCCGCAGCGGCAGGGTGATCGCGCCGCGGCTGATGAGCCACGCGTTGAACGGCGAGACCACGCCCCCGACGTCGATCATGGCGTCGGCCCGGATCGGGTCGAGCAGCTCCGGCGCGCCGACGACGACCCCGCCCATCGCGTCGCCGTGGCCGTTGACGAACTTGGTGAGCGAGTGCACCACGAGGTCGGCGCCGTGCTCGAGCGGGTGGTAGAGCGGCGGCGGGGTGAACGTGGAGTCGACCGAGAGCAGCGCGCCCGCGTCGTGCGCGATCGCGGCGATCTCCGGGATGTCGCAGACGCGGGTGGTGGGGTTGGCGATCACCTCGGTGTGCACGAGCTTCGTGTTCGGCTGCACGGCGGCGCGGACCGCGTCCGGGTCGCTGGTGTCCACGAACGTGGCCCGCACGCCGTAGCGGGCGGGGAGGATGTCGGCGAACAGGCGCCACACGGCCTCGTAGGTGACGTCGGAGACGACCGCGTGGTCGCCGGTGCGCAGCAGCGTGAAGAAGACCGCGTGCAGCGCCGCGACGCCCGAGGCCAGCACGACCGCGTCGGCGCCGTGCTCGAGCGCGGCGAGCTTGTGTTGCAGCGCGATCTGGTTGGCGCCGGAGTTGCGGGTGTAGAGCGGCACGTCGTGCGCCGACCAGCTCAGCTGCGACGGGTCCTCGGGCAGGGCGTAGGAGTTCGCCATCACCAGCGGGGTGCGGATCGCCCGGGTGCCCGGGTCGACGCTGTTGCCGGCGTGCACGGCCTGCGTGGCGAAGCCGAGCGTCTCGGGGTGGTCCTTGTCCGGTCTGACGGGGTCCGGTCGCATGGAGGCCACCCTCGTCCATCACGCGGGTTCGCGTCGCCGGGTCCGCATCATCGCCCGCGTCGCGAACGGCGAGTACTTCGGCGCCCACCGCACCAGGCCGGCCGCGGCGAGGAGGCCGACCCCGCCGACGGCGACGATCCCCGCCGCCAACGTCCACAGCCCGGCGACGACCGAGACGACCACGGGCCCCAATGCGTTGCCGGTGTCGCTCATCAGCCGCCACATCGAGAGGAACCGCCGCCGGTTGTCCGGTGGGGCCACGTCGGCGCCGAGCGTCATGACGATGCCCGACCCGTTGCCGTTGCCGAAGCTCATCACCATCGCCACCACGGTGAGCGTCACCAGGCCGCCGGTCAGCGGGAGCACCGCCATCGCCCCGCCGAGGACCAGCATGGACGGCACCGCCACCGCGAGCCTGCCGTGCCGGTCCATCACCTTCCCCGACGGGTAGAACAACGCCATGTCGACGGCGCTGGCCACGCCGAACACGAGGCTCGTCACCTCCGGGCTCAACCCGATGTGCACCGCCCACAGCGGCAGCACGACCTGCCGGGCCGCCCGCACCGCGCCGATCGCCAGCACCGCGACGCCGAGCGTGAGCAGCATCCGGCGGTAGGTGCGCACAGTCGCGACGAGCCCGACCGCCCCGGACTCGGACGGCGGCGCCACGGCGTCACCCCGGCGTTCGACGTCCGGGATCACGAGCAGCAGCGCGGCGGCCAGCCCGGCCGTGACAACGGCGACGGCGTACGCGGCCCGCAGCGACGTCAGGCTGATCACGGCCGCGCCCACGAACGGCCCGATGAAGAGCCCGATCCGGTGTGCCCCGCCGAGCATCGACAACGCCCGTGCCCGCAGGTCCACCGGCGCCACCTCGGTGAGGTAGGACTGGCGGGCCAGGTAGAACGTCGCGGTGCAGACGCCCATGGCGAAGAGGCACAGGCCGAACACCGGCAGCGACGGGGTGAACAGGCAGCCCAGCATCGCCACCATCGCCACGCCGCCCGCGGCGACCATCGCCCGCCGGTCACCCAGCCGGGCCGCCAACGTCCCCGCGGGGACGTCGCCCGCGAGCTGCCCGATGCCCAGCACCGCGACGAGGAGCCCCGCCGTGCCCGCGGAGGCGCCGAGGTCGAGCGCGGTGATCGCGATGACCGGGGCGACGGCGCCGTTGCCGATCTCGAAGACCATGGCGGGCAGGTAGACCGACGGGGCCATCGACAGCAGCGTCCGTGGGCGGTCCGTCGGCGCGTTCATCGGCTACCCACATTACTCTTGGTATAGCTAACGACGCAGTGACGTTCGCCGCCCCGGTTGTAGCCTGCGGGCGCGAACAGGGGGATCACATGCGCGCCAACGGCATCATGGCCAACCTCAGGGTGGCCGACATCGACTCGGCCAAGGCCTTCTACACCGACTTCCTCGGCCTGGGCACCGAGGAGTTCAACCTGGGGTGGGTGGCCCGCTTCACCAACCCCGAGACCGGGGCGCGGGTGCAGCTCGTCACGCGCGACGCTACGTCGCCGGAGGACTCGGTGATCTCGGTGCACACCGACGACGTCGACGCCGCCTGGGCGCAGGCGCAGGAGCTGGGCCTTGAGGTGGTGCGCCCGCTGACGAAGGAGGCCTGGGGCGTGCGCCGGTTCCTGGTGCGGGCGCCCGACGGCAACGTCGTGAACATCGTCGACCACCGCGACTGACGCCGTGGACGCGATGGCGGAGATCGTCGCCCACACGCTGCGCACCGACCGGCACACCACGGGGTACCTCGCTGCGGGCCCCGAGGACGGCCCGGTGGTGCTGTTCCTGCACGGCTGGCCGGAGCTGTCGATCAGCTGGCGGCACCAGCTGCCGGTCTTCGCGGGGCTCGGCTTCCGGGCGATCGCGCCGGACATGCGCGGCTACGGCCGCTCCTCGACCTACGCGGCGACCGACGCGTTCGCGCAGGAGCGGATCGTCGCCGACATGGTGGAGCTGCTCGACCACCTCGGGGTGCAGCGCGCGCTCTGGGTCGGGCACGACTGGGGCGCGGCGGTCGTCTGGAACATCGCGAGCCACCACCCCGCGCGCTGCCACGGCGTGGCCGCGCTGTGCGTGCCCTACCGCACGGTGGAGCTGGGGCTGGACCCGTTGTTCGCGCTCGTGGACCGCCGGATGTACCCCGCCGACGAGTACCCCTACGGCCAGTGGGACTACCAGGTCGTGTACCGCGACCAGCCCGAACGCGTCGCGGCGGTGTTCGACGCCGACCCGTACCGCACCGTCAAGGCGCTGTTCCGCAAGGGCAAGCCCGCCGACCTGGAGAAGCCCGCGGCCACGGCGATGATCAGCCGGTGGGGCGGGTGGTTCCGCGGCGCCGACGTCGCGCCGGACCTCCCGCGGGACGCCGACGTCGTGAGCGAGGCCGACCTCCGCAGCTACGCGGCGGCGTTGGCCGGGAACGGCTTCTGGGGACCGGACGCGTGGTACCTCAACCACGAGGCGAACGCCGAGTACGCCGCGGCCGCGGTGGACGGCGGCAGGCTGCGGATGCCCGTGCTGTTCCTCGGCGCCCGCTACGACGCCACCTGCGAGGTGGGCAACTCGCCGCTCGCCGAGCCGCAGCGCGCGTACGTCGACGACCTCACCGAGCGCATGCTCGACACCGGCCACTGGATGATGCAGGAGCGACCCGCCGAGGTGAACGCCGCGATCGTCGCGTGGTTGCGGGACCGGCTGCCCGGCGTGTGGCCCGCCGCGGGCGTATAGCCGTCGCACGTTCGGGTAAGCCGGTCGACATGCCCTTCGATCCCACCGCCGTGCCCGCTGTCCGGCTCAACGACGGCTCCGACGTCCCGCAGTTCGGTTTCGGCGTGTTCCAGATACCCGCGGACCAGACCGTCACGGCCGTGCGCACGGCCCTCGACGCGGGCTACCGGCACATCGACACCGCGCAGATGTACGGCAACGAAGCCGAGGTCGGCCGGGCCATCGCGGAGTCCGGCGTGCCGCGCGAGGAGATCTTCGTGACGACGAAGCTGGACAACAGCCGCCACGGCTACGACGCCGCCCTCGGCGCGCTCGACGAGAGCCTGCGCAGGTTGCGCTTCGACCACGTCGACCTGTTCCTCATCCACTGGCCGCGCCCGCAGGAGGGGCGCTACGTCGAGACGTGGACGGCGCTGGAGAAGCTCAAGGCGGACGGCAAGGCCACGTCCATCGGGGTCTCCAACTTCACGGTCGAACACCTGGACCGGCTCGCCGATCGGACGGGCACCGTGCCCGCGGTGAACCAGATCGAGCTGCACCCGCAGTTCCCGCAGGCGGCACTGCGCGCCTACCACGCCGAGCACGGCATCGCGACGGAGGCGTGGAGCCCGATCGGCCAGGGCGGCGAGCTGCTGCAGGACGGCAGGCTCCGCGCGCTCGCCGACGAGCACGGCCGGTCGCCCGCGCAGGTCGTGCTGCGCTGGCACATCCAGCTCGGCAACATCGTGTTCCCGAAGTCGGTCACCCCGGAGCGGATCCGGGAGAACATCGACGTCTTCGACTTCGCGCTGTCGGCCGACGACATGGCCGTGCTCGACGGCCTCGACACCGGCACCCGCAAGGGCCCCGACCCCGACCGGTTCGGCTGAGCCGAGCGGCCCCAGGAGCGCGCTGAAGAACTCGGCCCTACTGCGCGACGCCCAGGCGCTCGCTACGGGCGGAGTCCTTCAGCACCCTCCTAGGCCGCGGGCAGCCGGGCCAGCAGGAAGCGCAGCACGTCGGCGTGGTCGGCGGCGACGTGCGCGGCGAGCGCGAGCGCGTCCGGGGGCGGCGGGAACGCCGGGTTCGGGAGCGCGACGACCGTGAGCCCGGCGGCCGCCGCGGCGCGCAGGCCGTTGCCCGAGTCCTCCACGCCCGCGGCCCGCGCCGGGTCGACGCCCAGCCGCCGGGCGGCTTCGAGGTAGACGTCGGGGGAGGGCTTTCCGCGGGGCACCTCCTCGCTGGAGACGGTGGCGGTGAAGAACGCGGCGAGGCCGTCGCGGTGCAGCGCGGCGTCGATGCCGCGGCGGGGCGCCGAGGACGCCAGCGCGACGGGGCACCGGCGGGCGACCTCCTCGACGAGCTCCCGGGCGCCGTCCAGCGGGGGGCCCTCGCCGTGTTCCAGCGCCGCGACGTACTGGCCGACGCAGTGCCGCCGGGCCTCCTCGACCAGCTCCGGCCGGTCGACGCGGTCCGCCAGTGCCGCCGCCCACTCGCCGGTGCTCATGCCCTGGAGCGCCCGGCTGTCGTCGTCGGTCCACGCCCGTCCGTGCTGCGCGGCGAAGCTGCTCCAGCTCTCGCCCCAGAGGTGCTCGCTGTCGACGATCACGCCGTCCATGTCGAAGATGACCCCGCGCACCGTCGCGACAGTACCGAGGAGACGCGATGACTTGAGGCTCAGCAGGCGCGGATCACGTCGCCTGCGTCGGCCTGCACGTAGTACGCCGTGACGTAGCCGCGGTGCGGCGCGGCGATGCGGTACCACATCGTCTGCCCGTAGATCGACTGGCCGTGGGTGTAGCAGTCGATCGACACCGCGCTGCCCGCGCTGCTCATCCGGGCGACGATCTTGCTGGACGTCGAGGGCGCCGCGCGGACGTTGAGCCCGGCGACGGTGGTGGACTGGCAGGCCGAGACGCACGCGGCGGCCACCATGATCGCGACGAGCTGGGGCGCCCGGCCGCGCCGGGGGCTCTGCTCCTGCTCGTCCGGCGGCTCGGTGGCGACGGCGGCCGGGGGCTCGACATCGGTCCGTTCTGCCCGAGCAAACACGGTGGGTCTCCTCGTCGACGAGCCGGGCGACACCCGATCCGGCGATCAGGCGCGTGTGGACATCGCTGACGGTGACGTACCCGCTTGTTGCGCTCCGTATTCCTCCGATGGGACCGCCCCGGATCGGGTGCCGCTACGCTGGCCGACGCCAGGCCGGGGGGCCATGAGTAGACGAGGTGAGAACCATGGGCCTGCCTACACCGATCGCCCGCGTGCTCGACGCCGTGCAGGGCGCGGCGCCGCCCCAGGTCCACCAGGCCCCGGCGGTGCGGTGGCTGTCGGTGCCGCAGCTCGTGCGCACCGCCTTGGACGTGCTGCAGGCGTCGTCGTTCGCCAAGTACGCCGACAAGCGCGAGACGATGGCGAACAGCCCCCGCGAGTTCTACCGCCTCCCCGCCGCGGACGACCCGCCCCGCGACGCCGTCTTCGTCGACTACGTCGCCGACACCGGCGACGGCTTCAACGCCACCTTCGCCACCGCTCGCGTCATCGCGGGCGCGGCCGACGCCACGCTCGGGCCCGACGCCGAGTTCGCGGGCCGTGGCGCGCAGGCCGACCTCCTGGTGTTCGGCGGCGACGAGGTCTACCCGGTCGCCTCGGCGTTGCAGTACGAACAGCGGCTCAACGAGGTGCTGCGCACGGCCGCGATCCTCGACAAGGTGGTCGACCTCCCGCCGGTGATGGCGCTGCCCGGCAACCACGACTGGTACGACGGGCTGGCCTCGTTCCGCCGCAACTTCTGCGAGTCCTGGGTGCAGCGTGACGCGCCGTCGCGCGAGGAGCTCATCGCGGTCCCGCCGACCGGGCAGCGCGACGACGTCGGCGGCTGGGGCGCGTTCCAGTCGCGCAGCTACTTCGCGGTGCAGCTGTCCCCGCGGTGGTGGCTGTGGGCCGTGGACAGCCAGCTCGATGCGCCGATCGACGCCGAGCAGCTGTCCTACTTCCGCGCCGCCCGCAGGCACCTCGGCGACGCCAAGGTCATCCTCTGCACGGCGACGCCGAGCTGGTTGGAGGCCGAGCGCGCGGGCCGCGAGACCTACTCCGCCGAGGCCGACAGCCCGCTCTACACCCTTCTGTGGTTCGTCGACCGGGTGCTCGGGCACGCCGAGCGCCACCGGATCCGGCTCGTGCTCACCGGCGACCTGCACCACTACGCCCGCTACACCTGCACCGACCCCACGCCGCCGCCGGACACGGCCCCGGAGACCCACGAGCCGTTCTGCCCGGAGCTGGTGACCTGCGGCGGTGGCGGTGCGTTCCTCGCGTCCACCCACCACCTGCCGCGGCAGCTCTCGATCGCGCTGCGGCCGTGGCCGAGCGGCTCCGGCGCGACCGCGGGGTTCGAGCGCGCCGCCGCCTACCCCAGCGTCACGACGTCACGGGCGATCGGGCGCTCCCGGTTCCTCTCCGCCGCATGGCGCAACGGGCCGTCGCTCCCGGCGCTGATCGGCGCGGTCGACGTCGCGCTGTTCCTCACCTTCCTCCTGCACTGGCCGATGGGCTGGCCGCGGGCATGGCAGTTCTGGGTCGCGACCGGCGTCGTCGCCGTGCTGCTCGGCTTCTACGCCGCATCGGGCGCCAACGCCGTGCGACCCCGCCGCCGTCGACGATGGGTGATCGGGCTGCTGCTCACCGGCCACACGCTCGCGCACCTCGTCGCCGCGTGGGTGGTGGCGGCGCTGGTCGCCGGGCTGGTCACCGACCCGGCCCGGCCACCGTGGTACGGCTACGTGCTCGCCATCCTGCTGCTGGTGGTGCTCGGCACGGTGGTGTTCGTGACCTACCTGCAGGCCGCCGACCAGTTCGGCTGCCACACGCTGGAGGCGTTCTCCGGGCTGCGGATCGAAGGCTGGAAGTCGCACCTGCGCCTGCGCGTGAGCGCCGACGAGGTGCTGGTGCGGGTGATCGGCATCGACCACGCGCCCTCGGCCCGCAACCGCGACGACCTGCGCGCCGTTGTGCCCGTGCCGCACGTCGTCGAGACGTTCCGGGTGCCGTGGGACGGCTCCGCGGTCGTCGAGCAGGTGGCCCGCGACGTCGCGCCATCGGCGCAGGCCTGAGCCGACACGTTCCTCCATTTCGCCACCGCGCGCGGCAGCGCGTGCCATGATGCCCGGGCCGTTCACCCGGTCGGACAGGAGGTACCGTCGTTGCCCACGCGACTGTCGCCCCGCCGCCAGTTCCAGATCCTGTTCGGGCTGTGCCTCGGCGTCTTCCCGGCCGTCGTGCTCGGCTTCACGCTGACCCAGAGCCCGCCCGCGGCCGCTGACAGCACCACCCCCGCCGGGGTGGTCGAAGACCTCGGCCTGCTCGTCACCGTCGGCGCGCTGGTAGCAGCGGTGCTGCTGTTCTGGGCGCAGCACACCTGGCTGCACGCCCGGCTCGCGGCGGTCGTGGTGATCGCGGCGCTGCTCGGCGCGGGCGTGCTGCTCACGGCCACGCTCACCAGCGAGGGCAGCGAGGTCTGGCGGTTCCCGCTGATGTACCTGGTCGTCGGCCTCGGCTTCATCCTCGTGGGCCTGATCAGCACGATCGCCGCCGCGGGCGAGGGCTGACGAAGTTCGGGGGACCGGGAGGTATCAGGCCGCACCCGCGCCGCGCTCTTGGCTCCGGAAGGCGGTGGGGGATGGCCGAGGCTATGGAGCGGCTGCGGAGCGGCCTGGTGGTCGGACACGCCGGGCTGAGGAGCGCGGGGGCGACCGACCCGGTGGGGAAGGACGTGCACGACGGCGACACCGTCGCCGTCCGCGCGGCGGGGGACTTCGGGGTGCGGTTCCTCGGGGTGGACGCCCCGGAGGTGAGCAGTCCGCTGCCAGGCGCGCAAGGGCCGCCGGTGGCGCTGGACGACCCGCGGTGGGAACAGGCGCTGGCCGTCGCGTTCGCGCCGGGCGCGCTGCCGTTGGGGCCGCACGGCGACCCCGCGCTGGTGGCGCACCTGGAGGCGCAGGCAGTCGTCGGCGAGGCGGTGAACCACGCCCGGCTCGCGGCCGCGGCCCGGATCGCACTCGTGGACATGGTCGGCAAGGACATGGCCGCGCTGGGCGTCGACGCGGCGGGGTTCCGCCTCTTCCTCGCGTTCGCGGGTGACGTCGTGGACCGCTACGGCCGCCTGCTGGGCTACGTCCGGCCCGACCAGCCCGACGTGCCCGCCGAACAGCGGCTGGGCTCCTACAACGAGCGGCTGCTGGCGGCGGGTTGGGCCGGCCCGTACTTCATCTGGCCCAACACCGATCCGTGGCGGGCGGTGTCCGCGATCGTCGACGCGGTGCCCGCGCCCGGCACCGTCGCTCGGGCCGCGGCAGCCGACCCGGCCCTCGCCGCCGCGCGGGCCGCGGTGAAGGCGGCCCGGCGCAGGCAGGTCGGGCTGTACGAGGCCGCCCGGCCGCTGCGGCTGCAGGCGTTCGAGCTGCGGATGCTGGCCCGGCGCCAGCCCCCGGACCGGTGGCTGGTCGACCTCAGCACCGACAGCGACACGCTGATCCCGCCACAGCGCTACCCGCGCGTACCGCTGCCCGAGGACCGCCTGTTCATCCCGGCCGAGTACGTGCCGCTGTGGGTGGAGAACGGCTGGAAGCGGCCCTGACCCGGCGCGTCAGGCGGGCACGTGCTGCTCCTCGGGGACGGCCCCCGGCGCGGCGTGCTGATCAGGCCCGTGACACCGGGACGCTGGTGCCGGGTTCGATCTGTTGCGGTCCGTTCGCGCTGGGCCGCACGTCGATGTCGAAGATCGCGGTCGGGATGTAGACCGTCGAGCAGGAGTTCGGGATGTCGACGACGCCCGAGAGCCTGCCTTCGATCGGCGCGGCGCCGAGGATCATGTACGCCTGGATGTCGCTGTAGCCGAACTTCTGCAGGTAGTCGATCGCGTGCAGGCAGGCCCGCTGGTAGGACAGGTGCGAGTCGAGGTAGCGCTGCTCGCCCGAGAGCGTCACCGACGTGCCGGAGAACGCCAGCCACTGGTCGTAGCGCGGGTCGACGTTGCCCGGCATGAAGATCGCGTTCTCGCTCACGCCGTAGGTCGCCATGCCGCCCTTGATCAGGTCGACGTGCAGGTCCATGAACCCGCCCATCTCGATCGCGCCGCAGAAGGTGATCTCGCCGTCGCCCTGGGAGAAGTGCAGGTCGCCCATCGACAGCTTCGCGCCGTCGACGAACACCGGGTAGAAGACGCGGGTGCCCTTGGTGAGGTTCTTGATGTCCTGGTTGCCGCCGTTCTCGCGCGGCGGGGCGGTGCGGGCGGCCTCGGCGGCAGCCCGGGTGAAGTCGTCGCCGGTGAGGCTGCCGAGGATGGCCGAGTCCGG
>DATAOO010000207.1:0-2529 GCA_036265695.1 Pseudonocardia sp. | reverse complement strand
CAGCTGGCTGCGGCTGTCCTGGCTGGACGAACACGTCCTGGCCCGGGTGGTGCCGCGGGCCTGGTTCTACAACGCGCTCATCACCGGGACCCGGCCCGCGTAGTCCTACGGAGCCGCCGCCGGGCCCCGCGCGCGAGGATGGGCGGGTGAACGCCGCCGCCCGGCCCGCGTGCCCCCGCGAGGAGGGCGCGTGGGCGATGCGCACCGCCCGGCCCGCGTGCCCCCGCGAGGAGGGCGCGTGGATGATGCGCGCCGTCGGGCTCGCGGGCCGGCGCGAGGAGTGCGCCGTCCGGACCGCGTGCCCCCGCCGGGAGGCGGCGTGAGCGACGCGTGGGTCGGCGCGGTCGACCGGCCGCTGGAACCGCTGTGGCGCGGGCTGCTGGTCTACCGCGGCCTCACGCTGCTGAGCGCGATCGCGGTGGCGCTCTACCGGCTCGGCGACTACGCCCACCCGCTCGGCGTGGTGGCCGTGCTCGGCGTGATGACGGCTTGGACCGCCGTCACGGCCTACCTCTACCTGGCCAAGCCCACCCGCCGGGCCGCGGCGGCGGCCGACCTCGCGGTGACGGTGGCGGTGCTGGCGACCACCCCGCTGCTGCAGACCCCCGCCCAGATCGCCGCGGACGCGCCGGTGATGGGCTCGATCTGGACGCCTGCCGCCGCGCTGGCCTGTGCGCTCGCGTTCGGGGTGCGCGGCGGGCTCGTGGGCGGGCTGGTGCTCGCCGCGGCCGACCTCGCCGTGTCCGCCCAGGTGGCCACGGAGCGGGGCGACATCCAGCTGATCCTGCTGGCCAGCCTGACGGTCGGGTTCGCGTCGACGGTGCTGCGCCGCTCGGCCGAGCGCACCCGCCGCGCGGTCGCGTCCGAGGCGGCGATGCGCGAGCGGGAGCGGCTGGCCCGCGCCGTGCACGACGGCGTGCTGCAGGTGCTCGGCTTTGTCCGCCGCCGGGGCGCCGAGCTGGGCGGCCCCGCGCACGAGCTGGGGACGCTCGCCGGGGAGCAGGAGTACGCGCTGCGCACCCTGCTGACCACCGGGCCCGCGGCGGTGGACGCCGAGGGCAGGCGCGACCTGGCCGCGGCGCTGCGGGTGCTCGGCTCGGCGCGGGTGTCGGTGGCCACCCCGGCCCATCCCGTCGAGCTGCCCGCGCACACCGTCGACGAGCTGGTCGCGGCGGTGCGGGCGGCGCTGGCCAACGTCGACGTCCACGTCGGCCCGCACGCCCCGGCCTGGGTGCTGCTGGAGGACCTCGACGGCGCGGTGGAGATCAGCGTGCGCGACGAGGGCCCTGGCATCCCGGAGGGCCGCCTTGCCGCCGCGGAGGCGGACGGCAGGCTGGGGGTGGCGCGGTCCCTGCGCGGTCGCGTCGCCGACCTCGGAGGCACGATCATGTGCGACACCGGCCCGGACCGGGGCACCGAATGGATCATCAGGGTGGGGCGATGACGGACGAGATCACGGTGATGGTCGTCGACGACCACCCGATCTGGCGCGAGGGCGTGGCGCGCGACCTCACCGAGCGCGGCCTCAAGGTCGTCGCCACCGCCCCCGACGCCGACGCCGCCGTCCGCATCGCGCACGCCACCCGTCCCCAGGTGGTGCTCATGGACCTGAACCTGGGCGCGACGTCGGGCGTCACCGCCATCGAGGGCATCCTCGCCAAGCACCCCGGCACCCGGATCCTGGTGCTGTCGGCGAGCGGCGAGCACGCCGACGTCCTCGCCGCCGTCAAGGCCGGGGCCAGCGGCTACCTCGTGAAGTCGGCGGGCGCGGAGGAGCTGCTCGCGGCGGTGCGGCGCACCGCCGACGGGTTCCCGGTGTTCACCCCCGGCCTGGCCGGGCTGGTGTTGGGCGAGTACCGGCGGATCGCCGAGGAGCCCGCCGCGCCCGCGCTCACCGACCGCGAGACCGACGTGCTGCGGCTCGTGGCCAAGGGGATGACCGCGAAGCAGATCGGCGGGCGGCTGGGCCTGTCCCACCGCACGGTGGAGACGCACGTGCAGAACACGCTGCGCAAGCTGCAGCTGCACAACCGCTCCCAGCTCGTGCGCTACGCGATCGAGCAGGGCCTCGCCGAGTAGCCCGCCGCGCCCCCCGCGCAGGCCCAGCGGTGTGCGTCAGCCCTCCAGCTCGGCGGCCCACGGGAGCGCGGGCTGGGCGCCCGCTCGGGACACAGCCAGGGCGCCGGCCGCGCAGGCGTAGCGCAGCGCGTCCTCGTCGGAGCGACCGTCGAGCAGGGCGACGGTGAGGGCCGCGGTGAAGCAGTCGCCCGCGCCCGTGCCGTCGACGACCGTGGTGGGCGGCGGCGTGGCCCGGGCCACCACCGCGCCGCCCCGCCGCAGCTCGGCCCCGTCCCCACCCAGGGTGACGGCCACCGCGCCCGCCGCGTCGAGGCCCTCCAGCTCCGCGTACTCGGCCCGGTTGACGACGACCAGGTCGGCGCGGGCCAGGACCTCCGGCGCCACCGGCCGAGCGGGCGCGGCGTTGAGCACGAACATCCCAGTGGCCCGCGCCGCGGCCGCCGCGACGAC
>DATAOO010000206.1:0-9131 GCA_036265695.1 Pseudonocardia sp. | reverse complement strand
CACTCTCGTCGGCCGAGTGCCGCCACGACGCGACCCACGCCGCGGCGACACGGGCGAACCGATCGCGCTCCGGCTCCGAAGGCCCGCCGTGGGCTCCCCTCCCCTGGTGCGCCGTCACGCCGCGAACGGCTACCGGCTCGCCGCCCTGCTCGCCGTCCCCGTCGCGCTCGCGGTGACAGGCCTGACCGTCGTGGCGTCCCTGCAACCTCGGGCCACCGATCCCGATCCGACCGGTGACCGGGCTGCCGCGCTCCGGTCCCGTGTCGCCGCCTCCCTCCAGGACGCGAGCGCGTGGGCGGAGCTGGGCACGCTCGTGCTCCGGCAGCGAGGTCGACGGCGCCACACCGACCGCTCCCCCGGCGACCGCCGTCGCAGCCGCACCCGCCACCCCCGCAGCCGCACCCGCAGCCACCGCCACACCCGCCGCTGCAGCCGCTTCCGATGCCGTGGGCGGCGGGGCCGCTCGGGCGGCGGCGGGGCTCGCCGTCGGGGGGCGCCGCACGGTCGCGCCGCGGTACCCCGTGGCGGCGGGCGAGCTCTTCGAGGTGGTGGGGCGCACCGCCGACGCCCGACGCGCCTACGCCGCCTTCACCGCCCTGTCCGGTCTCTTCGCGACGAACGGCGTACCGCTCGCGCCCGAGCCCGCGCTGTTCGCCGCCGACCGCGGCCAACCCGACCAGGCCCTGCGGCTCGCCGAAGCCGCGGTGCGGGCCCGGCCGACGCCCGCGGCGCAGGACGCCTACGCCTGGGCGCTGATGGCGAACGGCCGCGCCGCCGACGCCCTGAACTGGTCGGACAAGGCGACCTCCGCGGGCGCGCCCAACGCCTTGTTCGCCTTCCACCGCGGCATGATCGAGAGCTCGCTCGGCCGCGACGGCGCCGCGCGCGACGACCTCGCCACCGCACTGCGGACCAACCCCTGGTTCAGCCCCGCCTCGCCCCGCTCGCGCGCGTGACGCTCACCGCGCTCGCCGGTCCGCAGTGACCACCCGGCGACATCACCGGTGCACCCGGTCGCCGCTCCGCGACGGCCAGCCGCCACCGACGCCGGGCGCACGACGGGCACCGCTCGCAGACGCCCGTTGCCCCGGAGCAGGCCCGATGGAACGCTCGACAGACATGGGAAGACAACTGCGCCCGGCCGCCGCGGGCCCCGTCGCCGTGGGCCTGGCCGTGTCGGCCGCGCTCCTGGCGGGCTGCGGCGGCCCGCCGCCCGCGCCGAGCGGTCCCCAGACCGGCTCGACGGTGGGCCCCGCGGTGGTCACCGCCCTCCCGGACGTGCCGTCGCCGCAGGCCGAGATGGTCTGCCTGCCCGAAGCCCAGCAGGACATCCAGGACCTCATCGGCGTGGTGCCCACGGCGGTCGGCCCGATCCAGTACGCCAACCACACCTCGACGTGCCGGTACGCCTACGCGAACGGCGCCTTCACGCTCGTGGTGCAGGACCTGCCGAACGACATCACCACCGCCAGGACCTACGAGACCCTCGCGGCCAAGCTCGGCCGGGTGGAGAAGATCGACCTCCCCGACGCGGAGGCGTTCACCACCAACGACGGCTCGATCGTGCTGCGCCGCGACACCAAGGTGATGCTCGTGGACGTGGCACAGCTCCCTGGCACGTTCGGCAACCCGCCCAGCCCGCGCGCCGACGCCGCACGCCTGATCATGAAGGCGGTGCTGAACTGCTGGGTGGGCTAGAACCCGGCTGAGAGGTTCAGCCCGCGGCCCGCTTGCGGATGTCCGGCGGGAACGCGTCGGCCTCGACGCAGAGCTGCGACCAGGCGTTCGTCTGCTCCACCACCGACGCGAGGTCCTCGCCCACCGCCGCGAGGAGGTCGTCCTGTCCGCGGTCGGTGGCGGCCTCGATCGCGTCGCGGAACGCCGTGCCCTCGGGGGTGATCTTCCCGTCGGCGATGAGCCCGTCGGCCACCAGGCGGTCCGCGGCGGCCGCGTGGACGTCCTCGGGCCACGCCCGCGTGCCGCTGTACTCGCCCACGGGGAAGCCGACCCAGACCTCGGACAGGATCCCCATCCGCACCGGGTCGAGCCCGGCCGCGACGGACGCAGCGATGTGCGAGTCGCCGCGGTGCTCGCGTACGGCGTCCGCGGCCCGCCAGAGCCTGCCGTAGGGGTCGGCCAGGCGCGGCTGGGCCTGCAGCGCCGCGAACAGCGGCCTGCCCGTGCCGTCGACGGCGTCGATCGCCCGCTCCAGCACCTCCGCCACCGCGACGACGGCCGCCTCCGACGCCGCGGACCCGATCGTCGCGCGGAGGCTCTCCGCTGCGACCCGGTCGCGCAACGCCACCATGTCCTTCGGCGCCAGCTTGGCGCGGCCCGCGTCCCACAGCCCGCCGATGACCCCGGGTTCGAACACGCCGAACGCCGCCGCCACCACCGCGCCGATCGTCTCGCCCATCGGGCCGCCCCGACCCACCACGTACTGCTCCAGGAAGTCGAGCCCGTGCTCGGCCATCGTGGCGTTCACCGACGGCGACCACACGTCGTGCATCGCGATCGGCTCCAGCGCGTCGCGCAGGCGGCGCGCGGGCGTTCCGGAGGCGACGACCCCGGGCGTGGCGACATCCGCGGGGGCGGGCGCGTAGAAGATCTCGACGGCGGCGGCGTAATCCATGCGCGGCAGACTAGGCCGTGCACGTCATATCTGGGTAGCGCGCGACGGCACCCCCAGGATCGCGCGGGCCTCGGCGATCGTGGCGGGCGGACGACCGAGGCGTTCCAGGAGGTCCATCACCCCCCGCACCAGCTCGGCGTTGCTCGGCTCGTCGGGCCCCGAGTAGTCCTCCAGGCCGACCCGCACGTGCCCGCCGCGGCGGATCGCGTGCTCGGCGAGCCCGCAGGCCACGACGTCGCCGCCGAGCACCGCGACCGACCACGGAAGCCCGGACGGCTCCAGCATCTCCAGGTAGGCGTCGAGCGCGGTGGGCGTGGGCGGCAGGCCGAACTCCAGCTCGCCGCCGAAGTACAGCTTCACGATGGCGCCGGGCGCGACCTTGCCGAGCCGGTGCCAGGTGAGCGTGGTGCGCAGGAAGCCCGGCTCGAAGATCGAGATGCTGGGTGCGGCGCCCAGCTCGGCGCTCCGCGCGAACATGTACTCCAGGTCGAGGTAGGAGTTCAGGTACGGGCCGGAGGCGGCGGCCTCCGGCACCTCGCCGTCGCTCGTGAGACCCACGTTCACCGACCCGGGGTCCACCAGCGTCATCCCGCCCAGCCCCCGCCGGGCCAGCTCCTCGACGTGCGCCCACCGCCGTTGCACCGGTATCCCCCGCGCCCCCGCGCCCATCGTCGGGTAGAGCAGTACGTCGGGGTGGCGGGCGAGCACCGGTTCCCACGCCACGACGTAGGGCTCCGCGGAGTGCACGGCGTCGAGGGTGAACATCGGCTCGTCGTTGTGGTTGTGCACGATCGACGCGCCGAGGTCGATGCCCTCCAGGGCGACCTCGGCGATCTCCTCGGGGGCGCGGGGCACGTGGCGGTTGCGGGAGCGGGGCGTGGGCCCGTTCAGCGCCAGCTCGATGATCACCGGTGACGTCACGGGGCATTAGCATCCTCGAACCATGAGCAAGTCGCACCCCCGCCAGTGGGAGATCGGCACCGAGGTCGAGCGACCGGACACCGCCTTGGTCGCGGAGCTGGCCCGGCTTTCGACCACGCAGGTCGCCGACTGCGGCGGCCCGGTGGCCGTGGTGGGCCCGGGGATCCACCGGCTCGCGGGCGGCGCCGGGATGTGCGGGCCCGCCGTCACCGTGTGGACCAAGCCCGGCGACATCCTCTTCGTCCTCAAGGCGGTCGACCTCGTGCAGCCGGGCGACGTCCTGCTGATCGACGGCGGGGGCCGCGAGGACGCCGCGGTCGTCGGCGACATCGTCGGCAAGGCGCTCGCCGACCTCGGCTGCGCCGGCCTGGTCGTCGACGGGGCGATCCGCGACGTCGACGGCATCGACGAGGTGGGCCTGCCCGCGTTCGCCCGCGGCGCCCACCCTGCCACGGGGTCCAACAACGGGCCCGGCGCGATCAACGTGCCCGTCCAGTGCGGCGGGGTTGCGGTGTCGCCGGGTGACGTGGTGCACGCGGACGGGAGCGGCGTGGTCGTGGTGCCGCGGGAACGGCTCGCCGAGGTGGTCGAGCTGGCCCGCGCGGTCGACGAGCGGGAGACCGCCTGGCGCGCCGCGATCGCAGCGGGCCAGAGCCTGCCCGCGGCCACCGGGATCGACGACCTCCTCGCCGAGCTGCGCACCCGCGAGGAGCCGCCCGCGCCGTAGGTCTGCACTTCGCGCGGCGGGATCGTAGGGTCGAGGCATGCGTGATGCGGATCCCGACCACGTGGGCAGGCTCCGCACGAACCTGCGGATGCTGCTCAACCGCGCCGAGGCGGCGTCACCCGTCGAGGCGATCGACGTGATGGCGGACGAGCTGGCCGTCATGCTCGACGCCGACGAGCTCTGCTTCCTGATCATGGACCTCGGCGGGCGGGCCGTCACCCGGTTCGGCGGCCTCGGCAACAACGCCGCCCGCAAGCTCCAGGAAGGGGTACCGCACGCGCCGGTGGTCCCGCTGCCCGGCACGGTCTACGAGAAGGTGCTCCGGAGCCAACAACCCCACCTGGAGTCCACGAGTGACGATCGCCACAGGCTGATCGTGCCGGTCACCGAGCGCGGCGACGCCATGGGCGTCCTCGAGATGACCGTGCCGTGGCGGCCGAGCGAGCACGACGTCGCCGACGTGCAGGAGTGCGCCCGTGCGCTCGCCTACGTCGTCGTCGGCTGCAGGCGGCACACCGACCTGTTCGAATGGGCCCAGCGGTCGCTGCCGTTCTCCCTCGCCGCGGAGATCCAGCGGCGGCTGCTGCCCGCGGCGTTCACCTGCGAGGCGGGCCAACTCACGGTGTCGGGCTGGCTGGAGCCCGCCAACGCCGTCGGCGGCGACACGTTCGACTACTCGCTCGACCGCGACACCCTGCACGTCTCCATCACCGACGCCGTCGGCCACGACGTGCACGCCGCCATGCTCGCCACGCTCCTGGTCGGCAGCCTGCGCAACGGCCGCCGCCGCGAACAGGGGCTGATGGAGCAGGCCGCGGCGGCCAACGACGCGCTGGCGGCGCACTCCGGGCCCGGCGACTTCGTCACCGGGCAGCTCGTGCGGGTCGACCGGCACAGCGCCCGCATGTCGATCGTGAACGCGGGCCACCCGTTCCCCTACCGGGTGCACGACGGGGTGGTCGACCGCGTCGAGCTGGCCATCGACATGCCGTTCGGCCTGCGGCCCGGCCGGGAGTTCACCTACCAGGAGGTGCTGCTGCGCCCCGGCGACCGGATCGCGCTCGTCACCGACGGCATTCTGGAACGCAACGCGGCGTCACTGGAAATCGCGGCGCTGCTCGCCGCCACTGCCGACAAACACCCCAGAGAGGTCGTTTACAGGATCGGGGACGAGGTGCTCCGCGCGACCGGTGGAGACCTGCGTGACGACGCCACGATCGTGTGCATCGACTGGCACGGAGGCCCTGTGCGCGGTCGCGTCGCCACCCCGCTGAACGGGACCTCCTGATCGTTTCCGTTCCGTTATCGGTTAAGTTCCGCGTCGTGCGGCAACGGCGATAGGCCTCCGCGCATCATCACGGGACTGCGGTCGACCAGCTCCCCACATTCATGTGGTCGACCGGGGGGAGGAGCGTGCGGGTGTCGAGGCATCGGGCGCAGCAGCAAGAGGGACAGGGTCGGATCTTCGGCCGTTGGCAGAACCCGGTGGCGTTGCGCGCAGCGCGTGGCGTCGTCGCCATCCTGCTCGTGGCCAGCGGCGTCGTGGCGTGCACCACGACCACCGCGCCACCACGGCCGAACACCGCTCCGGTGCAGCGCACCTCGATCACCAGCGGTGTGTCCGCCACCGGCTCGCTCACCGCGATCAGCGAGCAGAACCTCGGCTTCACCACGGGTGGCCAGCTGACGGCGGTCAACGTCAAGGTCGGCGACCGCGTCACGGCGGGGCAGGTGCTCGCCACGATCGACCCGTTCTCCGCGCAGCAGGCCCTCGACCAGGCCCGTGGGCAGCTGCGCACGCAGCAGGCCAACCTCGACCGGTTGAACAACTCGCCGCTCGTGTCGGGCTCGCAGGACACCCTCGACCAGGCGCAGAAGATCCTGCAGAAGACCAAGGCGCAGGCCGACGCGCAGAACGACGCCGCCGAGACGGCCGTCGACAACGCCCGCCGCGCGCTCAGCCAGGCCAAGAAGCAGCTCGACAAGGCCGAGGACGCGGCGCGGGCCGCCTGCTCCAGCGTGTCCGCGATGTCGGTCACGTCGAGCGGCTCGTCGTTGACGACGAGCACCAAGGCGCCCGCCATGCCGATGGTGCCCACCACGGGCTCGTCGTCGGCCGCCTGCACCAGCGCGCAGTCCGCCGTCACGTCGGCCAAGAGCGGCGTCGTCACCGCGCAGAACAACCTCGACGCGGCCAAGCAGCAGCAGGACGTCACCGAGGAGAGCGGAAGGCTCGCCGTGGCGAACGCCCAGCAGGGCGTGGTCAGCGCGCAGAACGCGCTCGACCAGGCGTCGTCCGACCGGCCGTCCAACATCTCGGCGCAGGCCGGGCAGGTGACGGCGGCGCAGGCCGCGGTGGACACCGCGCAGCGCGGCCTGGACGACACCACGTTGCGGGCCCCGGTCGACGGCACCGTCTCGGCCGTGAACGGCACGGTGGGCGAGTTCGTCGCCGCGAGCACGGGCACCTCGGCGCTCGCGCCCGGCACCGACGCCACCCTGCCCGGCACGAACGGCGCGGGGAGCGGTGCGGCGGCGGCACAGGCCGTCGCCAACCCGACGCGCCCGGGCGGAACGCAGTTCATCGTCCTCGACAACGTCGACGAGTTCCAGGTGGTGATGGCCTACACCGAGACCGACGCCGCGGGCATCGCTCCGGGTCAGAAGGTGCGCCTCACGTTCGACGCCGTGCCGGACCTCGAGCTGACCGGATCGGTGCTCTCGGTGTCGCCGACGGCGACCGCGATCTCGGGTGTGATCAGCTACTATGTGACTGTCGTCCTTCCGCAGGGCGACCCGCGCCTCAAGAGCGGGATGACCGCCCAAGCCGAGGTCCTCACCAAGGAGGTCCCGGGCGTGCTGGCGGTCCCCAGCGCGGCGGTTCGCACGCAGAACGGCACGAGCGTGGTCACGGTTCTGGATCCCAACGGCACCCAGCGCACGGTCACCGTCCAGACCGGCGCCACCGGCGACGGCAAGACCCAGATCCTGTCCGGCGTGACGGAAGGGCAGCAGGTCGTGCTGCCCGCGACACTATGAACGGGGCGGCGTCATGAGTGAGCCGAACACCGAGCCTTCCGGCACACCCGCGGCCGCAGGCAACGGGAGCGCCGCCACCACCACCGCCGAGCCCCCCGCGCCCGCGAAGCCCGCCCGCCGGGGCATGAAGCGCAGCACCCGCATCGCGTTGCTGGTGGTGCTCGTGGTCGCGGTCCTCATCGCCGCGGCGATCACGGCGAGCTACTTCCTCAACGCGCGCAACTACGTCACCACCGACAACGCCCAGATCGACGGGGACAAAATCTCGATCAACGCCCCCACGTCGGGCACCCTCATCGACTGGCGCGCCACCCAGGGCACGCAGGTGCACAAGGACGAGGTGGTCGGGCGCATCAAGATCCAGGGTGGGTTCGTCCAGCCGCAGCAGAGCATCCGCGCGCCGGGCGACGCCACCGTTGTCGTGGACAACGGCGTCGAGGGCGCGTTCGTGCCCGCAGGCACCCAGCTCGCGGTCGCCTACAACTACTCACGGATCTTCGTCACCGCCCGGGTGGACGAGACCGACATCGACGCCGTGGCACCCGGCCAGCGGGTCGACATCTCGGTCGACGCCTACCCGGATGCCACGATCACCGGCACCGTGTCGGAGATCCAGGGCGGCGCTGCGGGCGTGTTCTCGCTGTTCCCGCAGTCCAACACGTCGGGCAACTTCCAGAAGGTCACGCAGGTGATCCCGGTCAAGATCGCGATCTCGAACCCGGACAACGTCGCGCTCGTGCCCGGCATGAACGTCTACGTCAAGATCCACAAGAACTGACCGGCGGGCCCGTAGGCACCGCCTGGGGGCTGCGACGGCTCGTGCGCGCCGCGAGCGCGAACAGCAGGAGGCGGCGCAGCCGCCCCGAGTGCGCGCCGAGCCGTCCGATCGCCCGGTCCACCGGCCGCACGCGCAGGCGCGGGTTGGCCGACACCTGGTCCACGATCGCCCGCTGGTCGCCGTAGATGCTCACGTCGTTGTCGGCACTGAGGCTCTGGCCGCCGACGCGGAACGCGGCGAGCGTCTCGGCCTGCCCCAGGAAACGGCCGCGCGAGAGCAGCCGGATCCAGAGGTCGAGGTCCATGGCCCATTGCCGTTCGGGGCGCCAGCCCCCGACGGCCTCGTAGTCGGCCCGGCGGAAGAGCACGCCACCCGGTTCGCCGATCGGGTTGGCGCCGCTGCGCACCACCCGGCGCGCCACCTCCACGCCGGAGCGCTCGCCCACGAGGCCCTTCAACCCCCGGCCGCGGAACAGCGCCCGGCCGCTCTCGTCGATCATGTCCCGCCGGGCGGCGACGAGCGCCAGGCCGGGATCGGCGGCCAGCGCGGCCACCTGCCGCTCCAGGCACTCGGGGTAGAGCAGGTCGTCCGCGCAGACCAGTTTGACCAGCGGAGCGCGGCAGAGTTCGACGGCCCTGCGCCAATTGTCCGGTTGCGAAATGGTTGTCGCATTGGTGGCGATGCGAAGGCGCGGGTCGCCGAACGACCGGGCGATGTGGGGTGTTTCGTCCGTGCTCGCGTTGTCCAGGAGCACGAGTTCGAAGTCCTCGAACGTCTGGCTCAACACGCTGCGAATGGTTTCCGCGAGAAACGCCTCACCCCGGTAGACGGGGATGCACACGGACACCTCGGGCCCCGCTGTCAACACGGATCGCCTGCTCTCGCTCACTTCTGCTGATTCCGCTTTCCATTTTCGCGGATCCGCGTTCGCGGGGGGCGGGGACCAGCTATGAATTCCGTGAGAACTCGCTGTGCGATCAGTGCGCGGCGCTGGCCGCCGACCCGCTGTCGGGGCTCGTCTTGGCGGGGCCGGA
>DATAOO010000205.1:0-9244 GCA_036265695.1 Pseudonocardia sp. | reverse complement strand
CCCGCGAGGTGGCCGTAAGTGTCGTTGACGTCCTTGAAGTGGTCGAGGTCGAGCACGAGCACCGCCGCCGACCCCGGGCCGCGGCCGGAGCGCGTGACCGCGCGCTCGGCCCGCGCGTGCCAGGCGGCCGAGTTGAGCAGGCCGGTCTTGGCGTCGATGCTCGCCGCCCGCTCCAGGTGTCGCACCAGCACGGCGCGCTGCAGCACGAGCAACGGCGGCACCGCCAGCAGGACCAGCCAGGGGTTGACCACCATCACGGCCGCGACGAGCGCGCCGACGCAGAGCGTGGCGATCTCCAGGAGGTTCTCGTCGGGCGTGCCGACGGCGTGGGCCGCGCCCGACGGCGCGCCCGCCACGGCCATCGCCCCGGCCACCAGCGCCGTGTTGACGGTGAAGAACACCAACAGCCCGGCCACGAGCACGAGCGCGCCGAACCCGGCGGGCAGGCCCGCGCGCAGCCAGCCCATCACGGCCGACGCCGCCGCCGTGGCCAGCACGAAGACCGCCGTGGTGTACGCCTGTTTGTACGGCGGCACCCGCGGCCCCACCGAGCGCCACCACAGGTGCCCGTGCACGAGGATCGCGCAGAGCCCGGCCCAACCCGGCGAGAGCAGCGCGGCAGCGGCGAAGAACCAGACCGACGCCATGTTGACGTGCATCTCGCCCGCGAGCGTGCTCCGGCGCAGGCGCTCGGCATCGCGGCCCAGCTCGGTGTGCAGCGCCGCCACGACCACGACCAGCGCAGCGGTGCGCAGCGCCGCGTGCGGATCCGTCGCGGGCACGAGCGCGGCCGACGGCAGGAGCAGGCCGCCGAGAACGAGCAACACCGCACAGCTCTCGACGGCGAGCAGGGCCGTGATCAGCGGGGCGGAGAGGCTCCAGAGCTTCCACTGCCGGAGACCCGTCCGCGACGCACTTTGCGACATTCGGATCCAGATCGTGGGCGTCGAGACCGTTCGGGGTTCAACCAGGCTAGCCACGGTTGCGGCCCCGCACGACCGATTCGGCGCGGTTTAGTCCGTCTGCTAATACGGCGCTCCCGCTGACCGCGCCGCTGCTCCACCGCTCGGAGCATCAAACGCGTCCGATTGCTCGGAGTGGTTCCTGCACTCCGGCGAGTTTCCTCGACCGGCCTCGGAGAGGGCATTTCGCGTGTCAGTCTGGCCCGATGCGGGTGGCCTCGGGGGTCCGGACCCGCCCGTCACCAACGCGCCCATCGTGCCGTTTCCGCTGGAGAGCGGCCCTACACCGGAAGGAGGCGGCCATGCGTGGAAAGGAGTGGACGTGACCAATGAACGGCGCGAATCACCCCTCGGTCGTGCCCGCCACCGGCGCCAGTAGATCGGCCACATGGGCGATCTCGTTCACCGTACGGACGGAACGACGTCCGTCACGTGCGGCGACTACCCGGGTGATGCCTGCGTAGTCGAGCGGGAACGCGAGGGGCCGGGCGATGTCCAGCAGGTGCGCGAGCCAGGTGTTGATCACACCGGCGTGCGCCACCACCACGGCAGTCGCCCGACCCTCGTGCTCCGCGACCACCCGCTCGAACGCGTCGACGACCCGCGCGGTGAACGCGGGCACGTCGACGTAGGCGGGCAGCAAGCCCGCTCGGATGCGGTCCCACGCGCCCGGATCGAGCGCTGCCATCTCGTGCACCGGCACGTAGTGCGCCACCTCGGCGTCGTACTCGCGCAGGTCCTCGACCACCACGGCTGAAACGCCGAGCGCCGCGATCAACGGCGCGGCCGTGTCGCGGGCCCGGGCCATCGGGCTCGTGTAGAGCCCGGCGATCCCGCCGTCGACGCTGGACCCCAGCGCCGCGACCAACCGGTCGGCCTGCGCCCGACCGCGGGGGGTCAACGCCGGGTCGGCCGTGCCCGACGTGCCCTGCACCCGCTCCGGGAGGGCGTGCCGCACGAGGACGAGCTGCACCGCGTCAGGACGGCACGTGCGCGCCGTGCCCGGCGGCGGTCAGCCGGGCCCGCAGGGTGTCGCGGTGCGCGTCCTGCTCGGCGTCGTCCACGCTCGGGGCCGCGTTGGCGAAGTCGAACGCCCGCATGTCCCAGGCGGGGAACACGTGCACGTGCAGGTGCGGCACCTCGAACCCGGCGACGATCAGCCCCACCCGCGGCGGGTTCCAGATCTCCCGCACGGCGGAGCCCACGGCGTGCGCGACCGTGGTGAGGTGGCCCAGCAGCTCCGCGTCGGCGTCGACCCACTGGTCGACCTCCGCGCGCGGCACCACGAGCGTGTGCCCGGGGCCCAGCGGGTTGATGGAGAGGAACGCGACGGCGACGTCATCGGACCACACGAACCGCCCGGGGAGGTCGCCGTCGATGATCTTTGTGAACACGGTGCTCATCGACCGCGCAGACTAGCCTCCCGATCATGCCTCGCACCATCGCGACGAACACGGCAGTCGACCGGGACGGCCTCACCGAGTTCCTCCGCCCACGCCACCACATGATCCTGCTCACCTGGCGGCGCGACGGCGGCGTGCAGGGCTCGCCGGTCACCGCGGGCGTCGACGACGAGGGCCGCATCGTCGTGGCGACCTACCCCGAGCGTGCGAAGTCGACCAACGTCGCCCGGCGGCCGCGGGCGTCGGTCATCGTGCTGTCGGAGGAGTTCAACGGGCCGTGGGTGCAGGTCGACGGCGACGCGGAGCTGATCACCCTGCCCGACGCCGTCGAGCCGCTCGTCGACTACTTCCGCGCGATCTCCGGAGAGCACCCGGACTGGGCGGAGTACCGGCAGGCCATGGTCGACCAGGGCAAGGCGCTGATCCGCATCACGCCGACCCGGTGGGGGCCCGTGGCGACCGGCGGGTTCCCGGCCCGGCTGGGCTGAGCCCCGAACCCCGGTAGATTCACGGGCGGGTGGAGACGCCGCCTGCACCGTGACGAAACGAGGGACTGCCATGCGGCCGTGGCCGGGCCACGCCTACCCGCTGGGTGCCACCTATGACGGCGCGGGCACCAACTTCGCCCTCTTCTCCGAGGTCGCGGAACGCGTCGAGCTGTGCCTGTTCTCCAGCCGCGGGAAGGAAACGCGGGTCACCCTCACCGAGGTCGACGGGTTCGTCCACCACGGCTACCTGCCCACCGTCGAGCCCGGGCAGCGCTACGGCTTCCGCGTGCACGGCCCCAACGACCCGGCCCACGGGTTGCGGTGCAACCCCGACAAGCTGCTCGTCGATCCCTACTCGAAGGCCCTCGACGGCCCCGTCACGTGGGACGAGGCCGTGTTCGGCTACCCCTTCGGCGACCCGGAGAGCCGCAACGACACCGACTCCGCGCGCTTCGTCCCGAAGTCCGTGGTGGTCAACCCGTTCTTCGACTGGGGAACCGACCGGTCGCCGCGCATCCCCTACCACGAGACGGTGATCTACGAGGCGCACGTGCGCGGGCTCACCGTGAGCCACCCCGAGATCCCCGACGCCCTGCGCGGCACCTACGCGGGCCTCGCCCACCCGGTGATGATTGAGCACCTGCGCGGGCTGGGCGTCACCGCCGTCGAGCTCATGCCGGTGCACGAGTTCCTCAACGACCACCACCTGCAGGAGAAGGGCCTCTCGAACTACTGGGGCTACAACACGATCGCTTACCTCGCCCCGCACCACGCCTACGCGGCCAAGGGCTCCCGGCCCGGCAGCCAGGTGCAGGAGTTCAAGGCGATGGTGCGCGACCTGCACGGCGCGGGCATCGAGGTGATCCTCGACGTGGTCTACAACCACACCGCCGAGGGCAACCACATGGGGCCCACGCTCTCGATGCGCGGCATCGACAACGCCGCCTACTACCGCCTCGTCGAGGGCGACGAGCGCTACTACATGGACTACACGGGCACCGGCAACTCGCTCAACGTCCGCAACCCGCACACGCTGCAGCTGATCATGGACTCGCTGCGCTACTGGGTGACCGAGATGCACGTCGACGGCTTCCGCTTCGATCTCGCGTCCACCCTGGCCAGGGAGTTCTACGACGTCGACCGGCTGAGCGTGTTCTTCGACCTCGTGCAGCAGGACCCGGTGATCAGCCAGGTCAAGCTCATCGCCGAGCCGTGGGACGTCGGGCCGGGCGGCTACCAGGTCGGCAACTTCCCGCCCCTGTGGAGCGAGTGGAACGGCAAGTACCGCGACACCGTGCGCGACTTCTGGCGCGGCGAGCCGGGCACGCTCGGCGAGTTCGCCTCGCGCATCGCGGGCAGTTCGGACCTCTACCAGCAGGACGGCCGCCGCCCCTACGCGTCGATCAACTTCGTGACGGCGCACGACGGGTTCACGTTGCGCGACCTGGTGAGCTACAACGACAAGCACAACGACGCCAACGGCGAGGGCGGCAACGACGGCGAGAGCCACAACCGCTCGTGGAACTGTGGGGTGGAGGGCCCGACCGACGACGCGGCGGTGCTGGCGCTGCGCGACCGCCAGCAGCGCAACTTCATCACCACGCTCATGCTCTCCCAGGGCGTGCCGATGATGCTGCACGGCGACGAGATGGGCCGCACCCAGAGCGGCAACAACAACGTCTACTGCCAGGACAACGCCACCTCCTGGGTCGACTGGTCGCAGCTTTCGAAGAACGCCGCCCTGGTCGGGTTCACGGCGGGCGTCATCGCGCTGCGCCACGCCCACCCGGTGTTCCGCCGCCGCCGGTTCTTCGCGGGCCGCCCGATCGCCCGGCCGCGCCGCGCCGACGGGCAGAGCCGCTGGTCGGGGCTGCCGGACATCGCCTGGTTCCAGCCCTCCGGGCAGGAGATGACGGGCGAGGACTGGGACTCCGGCTTCGGCAAGTGCGTGGTGGCGTTCCTCAACGGGCAGGGCATCAGCGAGGCCGACCCCCGTGGCGAGCGCGTCACCGACGACTCGTTCCTGCTCTGCCTCAACGCCCACTACGAAGACCTCGAGGTCACGCTCCCGGGCGCGGAGTACGGGGAGCGGTGGGCGATCGTCGTCGACACGGCGGCGGGCGAGGTGATCACGCTCTCCGTCGCGCCGGGCATCGTGGCGGCGGAGCCGCCGGTCGCCAAGGGCGGCGACACCCACCTCGTGCCCGCGCGCTCGGTGCTCGTGATGCAACGACTCGACTGACCCGTCGGTGGAAGCCGACGTGACCGGCTAGCGTTGCGCCGTCCCTGACCCCGATCCCGCCGAGGAGGCCGCGTGCCCGCGGACCGGCAGCGCTCCCGCCCCGTCCCGTCCTCGACCTACCGCATCCAGTTCTCGAAGGACCAGACCTTCGACCAGGTGCGGGACCTGCTGCCCTACCTCGACGCGCTGGGCGCGGGCGCGCTGTACGCGTCGCCATTGCTGGAGTCGGGGGCGGGCTCCAACCACGGCTACGACGTGGTCGACACCACCCAAATCTCCGCGGAGCGCGGCGGCCCCGAGGCGCTGCGCGCGCTGGTGGCGGCCGTCCGCGAGCACGGGCTGCGCTTCGTGCTCGACATCGTGCCCAACCACGTCGGCGTCGCCGGTTCACGGGAGAACCCCTGGTGGTGGGACGTGCTGCGGCACGGGAAGGACTCGGCGTACGCGACGTACTTCGACATCGACTGGGACGCCGGGCCCATCCTGCTCCCGGTGCTCGACGCCGACGAGGAGAAGGCGCTCTCCGAGCTCGCCCTCTCCGACGACGGGAGCGAGCTGCGCTACTACGAGCACTCCGCCCCGGTGGCGCCCGGCACCGAGGGCGGCACCGCGCAGGAGGTGCACGAGCGCCAGCGCTACCGCTTCGGCTCCTGGAAGCGCGGCGCCGCGGAGCTGACCTACCGGCGCTTCTTCGACGTGTCGACGCTGGCCGCGGTGCGCGTCGAGGACCCCGAGGTGTTCGAGGCCACGCACGCCGAGATCCTGCGCTGGGTCGACGAGGGCGCGGTGGACGGCCTGCGCGTGGACCACCCGGACGGGCTGTCGGACCCGGGCGGCTACGCACGGCGGCTGCGGGCGGCGATCGGGCCCGACCGCTGGCTGATCGTCGAGAAGATCCTGGGGGTCGGCGAGGCGCTGCCCGCGTCGTGGCCGGTCGACGGCACCTCGGGCTACGAGGCGCTCCGGGAGATCCAGGGCGTGTTCGTGGACCCGGACGGCGCGGGCCTGCTCACCCAGTTCGCGGCCGAGCACACGGGTCGGCGGGAGTCGCTGCACGCGGCCGAGCACGCCGCACGGCGCGAGGTGGCCGACACGATCCTGGCGGCCGAGGTGCGCCGCATCGCCGCGCTCGCCCCGGGCGCCGTGGCCGTCGAGCGGGCCCGGGAGGCCGTCGCCGAGTTGCTGTGCGGCTTCCCCGTGTACCGCTCCTACCTCCCGGAGGGCCGCGCGGCGCTGGATACCGCGGTGTCGGTGGCCCGCACCCACCGCCCCGACCTCGCCGACGTGCTCGACGGCATCTACACCGCCATGCTCGCCGACCCGCGGGGCGAGCTGGCCACCCGCGTGCAGCAGACCTCCGGCATGGTGATGGCGAAGGGCGTCGAGGACACCACGTTCTACCGCTGGAACCGGTTCGTGGCGCTCAACGAGGTCGGCGGCGCGCCCGACCGGTTCGGCGTCTCCCCCGCCGAGTTCCACGCCGCCTTCGCCGAGCGCGTGGCGGCCCGGCCCGCCACCATGACCACGCTCTCGACGCACGACACGAAGCGCTCCGAGGACGTGCGGGCGCGCCTCGCGGTGCTCGCCGAGATCCCCCGGGAGTGGGTCGACCACCTGCGCCGCTGGTCGGCGCGCCACCCGCTGCCGGAACGTTCGCTGGACCTGTTGGCGTGGCAGAACCTCGTGGGCGCCTGGCCGATCCCGGTCGACCGGATGGCGGGCTACCTCACGAAGGCCTCGAAGGAGGCCAAGCTCGCCACCAGCCACGTCGAGGCCGCGCCGGAGGTCGACGAGGCGGTCGCGGCGTGGGCCGCGGCGGTGCTCGCGGACGCCGAGACGGTGGCCGAGATCGAGGAGCTCGTCGCCCGGATCAGCGGGCCCGGCTGGTCGAACTCGCTGGGCCAGAAGCTGCTGCAGCTCGCGGGCCCCGGAGTGCCCGACGTCTACCAGGGCACCGACCTCTTCGAGTACTCGCTGGTCGACCCGGACAACCGCAGGCCGGTCGACTGGGCGGCCCGGCGTGACCTGCTGGCCCGCCTCGACGAGGGCTGGCTGCCCGACGTCGACGCGGAAGGGGCAGCCAAGCTCCTGGTCACCACCAGTGCGCTGCGGCTGCGCCGCTACCGGCCGGAGGAGTTCGTCGGCTACCGGCCGCTGCCCGCCGACGGGCCCGCCGCCGCGCACGCGGTGGCCTTCCAGCGGTCGTCGTCACTCGTCGCGGTGGCGACGCGGCTGCCGGTCGGGCTGGCCGCCCACGGCGGGTGGGGCGACACGGTGCTCCCGCTGCCCGACGGGTCGGCGGACTGGCACGACGTCGTCACCGACACCGCCGTCGACGGCGCCGCGCCCCAGCTCGCGGACCTCCTGGCCCGCTACCCGGTGGCCCTGCTCGTCCGTCCGGCGTAGGGAAGGATCGGGGGGTGGCTGACTTCGCGGTGTGGGCACCGCAGCGCAACCGGGTCCGGGTACACCTCGACGGCGTCACGCACCCGATGACGCCCGACGGCGCGGGCTGGTGGCGCGCCGAGCTGGACGCGCCGGCGGGCGCCCGCTACGCCTACCTGCTCGACGACGACCCCACGCCGCTCCCCGACCCCCGCTCCTACCGCCAGCCCGACGGCGTGCACGGCCCGTCGCAGCTCTACGACCAGTCGGCCTTCTTCTGGACCGACCGCTCGTGGACGGGCCGCCAGCTGCCCGGCAGCGTGCTCTACGAGCTGCACATCGGCACGTTCACCGAGGCGGGCACGTTCGACACGGCGATCGGACGGCTCGACCACCTGGCCGAGCTGGGCGTCGACCTCGTGGAGGTGCTGCCGGTCAACGCCGTCGACGGCCCGCGCAACTGGGGCTACGACGGCGTTGGCTGGTACGCGGTCACCGAGAACTACGGCGGCCCGGACGCGTTCAAGCGGTTCGTGGACGCCTGCCACCTGCGCGGCATGGGCGTGGTGCTGGACGTCGTCTACAACCACCTCGGCCCGTCGGGCGCCTACCTCGACCGCTTCGGCCCCTACTTCGCGGGCAGCAACATCTGGGGTCCCACGGTCAACCTCGACGGCTCGCTGTCCGAGCCGGTGCGCCGCTATGTGATCGACAACGCGTTGCTGTGGCTGCGCGACTTCCACGTCGACGGGCTGCGCCTCGACGCCGTGCACGCGCTGCGCGACACGCGGGCCACCCACGTGCTGGAGCAGCTGTCCGCCGAGGTGGAGGCGCTCTCGGCGCACGTGGGGCGGCCGCTCTCGCTGATCGCCGAGTCCGACCTCAACGACGCCCGGCTGGTCACCGCGCGCGAAGGCGGCGGCTACGGCCTCACCGCGCAGTGGTGCGACGACGTCCACCACAGCCTGCACACCACCCTCACCGGCGAGGCGCAGGGCTACTACGCCGACTTCGCCACCGCGGGCCTCACCGGCCTCGCCCACGTGCTCACCCGGGCGTTCCTGCACGAGGGCACGTGGTCGAGCTTCCGGCAGCGCAACCACGGCGCGCCCGTGGACACCCGGCGGATCCCCGCCCACCGGTTCGTGGTCTACCTGCAGAACCACGACCAGATCGGCAACCGCGCCACCGGCGACCGGCTCACCCACACCCTCTCCCCCGGCCTGCTGGCCTGCGGGGCGGCGCTCGTGTTCACCTCGGCGTTCACGCCGATGCTGTACATGGGCGAGGAGTGGGGCGCGCGCACGCCGTGGCAGTTCTTCTCGCACTTCCCCGACGGCGCGCTGCGCGACGCGGTGCGGGAGGGGCGCACCGCGGAGTTCGCCGAGCACGGCTGGGGCGACGCCGTCGTGCCCGACCCCAACGCCGAGTCCACCTTCCTCGACTCCAAGCTCGACTGGACCGAGCGGGAGCAGGAGCCGCACGCCACGCTCCTGCGCATGCACCGCGAGCTGATCGCGCTGCGCCGGGCGTGGCCGGAACTGACCGACCCGTGGCTCGACGACGTGGAGGTGGCCGTCGACGACGAGGCGCGCACCCTCGTGGTGCACCGCGGCCGGATCCGGGTGGTGTGCAACCTCGCGGACGCGCCGGCCTCGATCCCAGTTGATCCGATCGAGCGCATCCTGCTGGCCTCGGAGCCGGTAGAGGGCTCCGGCGGCGAGCTCAAGCTGCCGCCGGAGTCCTTCGCGATCGTGCTGGCCA
>DATAOO010000204.1:0-12371 GCA_036265695.1 Pseudonocardia sp. | reverse complement strand
GGTGTGCATCGAGCGGGTCACCGGCGTCGGCGCGGCCGAGGCGCTGATCGGCGTGGCGGCGAACCCGTTCCTGGCGACGGTCGGGCTGCGCGTCGAGCCCGGCGAGACGGCGTTCCGGCTGGAGGTCGAGCTGGGGTCGATGCCGTCGGCGTTCTTCACGGCGGTACGGGAGGCGGTGACGGCGACGCTGCGGCACGGCCGGTACGGCTGGCCGATCACCGGGTGCGTCGTCACGATGACCCGCTCCGGCTACTGGCCGCGGCAGAGCCACGCGCACGCCACGTTCGACAAGAGCATGTCCTCAACCGGCCGCGACTTCCGGCACCTGACGCAGTTGGTGCTGGTCAGCGCCCTGCGTCGAGCGGGCGCGACGGTGTGCGAGCCGGTGCACGCGTTCCGGTTGGAGATCCCGGCCGACACGCTGGACGCGGTGCTGCCCGCGTTGGCCCGCGCGGACGGGGTGGCGCACGAGCAGGTGGTGCGCGGCGCGCTCGCGGAGCTCATCGGCATGGTCCCGGCGGCGCGCGTGCACGGCCTGCGCCGCCTCCTGCCCGGGCTCACGCGCGGCGAGGCGGTGCTGGAGTCCCGGTTCGACCACCACCGGCCGGTGCGCGGCCCCGCGCCCACCCGGCCGCGGCCCGCCGTCGACCCGTGGCGGCGCAAGGAGTACCTGCTGCAGGTCGACCGGCGGGTCGGTCCGCGCTGATCGGCGTGCACCGCGGCGCCCTGGTCGTCGACGGGTACGAGGTGGCGGCGTTCGCGGAAGGCGCCGCCGTCGACCGGCAACTCGCCGGACTCCTCTGCGCGACGGCGACCACCGTGTTGACCTGCGACGACGTCGAGCGGATGGCGCCCTAGGATCCGGGGATGCTGTTCCTCAGCCGAGCCGACGTCGAAGCTCGCCTCGACCTCGACGCGCTCATCGCCGCCCTCGCTCCCGCCATGGTCGACCTCAGCTCGGGGGCGGCCTCGTCCCCCGCTCGGATCGTGGCGGCGGTGCCGGGGGCGAGCGGGTTCCTCGGCGCGATGCCCGGCTACGTGCCGTCGATCGGCGTGCTCATGGCCAAGCTGGTGACGTTGTTCCCGCACAACACGGAGCTGCCCACCCACCAGGCGCTGATCGTCGCGTTCGACCCGGAGAACGGGGAGCCAACCACCGTGCTGGACGGCACCGCGATCACGGCCATCCGCACGGGCGCGGGCTCGGCCCTCTCGGCTCGGCTGCTGTCGCACCCGGACGCGTCGGTGCTCGCCGTCCTGGGCACCGGGGTGCAGGCGCGGTCGCACGCACGGGCCGTCTGCCGGGTGCGGCCGATCACCGAGATCCGGATCGCGGGCCGCGACCCCGTCAAGGCCCGGGCGGTGGCGGACGAGCTGGCCGACCTCGCGGACACCGTGCGGCCCGCCGAGAGCTACGCCGACGCGCTCGCGGGCGCGCACATCGCCTGCGCGACCACGCACAGCGTCGAGCCCGTGGTGCGGCGCGAATGGCTCGACCCCGGCACCCACGTGACGTCGGTGGGCTTCAACGCGGCGGGCCGGGAGGTCGACGACGCCACGGTCACCGACGCGCTGGTCGTCGTCGAGTCCCGCGCCGCCGCGCTCGCGCCCCACCCCGGCGGCGCCACCGACCTCCTCGACCCGCTCGCCGCCGGGCTCATCACCAGCGACCTCCCGGAGCTCGGCGAGATCATCAGCGGCGCTCGGCCGGGCCGCACCAGCCCCGACCAGATCACGCTCTACAAGTCGGTCGGCGTGGCCGTCCAAGACGCAGCGGCGGTTGGACTAGTGTTGCAGAACGTCGATATGTAATGGCATTACACAAGGAGGTTGTGTGACGGTCGCCGCACGCAAGCGGGCGGGGGCGGCCAGGGCGCATGCCACGCGGGAGCGGGTGGTCGCGGCGGCAGCGCCGCTGTTCGTCGCCCGCGGCTACCTCGACACGACGATGGCCGAGCTCGCGGCGGCCGCGGGCGTCGCCGTGCAGACGCTCTACCTGGCCTTCGGCAGCAAGGCCGCGGTGTTGCGAGCGGTGTGGGACGCGGCCGGGCCGGAGCGGCCCGCCGGGTGGCCCGAGGCGCTCGCGGCCGCGCCGGACGGGCCCGTCGCGCTCGCCCGGCACGTCGACCTGACCACGGCCGCGGTCGAGCGCCGTCATCCCCTGGACGCGGTGCTGCGGGCCGCGGCGGCCGACCCGGAGCCCGCCGAGCTCCTGGCCACCGCGCGGGCGGCGGCGCTCGACGCCCACGCCCGCGCGGTCGACGAGCTCGCCGAGCACCCGGGCTTCACCGTGGACATGTCGCTGCAGCGCGCCACCGACGTCCTCGCCACCCTGCTCGCGCCCGAGACGTACGGCCTGCTCGTCGTGCAGCAGGGCTGGACCACGCCGGACTGGGCGGAGTGGGCGCTGCGGCACCTCGTGGCCGACCTGTTCCCGGGCTGAGCGGTCGTCGCAGCGGGCAGGTCGCAATGCCGTGGCCGTCGTCCCGGACGCCGGGGCAGACTGGCGGCGTGTTCACGTGGACGGTCATGCCCGCGCCGGGCCCGATCGGGGCGTTGACGGTTGGGGCGACGGCGGCCGGGCTCGCGCTCGTCGCGTTCGGCGACCACCCCGAGGCCGCGGCCCAGGCCGCCGAACGGCTGGGCCTCCCCGCCGTGGCGCACGAGCCCGCGCGATCGAACCGGCAGGCGGCGGCCGAGCCCGGGCAGCGGGGGGAGGCGGGCGCGCCCGACGCGGAGGCGGTGCTGGAGCGAGCGGTGGCGCAGCTGCGGGAGTACTTCGCGGGCGGGCGGCGGGTGTTCGACGTGCCGCTGGACTGGTCGCTCACCCGCGGTTCGCAGCGCCGGGTGCTGGAGACGCTCTTCACGACGGTCGGGTACGGCGCGACCGCCACCTACGGCGAGCTGGCCGCCCGCAGCGAGCTGGGCAGCGCCCACACCGCCGCGCGCGGGGTCGGCGCGATCATGGGCAGCAACCCGCTCCCGGTCGTCGTGCCCTGCCACCGCGTGATGGCCGCCGACGGGCTGGGCGGCTTCGGCGGCGGCCGCTCGACCAAGGAATGGCTCCTCGCGCACGAGGGCGTGCTCACCGGGGCGCTCGACTTCGGCTGACAGTCACCTGACCGCCCGCGCCGCCCCCCGGCCGGCGCGGGCGGTCCCCCGTCTCAGAGCAGCGCGATCGCGCGCGACCCCGGGCTCAACGTGATCTCCGCGGCCGTCGTGCCACCGGCCTCGACGTGCACGGTCTGCACCGCGGGGGCGTAGCCGCGCGCCGTGAGCGTGTAGGTGCCCGCGGGCAGGTCGGCGAAGGCGAACGCGCCCTCGGCGTCGGTCACAGCCGTGCCGACGACCACGCCCCCCGCGTCGACCAGCGTCGCGGTGGCCTCCTCGACGGGACGGCCCGAGCTCTCGGCCGTGACCGTGCCGACCAGCCGGGCGCGCTGCGGCAGTTCGAGGTTGCGCTCCACCGTGATGCCGACGTCCAACCACACGCTCGACGCCGACGGCTGGTGGCCCGCGCTCGCCGCCGTGAGCGTGTAGGCGCCGTCGGGTACGCCCGCGAGCCGGTAGCGGCCGGAGCCGTCGGTGACGCCGACGGCCGCGACGTCGCCGTGGGCGTCGATCAGCGTGACGGCGGCGCCTGCGACCGGCTCGCCGCCGTGCCGGACCAGGCCGTGCACGCCGGACGTGCCCGCGAGCGTGACGTCGTGCCGGGTGACCGCGTCGGGCCCGACCACCACCAGCGCCGCGTGCGGCTGGTAGGCACCCGCGGCCGCGACGACGAGGTAGGTGCCCGCGCTGCGGAGCGCGACCGCGTACCGGCCCTCGGCGTCGGTGGTCGTGCGGGCCTCCTGGTGTCCGGCCGGGTCGGCGACGGTCACCGTGACGGTCGGCAGCCCCTTCCCGTCGGCCCGGGTGGCCCGGCCCGCCACGCCGGGGCCGTCGGTCGAGGGCACGGCGGTGGCCGTCGCGAACCAGCTGTCGGCCTCGTCCTCGGGTCGGCCGCCCGCCGCGAGGTCGGTGTCGGCCCCGGTGGACTGCCCGGTCCCGGCGGCGTCCGCCTCGTTCGGGCGGGTGGTCCCGGCGTCGTCCCGCGCGGAGGCGGACGGTGCGCCGGGCGCCGTGCCCGCGGTAGCGCCGTAACGTGGCGCGAAGCGTTCGGGCTGGGTGGTGGCGCCGTCCGCCGCGTCCGGAACCCCGGCGGCCCCCGCCGGAACAGCGGCGCCCCCTCGCGGAAGCGCGCCCCCGGCCCCAACCGCGGTAGGCGCGGACCCGGACGCATCGGCAGCCACGGCCTCGGCCGGAACCGCGACGGGCACCTCGCCCGTGCGCGCGGCCTCCTCCATCGCCGCGGCCCGCGCCCCGGACATCGTGCGCAGCGGCAGCTCCCGCACGAACAGCACCAGCACGAACCCGACGGCGATCACGCACGCCGCCACCAGGAACACCAGGCTCATGGAGCTCGTGAAGCCTTCGAGGATCGGCCGGGCGAGCCGCGGGTCGATCGTCTGCAGGAACGCGGAGTCGTTCAGGTCGTTGGCCCCGCCGCCCTGGTTCAGCGCGAAGAACGGTGCGTTGGCGGCGTTGTCGCGCACGGCCGGGTCGGCCACCGCGGCCTGGAACGCCGGGTCGGTCTTCGCGGCCGACGTCATCGCGGCCGCGATGTTGCCGGGGAGCGTGGAGAACAGGATCGAGAAGAAGATGGCCGTGCCGAGCGTGCCGCCGAGCTGCCGGAAGAACGTAGACGACGCCGTAACCACGCCCATGTCCCGCGCGGGCGACGCGTTCTGCACCGCGAGCACCAGCGTCTGCATGCAGCCGCCCAGACCCAGGCCGAACATCGCCATGTAGAGGTCGAGCTCCCAGAACGGGATGTCGACGCTGATCCGGAAGTGGAGGATCACCAGCGCGCCCAGCATGAGCAGCGTGCCCACCACCGGGAACACCTTGTACCGCCCGGTGCGCGACGTGGCCTGGCCGGAGAGGAGCGAGGCGGTCATGATCCCCGCGACCAGCGGCAGCATGAGGAAACCGCTCTCGATCGGTGACGCCCCGCGCACGATCTGCAGGAACTGCGGCAGCACCGCGATCCCGCCGAACATCGTCATGCCGACGATCACGCCGACCACCGTGACCAGCGAGAACACGCTGCTGCGGAACAGTCGCAGCGGCAGCAGGGCGTCGTCGCCGTACCAGCGCTCGACGAGCACGAAGAACAGCAGCCCGAGTCCGCCGAGCACGTAGCAGGCGACGGACGCGGCGGAGCCCCAGCCCCACGCGCGGCCCTGCTCGGCGACGAGCAGCAGCGGCACGAGTCCGACCGCCAGCAGTGTGGCGCCGGGCCAGTCGATGCGCCGCCGCCCGCGTGACGTGTTCGGCAGGTTGAGCACCTTCGCCACGACGACCAGCGCGACCGCCCCGATCGGCACGTTGATGAGGAAGATCCAGCGCCAGCCGTCGATGCCGAGGATCGTGGGCGCGCCCGCGAGGAGGCCGCCGATCACCGGGCCCGCCACGCTGGACGTCGCGAACACCGCGAGGAAGAAGCCCTGGTAGCGGGCGCGTTCGCGGGGCGGCACGATGTCGCCGAGGATCGTCAGCGCGAGCGAGAACAGCCCACCCGCGCCGATCCCCTGCAGCGCGCGGAACGCCGCCAGCTGGTACATCGACTGGGCGAACGTGCAGGTCACCGAGCCGACGATGAAGATCGAGATCGCGAGGAGGAACAACGGCTTGCGCCCGTAGATGTCGGAGAGCTTGCCGTAGAGCGGCGTCGCGATCGTGCTCGTGATGAGGAACGCCGTGGTGGCCCAGGCCTGCTGGGAGAGGCCGCCGAGGTCGTCGGCGATCGTGCGGATCGCCGTGGACACGACGTTCTGGTCGAGCGCGGCCAGGAACATCCCCAGCAGCAGCCCGACGAGGATCGTCAGGATCTGGCGGTGGCTGAGCTCACCGCCTTCGCCCTGGTTGCGTTCTGCGAGGGCTGCGGTCATCGGTTTGCTCCGTGTTCTTGCAGACCGTCGGCGAACTGGCCCAACAGCGTGGCCAGCTGGCGACGGGAGTCTTCGGGCCACCCGGACAACACCGAGGCGACCATGGCGATGCGGTGGCGGCGGCCGTCGGCGCACCGCTGCTCGCCCGCGGGGGTGACGGCGAGCAGGTGGGCGCGGCCGTCGGCGGGATCGACGCGACGCTCCACCAGACCGGCGTCCACGAGCGCGGCGACCTTGCGGCTCACCGTGGACGGGTCGGTGCCCAGCGCCTGCGCGATCTCCCCGACGCGCTGCGGACCCTTCTCCAGGAGCACGCCCAGCACGTAGGTCTCGGCCTGGTGGCGCTGCCGCGCGACGACGCGCAACAGCCGTGCGAGGTCCTGGCCGATCAGGTCCGCGGTGTCGTCCATCCCTTTACCTTTGTTTTGCTTGTAGCAAGCAACAACTTGCGTGCCTCAAGCATGCTCTTCGGTGGCGGCGGCCGGCAAGTGATATGCCTCTCCCGTGCCCAACGTCTTCGATCCCCGGGTCTTCGCCAAGGGCGTACCCCACGAGGCCCTGCGCGAGCTGCGCGACCACGAGCCGGTGAGCTGGCAGGACGAGCACGAGGTGGGCATCTGGCCCTCGGGGCCGGGGTACTGGGCGGTCACGCGCTACGCCGACGTCCGGCACGTGCTGCGGACGCCCGCGGACTTCTCGTCCTCGCTGGGTGCCACGCAGATCCGCGACCCCGACCCCGCCGACCTCCCGTTCATCCGCCGGATGATCCTCAACATGGACCCGCCGGAGCAGGTGCGGCTGCGCACGCTCGTGACGGGCGCGTTCACCCGACGGCGGCTCACCCGGTTCGCCGACGTCATCCGGGAGCGCGCGGCGCGCCTGCTGAAGGACGCGGGGAGCCGCTTCGACCTGCCCCGCGACGTCACCGACGAGCTGCCGCTGGCCAACCTGTGCGACCTGCTCGGCGTGCCGGACGCCGACCGCGGCCTCCTGCTGGAGTGGACGAACCGGGTGATCGGGTACCAGGACCCGGAGCACGGCGTCGTCGTGACCGGGCCGGACGGCAAGCCGGTGAACCCCCGATCACCCGCGCAGCTCGCCGACATGTTCGGCTACGCGGAGGAGCTGGCCGAGCGCAAACGCCACGAGCCCGCCGACGACGTCATGACGGCGCTGGTGCAGGCCGAGGTCGACGGCGAGAAGCTCACCGACGCCGAGCTCAAGATGTTCTTCTTCCTGCTGGTCATCGCGGGCAACGACACCGTCCGCAGTGCCCTGCCCGGCGGCGTGCTCCTGCTTCTGCGGCACCCGGACCAGTACGCCCGGCTGCGCGCCGACCCGGCGCTGCTGCCGTCGGCGATCGAGGAGATGCTGCGCTTGCACCCGCCCGTGCTGACGTTCCGCCGTACCGCCACCCGCGACCTGGAGCTGGGCGGGCAGGCGATCCGGACGGGCGACAAGGTGGTCGTCTACCACGTGTCGGCCAACGTCGACGAGCGCCGCTTCCCCGACCCGTTCCGCTTCGACGTCGCCCGCAGCCCCAACGACCACGTCGCGTTCGGGCAGGGGCCGCACCTCTGCCTCGGCGCGGCGTTCGCGCGGCTGCAGATGCAGGCGTTCTTCGCGGAGCTCCTGAAGCTCGGGGAGCTGCGCCTCGACGGCGAGCCGCGGCGGTTGACGTCGAACTTCATCAACGGGCTCACCAGCGTCCCCGTCACAATTTGACGCTGCTCACACAGCGTGTTGCCATGCCGTGATGGGCGTGTCATTCCGCGACGATGCCGCCGCGATCCAGGGAGATCTCGTCGAGCTGCGGAAGGCGCTGCACCGCCGTCCCGAAGTCGGGCTCGCGCTGCCGCACACCCAGGAGCGGGTGCTCGCCGAGCTCGACGGCCTGGGCCTCGAGATCTCGACCGGGGCCGAGACCACGTCGGTCGTCGGCGTGCTGCGCGGCGGGCGACGCGACGACGGCGACCCCCGTGCGGTCCTGATCCGCGGCGACATGGACGCGCTGCCCGTCGACGAGCAGACCGGCCTGGAGTTCGCCGCGACCAACGGCGCGATGCACGCCTGCGGGCACGACCTGCACACGACGGCGCTCGTCGGGGCCGCCCGGCTGCTCTCCGAACACCGCGACGGGCTCAGGGGCGACGTCGTGTTCATGTTCCAGCCCGGCGAGGAGGGCTTCGACGGCGCCGGCGTGATGATCCGCGAGGGGGTGCTGGAGGCGGCGGGCAGGCGCGTCGACGCCGCCTTCGGCATGCACGTGTTCTCGAACCACCTGCCGTCGGGCCTGTTCTCCAGCCGTCCCGGCACCATCCTGTCGGCGTCGCACGGGCTCTTCGTGACCGTGCACGGCGAGGGCGGGCACGGCTCGGCGCCGCACCACGCCCGCGACCCGATCGTCGCCGCGGCCCAGATGGTCGTGGCGCTGCAGACGACGGTCACCCGCACGTTCGACATCTTCGACCCGGTCGTGATCACCGTCGGGACGATCAACGGCGGCACCAAGCGCAACGTCATCCCCGACACGGTGACGTTCGAGGCCACCGTGCGCCGCTACAGCGAGGCCAACGAGGAGCGCCTCGGCGCGGCGATCAAGCGCACGCTCGAAGGGGTCGCGGCGGCGCACGGCGTCGACGTGGAGTTCCGGTTCGAGGCGGAGTACCCGACCACGGTGAACACCGCGGCCGAGGTCGAGTTCGCGGCGGACGTCGTGCGCGACGTCCTCGGGCCGGAGCGCTACGCCGAACTGCCCGTCCCGATCTCGGGCTCGGAGGACTTCTCCCGGGTGCTCGCCGAGGTGCCGGGCGCCTTCGTCGTGATCGGCGCGACCCCGCCGGGACTCGACCCGGCCACCGCGCCGATGAACCACTCCCCGCGGGCCGACTTCGACCCGAACGTGCTGTCCGACGCGGCCGCCGTCTACGCAGGCTTGGCCGCACAGAGGCTGGAGGTGGCGTCGTGACCGTCCCGACCGCGGCGAACCAGAGCAAGGCCCGCACCCTGTTCGGCATCGGCTCCGGCAACGCGATGGAGTGGTTCGACTGGGGCGTCTACACCACGTTCACGCCGTTCTTCGCCTCCCAGTTCTTCCACAGCGGCGACCCGGTGTCCGACGTGTTGAAGACGCTGATCGTGTTCGCCGTCGGGTTCGTCGCCCGGCCCTTCGGCGGCTGGCTGTTCGGCTGGATCGCCGACAAGAAGGGCCGGAAGCTGTCGATGACGCTCACGGTCGCGCTGGCCGCGGCGGGCAGCCTCGTCATCGGGCTCAGCCCGAGCTACGCGCTGATCGGCGTGGGCGCGTCGATCATCCTCGTGCTGGCCCGGCTCGCGCAGGGCCTCGCCCATGGCGGCGAGCTGCCGTCGGCGCAGACCTACATCGCCGAGGCGGCCCCGCGGGAGCGGCGCGGGCTGTGGTCGAGCCTGATCTACTTCTCGGGCACGATCGGCCAGCTCGCGGGCACCCTCCTGGCGGCGATCCTGTCGACCGTGCTCACCCAGGACGCGATGACCGCGTACGGCTGGCGCATCCCGTTCATCCTCGGCGGCCTCTTCGGCCTCTACGCGCTCTACATGCGCCTGCGGATGCACGAGACCGAGGTGTTCGTCGACGAGGTCGTGCTCGAGGAGCCGAAGACCGGCATCTGGCAGACGGTCAAGGAACACCCCAAGCTGCTGTTCCAGGTCATCGGCCTGACGATGGGGGCCACCGTCCTGTACTACGTGTGGGCGATCTCGGCGCCCGCGTACGCGATCAACGTGGTGCACGTCCCCGCGGCGGGCGCGCTGTGGGCGGGCACCGCGGCCCAGGTGGTCTTCCTCATCGTGCTGCCGCTCTGGGGGATCGTCTCCGACCGGATCGGGCGCAGGCCCGTGCTGCTCACCGCGATGCTCGGCATGGCGGTGCTGAGCTTCCCGCTGAACGCGATGCTCACGACGTCACCGTGGTCGCTGTTCGTCGCGATGTCGATCGCGCTCGTGTTCCTCGGGGCGTTCTCGTCGATCGGGCCCGCCGTCTACGCCGAGATCTTCCCGACGCGGATCCGGGCGATCGGGCTCGCGGTGCCGTACTCCATCGCGGTGGCGCTCTTCGGCGGCACCGCGCCGTACCTGCAGACGTTCTTCGCCAGCCAGAACATGACCAGCACGTTCATCTGGTACGGCATCATCCTCGGCGTGCTGTCCGGCCTGGTCGTCCTCACCCTCCCGGAGACCAAGGGCATCGACCTCAAGGACCGGTCGGTCGGCGCGCACGGTCGCCGAAAGTCGCTCCGCGCTGTGGGATGATGGCGCGGTGGGAGCGAAGACGGTCGCGGGGGTCGACGGGCGCATGTGGTCGGTGCGCCGGAGCGTCGCGTGGTCGCTGCCCGCCACCGGCGACGACTTCGAGCACGATGTCGACGGCGGCCGCGGCGCCGCGGTGCTGATCCTCTCCTCGCTGTTCCTGTTCTGGGTGATCATCATCGTGTGGTCGCCGAGCGGCGTGCACGTGCCGTGGTACATCTGGATCGTCGCCACGCTCATCGTGCTGTTCTTCCCCATCCGGTGGTGGCTGCGCAGACCCTGGACGGTCGTCGCCGAGACCGAGGGCAACTACGAGCAGCCCGCCGAGCGCTGGACCGGGCTGATCCGCGGCGGCTCCCGCGCCCGTGAGGAGATGCGCATCGTCGTGCGACGGCTGCGCACGCAAGGCACCCCCGGCCACGCCGACAGTCCTTTGCAGCCGGTGAACTAACGTGCCTGAGTTGCCGGAGGTCGAGGCGCTCGCGCACCACCTGCGCGAGCACGCCCTCTACCGCCCGGTCGCGCGCGTGGACGTCGCGTCGATGAGCGCCGTCAAGACCTTCGACCCGCCGGTGCAGGCCCTGGTCGGGCGGGTCGTCACCGGCGCGGCGCGCTACGGGAAGTTCCTCGCCGTCGAGTTCCTCGACCGGCCCGAGGACCCGCTCCACCTGATCACCCACCTGTCCCGGGCGGGCTGGCTGCGCTGGCACGACACCGCTTCCGCGGTGCCGCCGAAGCCCGGCAAGGGCCCGTTGGAGTTCCGGCTGCACCTCGACGAGGTCGGCGGCCCCGGCTTCGACCTCACCGAGGCGGGCACGCAGAAGCGGCTGGCCGTGTACCTCGTGCCCGATCCGCAGCAGGTGCCGGGCATCGCGCGGCTGGGGCCCGACGCGCTGGCCGTCACCCGCGAGGAGTTCGCCGAGCTGCTCGCCGGGCACACCGAGCGCATCAAGACGCTGATCGTCGACCAGACGTGGCTCGCGGGCGTCGGCAACGCCTACAGCGACGAGATCCTGCACACCGCCAAGCTCTCGCCCTACGCGGTCGCCGGGCGGCTCAAACGCGAGCAGGTCGACGTCCTCTACGACGCGCTGCGCTCGGTGCTCACCGACGCCGTCGAGCGGTCGGTCGGCCAGGGCGCCGCGTCGCTGAAGGGGGAGAAGCGCTCCGGTCTCCGGGTGCACGCGCGCACGGGGCTGCCGTGCCCGGTGTGCGGGGAGACCGTGCGGGAGGTGTCGTTCGCCAACCGTTCGTTCCAGTACTGTCCGGGCTGCCAGACCGGTGGCAAACCCCTCGCCGACCGGCGGCTTTCGCGACTGGTCCGGTAGGAGCTCAGATGAACGACCTGCTCTCCTCGCCGACCGTGTTGCTGTCGGCGATCGGGCTGGCGTTCGTCACCAGCCTGGTCGCGCTCTTCTACTTCCTGCGCAACCGCCGCAACAACTTCGCCACCCCGCTCGAACGGGCCACGTTCGGCACGCTGCACACGGTGGCGCTGGCCGCGCCGTCGCTGCGGGAAGGGCTGTCGCAGTCGTCGGCGTCGTTCGCGTTGCCCTACCTGCGCCAGCTGCTCGACACCTGCGCGCTCACCATGACCGACAACCGCGGCAACACCCTGGGCTGGGACGGCGCCGCCGACCAGCACGAGCCCGACGTGCGCTCGCTCGCCGAACAGGTGATCTCCACGGGACGGCAGCAGATGCTGTCGCACTCGGCCATCGTCTGCGAGCGCAACGACTGCCCGGTGCGCGGCATCGTCGTGATGCCCCTGGAGAGCGACGGCACGATCATCGGCACGCTCGGGGCCGTCACCACCTCCACCGCAGGCCCGGTGATCCTGCGGGCCACGGCCGAGGTCGCCCGCTACGTCTCGTCGCAGCTGGAGCTGGCCGAGCTGGAGGAGGCGCGCGCCCGCCTCGACCGGGCCGAGGTGCGCGCCCTGCGGGCCCAGATCAGCCCGCACTTCGTCTACAACGCGCTCACCACGATCGCGTCGTTCATCCGCACCGACCCGGTGCGCGCCCGCGAGCTGCTCATCGAGTTCGCCGACTTCACCCGCTACTCGTTCCGCACCGCGGGCGAGTACACGAC
>DATAOO010000203.1:0-48193 GCA_036265695.1 Pseudonocardia sp. | reverse complement strand
GCCACGGCGACGATGCGCCCGTCCTCGTCCACGAGCACCGCGCGGGCGCTCGTCGACCCGAGGTCGAGCGCCATCACGTAGCGGCCGGTCACGAGACCCTCTCCGGGATCGCGAGGTGGGTGAGCCACCGCTGGTAGTCCGCGATCTCCGCCTTGCGGCGGTCGGTGTCCCAGCCGAGCTCGGCCCCCAGGATCTCCGCGGCCCGGTCCACCGACGCGAGTCCGTGCCCGGGTTCGAAGGCGAGCAGCACCCGGCGCGCCAGCACGTCGGCGAGCGTGCGGGCGAACTCGTGGCGCACGGCGAAGACCAGCTCCGCGCCGATCGCGCCGGAGCCCGCGTCGAACTCGGCCAGCAGCTCGGGGTCGTCGCCCGCCGTCGCCAGCACGTCCACGGCCCGTCGTCCGTAGAACTTGAGCAGCCGCTCCGCGGTGCGCGCGGGGACGCCCGCCGCGATCAGCTCGGCGCGCAGCGGCGCCGGGTCGGTGATCGCGCCCGGGAAGGGCAGCCTGCGCGTGACGCACTTCGGGGCCTTGCGGCCCAGCCGTTTGAACGCGTCGTCGACGGCATCCTCGGCGAGCTGGCGGTAGGTGGTGAGCTTGCCGCCCACGATCGTGATCAGGCCCGCGAGGTCGCCGCCGTGCTCGTGCAGCACGTGGGTGCGCGGCACGTCGCTCTCCTTCTTGTCCGGCGCGTACGGCAGCGGCCGCACGCCGGAGTAGGTGTAAAGCACGTCGTCGGGGGTGAGATTGGCGCCCGGAACGAGCGTGTTGACCTCGCCCAGGATGTAGGCCATCTCGTCGGCGTCGCAGCGGGCGTCGTCGGGCTCGTCGTCGAACCGGATGTCGGTGGTGCCCAACAGGTAGCGGCCCATCCACGGGATGACCAGCACCAGCCGCCCGTCGGCCTGCGACTCGTAGTAGACGACGTCGGTCGGCGCGCCCGGGAACGGGTCGACGACCAGGTGGGAGCCCTTCGTGCCGCCGTTGAGCCGGGGTTGGCCGGTGGCGCCGGGGAAGACCCGGTCGATCCACGGCCCGGCCACGTTGTAGACGACCTTCGCGCGCACCTCGCGGTGCTCGCCGGTGACGCCGTCGTGGAACCGCACCCCGGCCACGCGCCCGTTCTCGATGATCGGCTCGTCGACCCGGGCCTTGGTGCGGATCACCGCGCCGTCGCCCGCGGCCGCGACGGCCAGCTCCACGCAGAGCCGCTCGGCGTACTCGACCTGCCCGTCGGTGAACACGGCCGAGCCGGTGAGCCCGTCGGTGCCGATGCCGGTGAAGCGGGCCGTGATGCCCGCCTTGTCGAGGATCTCGTGGCGCCCGGTCTTCTTGTCGAACGACAGGCCGTCGTAGAGCACCATGCCCAGCCGGATCATCCACGGCGGCCTGCGGTTGTGGGCGTAGAAGGGCATGAGCAGCCGCACCGGCTTGACCAGGTGCGGGGCGAGGCGGAACAGCAGCTCGCGCTCGCGCAGCGACTCGCGGACGAGCGCGAAGTCGCGGTGCTCCAGGTAGCGGAGGCCGCCGTGGACGAGCCGTCCCGACCACGCGGACACCCCGCTGCAGATGTCGTCCTGCTCCAACAGGGCGACGCGCAGGCCGCGCAATGCGGCGTCCCGGGCGATGCCCAGCCCGTTGACGCCCGCCCCGACGACCACCACGTCGAAGGGCAGAGACAGCTCGTCCACAGCGACTCCCGTCAGCTCGTTTCGATGACCGCGACGACGGTGCGGACTTCGACCGTGTCGCCCTCGTTGACGAGGATTTCGCTGAGCGTGCCGGTGGCGGGGGACTCGAGGGTCTCCTCCACCTTCTCGGCCTCGACCTCGGCGAGCGGCTCGTCCTCGGTGACGCTGTCACCGACGGCCTTGTGCCAGCTGAGGACGGTGCCCTCGCTCATGCCCATGCCCCATTGCGGGAGCAGCACCTCGACGCGTGCCATGGCGGTTTCCTTCCTTCCGGTGGGGTCTAACGGGGAGCGCTGGTCGCGATGCCCGCGGGGGTGGCGAAGGCCTCGCCGGTGACCCGGCGCACCGCGTCGGCGATCGAGTAGCGGTTGGGGTAGAGCTGCTTCTCCAGCGCCGGGCTGAACGGGATCTGCGTGTCCGGCGTGGTCACCCGCACGATCGGCGCGGTGAGCGACGAGAACGCCTCCTCGGCCACGATGGCCGAGATCTCGGCGGCGGCGCTGCACGTGCGGTGGGCCGGGTCGGCGACGACCAGCCGTCCGGTGCGCTGCACCGAGGAGACGATCGCCTCGACGTCGAGGGGCACCAACGTGCGGGGGTCGAGCACCTCGGCCGAGATGCCCTGCTCGGCGAGCTCGTCGGCCGCCTTGACCGCCTCGGGCACGGCGCTGGAGATCGCGACGATCGTGACGTCGGAGCCCTCGCGGACGGTGCGGGCCACGCCGAACGGGGTGTGGTACTCCTCCTCGGGGACGTCCTCCTTCGTGCCCCACAGCATGCAGGCCTCGAAGATGAGCACGGGGTCGTCGGAGTCGACGGCCGTGCGCAGCAGGCCCTTGGCGTCCGCCGGGGAGGCGGGCACGACGACCTTCAGCCCGGGCACGTTCATGAACATCGGGTACGGCCGGTCGGAGTGGTGCGCGCCGGTGTTGAGGCCGTAGAACATCGCGGAGCGGAACACGACCGGCATCGAGGCCTGGCCGCCGAACATGTAGCGGTTCTTCGCGACCTGGTTCACGAACTGGTCCATCGCCATGTAGAGGAACGACGAGTAGGACAGGTCGACGATCGGCCGGAGCCCGGTCATCGCCGCACCCGCGCACGCCCCGACGATGACCTCCTCGGAGATCGGGGTGTTGCGGATCCGGTTGGCGCCGAACATCTCCAGGAAGTCACCGGACGCGGCACGGGACTTCCCGCTCCCACCGGTGGTGCCGTAGACGTTGGCCTCGACGTCCTCGCCGATGATCACGACGCGCTCGTCGGCCTGCATGGCCTCGCGCTGTGCGGCGCCGATCGCGCCGAGGTAGCTCATGACGGTCATTTCTGGGCTCCGATCAGGGGGCCGGGGCCGTGCTCCGCGTGGGTGGGCCCGAACGGTTCGGTGTAGAGGTCGGCGAAGGCGCGCGACGGGTCGGGGAAGGGGCTCGCGTCGGTGAAGGCCACCGACTCGTCGACCTCCGCGCGCACCTCGGCGTCGAGCGCGTCGAGCTGCTCCTCGGTGGCGTGGCCGTGCTCGGCGAGCCACCGCCGGAAGATGACGATCGGGTCGCGCTCCAGCCAGGCCGTCTTCTCGTCCTTGTCGCGGTAGTCCACGCCGAGGCGCAGGCCTTCGGAGTGCTCGTTGAACCGGTAGGTGACGACCTCGACCAGCGACGGGCCTTCGCCGCTGCGCGCCCGCTCGACGGCGGCGCGCACGGCCTCGTATACCGCGAGCACGTCCTGGCCGTCCTCGACGCGCACGCCGGGCATGCCGAACCCGGCCGCGCGGTCGGCGATCACACCGGATGTGACGGTGTGCGCGGGCGTCGAGAGCGCGTACTGGTTGTTCTCGCACAGGAACACCACGGGGAGACCCCAGGCGCCCGCGAGGTTCATGGATTCGTAGAGGCAGCCCTGGTTGGCCGCGCCGTCGCCGAAGAACGCCAGCGCCACCTTGCCGTTGCCCAGCACCTTGCTCGACAGCGCGGCGCCGGTGGCGATCGGGATGGACGACCCGACGATGCCGGACTCGCCGAGGCTGCCGACGTTGAAGTCGGCCAGGTGCAGCGAGCCGCCCTTGCCGCCGCAGACGCCGTCGGCCTTGCCGACCAGCTCGGCCATCAGGGGGCCGAGCGGCGATCCCTTGCCGATGGGGTGGCCGTGGCTGCGGTGGTTGCCGGACATGAAGTCGTTGTCGCCCAACGCCATGCAGGCGCCGACGACCTGGGCCTCCTGGCCGATGCTGGTGTGCACCGTGCCGGGGATGTGGCCGCGCTTGACCATCTTGGAGGCGCGCTCGTCGAAGTAGCGGATGCGCAGCATCCGCCGCTGCATCTCCAGCAACGTTTCCGTTGACAGATCCATCGTGTCTCCTCAGTCGGCGTGCGAGATCAGGTAGCGGGCGCTGGCGAGGTCGGTGACGAGGACGTCGACCCAGCCCCCGCGGAGGGCGGCGTGCAGCGACTCCCACTTGCTGGAGCCGCCCGCGACGACGAGCCGGGTCTGCGCCGCGCGCAGCTGGTTGTGGGTGATGGCGACCACGAGGTCGTCGAGCGGGGTCATGACCGGCTTGCCTTCGGCGTCGATGAAGCGCTGGTCGAGCTGGCCGACGGCGCCCGCCGCGCGCACCTCGGCGAGCTGCTCCGCGGAGAAGAAGTTGTCCCCCTCGCGCAACGGCCCGTGGAAGTCGGCGGGGCCGACGCCGACGAAGGCCAGGTCGAGCTCGTCGAGCATGTCCAGCGCGCGGCCGACGTGGGCGTCGCGGAGCACGGCGTCGCGCAATGCGGGGGTGGCGAGCACCCCGGGCGTGCGCAGCAGCACCGGCTCGGCGGCCAGCGCCCTGGCCAGCTGCAACGTGGCGCGCCCCGCCTCGTGCTGCAGCAGCGGCGTGCCGAGGTCGCCGAGCATCTCGACCACGTGGGTGACCCCCGGCCGCCGCACGGGCCCGAGCTCGCGGGCCATCTCCCGCAGGGTGGTGCTCCACGACGTGAACCCGACGCGGGGCCCCCACAGCGTGGTCTCGCCGAGGTAGCGGGCCGCCGCGACGCCCAGCTCGCGGGGGATCGCCCCGTCGCCGCCGAACACCTCGACGACGTGGCACTCCCGCAGCTTGTAGGCGTCCTCGAGGGCCTCCTCCGGCTCCGGGTAGATGCCCTCCGGGGCCACCACGACCGTGCGGACGATGCCCTGCTCCTCGGCCTGCTGCAGCAGACGCGACACCCGTGGCTGGGAGACCCCGAGCTGGGTGGCGATGTCGCGCTGGCGCACGCCGCGTTCGTGGTAGAGGCGCGAGGCCACGGTCATCAGCCGCAGCTGGTCGCGGGTCCCGTACTCAGCCATCGTGCCCGCCTCGCGGGAGGAGGCCGTCGATGCGGTCGAGCACCCAGGTCGGCGCTTCGTCCGGGGCGATCGCGGCGGCCATCTCCGGCGTGGTCTCCCCGGTGAGCACGAGCGCGGAGTCCATGCCCGCAGCGGCCGCCATCGCGATGTCGGTGGAGAGCCGGTCGCCGATCATCACGCAGCGATCGGCGGCGAGCCCGAGCATCCCCAGCGTCGTCTGGAGCATCTCGGCGCCCGGCTTGCCCAGGTTCGCCTGGCAGGTCACCCCGGTGCACGCCTCGATGGCCGCGACGACGGCGGCGGCGTCCGGCTCGCCGCGCCCGCCCGGCATGGGGCAGTAGCGGTCCGGGTTGGACGTGATCAGCACCGCCCGGCGGTGCTGCCAGAGCGCGTCGAACGCGATCTGCAGCTTGCGGTAGTCGAAACTGCGGTCGTAGCTGGCGACGACGATGTCGATGTCCTCCGGTTCTTCGGTGAGCCGCACCCCGGCCGCGGTGAGGGCCCGCTTGAGCGGCTCCTCGCCGATCACGAACACGCCCGCGTACGGGTGGTGCGTCCGCAGCCAGCGCGGCACGGTGACGGTCGGGTTCACGATGTCGGTGACCGGTGTGGCGATGCCGAGCCTGCCCAGCTTGTCGGCGTACATCTGCGGGTCGCGGGTGGGGTTGTTGGACAGGAACACCGTGCGCCTGCCCCGCGCGCGGAGCGCGGCGACGGTCTCGGCTGCGCCCGGCAGGAGCGTGTCGCCGAGGTAGACCGTGCCGTCGAGGTCGAACACGTAGCCGTCGTAGAGGCGCTCGGGCCTGCGGAGGAGAGCGATCATTTCGACAGCTCCGCGAGCTCGGCGAACACGTCGCGGAGGCGCGGGTACAGCTGGCGGTACACGCCGAAGAGCCGGTCGTAGGTGCGGGCACCGTCCGGTTCGGGGCGGTACACCGCGCCCGTGCCGGACATCGCCGTGACGGCCGCCCGCAGGCTGGGGTGCAGGCCGACGGCGGTCGCGGCGAGCATCCCCGAGCCCAGGCACGTGCTCTCGGTCTCGCGGGCGACGTGCAGTGGGCGGCGCAGGACGTCGGCGAGGATCTGGCACCACACCGCGCTGCGCGAGCCGCCGCCGAGGATGACGAGCTGTTCGATCGGCTTCTCCAGCAAGGCTTCCGCCCCGTCGGTGAGCAGCCGCTGCTCGAACGCCAGGCCTTCCAGGAGCGCGCGGTAGACGTGCGCCTTGCCGTGCACCCCGGTGAGCCCGAGCACCACGCCGCGGGCGTTGGAATCCCAGTACGGCGTGAGCGCCCCGGCCCAGTACGGCAGCACCAGCAGGCCGTCGGCGCCGCGCGGGAGCTGCGCGGCGGCGGTCTCCAGCACCTGCTCGGCGGAAAGGCCGAGGCCGAGCGCCATCGGGTCGACGCCGGAGAACTTGTCGACGAACCAGGAGATGTTGTAGGTGCCGCCGCCGATGAACGTCTCGAACACGTACGTCCGCGGCACGGCGCCGGAGAGGACGCGGAACTCCATCCCGGTCGAGTAGGTCTCCGAGTACGTGCCGGAGATGATGCCGGTGCCGAGGTTGAGGTAGGCCGAGCCGGGCTCGACGACGCCGGTGCCCAGCCCCGCGGACTGGCCGTCGCCGACGCCCGCCACCACGGGCAGGTCGTGCGGGAGGTCCAGCTCGTCGGCGAGGTCGGCGGGGATCGTGCCGAGCACGGCGCCGGGCTCGTGCAGCTCGGGGAGCTGCGCGCGGGAGAGGCCCGCCGCGGCGAGCAGCCCGTCGTCGTAGTCGAAGGTGCGCATGTCGATGATGCCCAGCGGGTCCGCGCTGGCCCACGACGTGCGCCAGTGCCCGGTGAGCCGGTGCACGAGGTAGGCCTGCACGTCGACGACGCGCTCGCTGCGCCGCAGCGTCTCCGGCTCGTGGTGGCGCAGCCAGAGCAGCTTGTACCAGGCCGGGGTCGGGTTGGGCGGCTTGCCGGTGATCCGGTGCACCTCGGCCGAGCCGTACTCGGCGACCTCGGCGGTGGCCCGCGTGTCGAGCCAGAGCATGGCCGGGCGCAGCGGGCGCCCGTCCTCGGTGACGCAGGCGAACGTCTCGCGCTGGTGGGTGATCGCGATCGCCGCGATCCGCCGGGCGTCGGTGGACTGGGCGGCGCGCCGGATCGCCTCGCGCGTGGCCGTCCACCAGTCCTCGGCGTTCTGCTCGCCCCACCCCGGCCGGGCCGAGCTGGTGGTGAACGTGGCGCGGCCCTGTGCGACCGCCCGCCCGTCGCGGTCCCACACCACGGCCTTGGTCGCGGTGGTGGAGCAGTCCACGCCGACGACGAGGTCGCGCGTCATGTCCGCACCGCCCCGGTCTGCGCGGCGTCCACCGCGGCGGCAGCGGCGGCGGTCACGGCGTCCTGGTCGGCCGGTGTCCAGCGTCCGAGCAGTTCGAGCAGGTCGACGACGGTGAAGCGGTTGCGCATGAGGTGGCAGTTGGCGACGGCCCAGCGTGCGGTCGCCGGGTCGACGGTCGGGTCGAGGTCGGCGAACCGGGCGGCGGCACCCGCCGCGACCAGGCCCGTCGCCAGCGACGCCGAGCCGACCAGCAACTCGTCGACGGCGGCGCGGTGGCGGTCCCATGCGGCGAGGGCGGCGAGCACGGTGTCGCGCCCGGCGCTCCAGCGGGTGAGCTTGGCGGAGTAGTCGCGCCAGCACTCCTCGCCGACCTTGCCGGTGGGGTCGAGCTCGGCGAAGGCGGCGAGCACGCCCGGCTTGCGGGCCGCGATGGCCTCGGCGTCCGGGAACTCCGGCGCCGTCGTCGGGTCGAACTCGGCGAACAGGTGCTCCCACGCCGCGGCCGCGACCACCGAGGCGACGCCGACCTGGGCGCCGTGCAGCCCGATGGGCCGCCCGTGCGCGCCGTTGTGCATGTCGAGCATGTGGCTCACGAGGTGCTCGACGCCCGAGAGGCAGGCGGTGGTGCCCGCCACGCCGGTCGCGACGCCGCGCACGGCGAGCATCCGGGTGAGCTGGCTGATCGCGCCGAGATCACCTTGCGCCACACCGGGGGACCACGTGTCGAGGCCGCGGCCGAACACGGCCAGCAGGTCGCGCGGGGCCCGGTGGAAGGTCGGGTCCATGCCCAGCACGGACGCGAGGTACCAGTCGGCGGGCGCCGTGAGCATCGAGAGCACCTCGCCGTAGCCCGCGGTGTTGAGCTGGCGCGGCGCCGTGGAGATCGTGGTGACGTCGGCGACGACGACGTCGGGCCACCGCGACGGGATCGTGCGCTTCACCCCGTCGCGCAGGATCACCGAGACGTTGTCGGTGTAGCCGTCGACCGACGCCGCGGTCTGCACCACGACGAGCGGGATGCCGCCCGCGTCCGCCGTGGCGCCGTCGCCGTGGCGTGCGGTCGCGACCTTGGCGATGTCGGTGATCGTGCCGCCGCCGACCGAGACCACGGCCGCGGCGCCCGCGACCGCCTCGGTGGCGGCGTCGAGCGCGTCGTCGTCGGCGTGCAGGGTGGGGTGGTGGCCGCGCAGCACCACCCGGCGCACGGCGTGCTCGCCCGTGAACCGGTCCACGAGCTGCGCTTCTACCAGCGACTTCAGGTCCGCACCCGCCCGCTGGATCGGGGTGGCGTCGACGAGCACGACGATGTCGCCGTCGCCCGTGCGGCCCGCTCGCGCCAGCTGCTCGGCCACGGCGTCCCCCACCGTGTCGACGACCTCGGGACCGAGCGCGACGCGGTCGAGACCCAGCGGCACGAGCCTGCCCTCGGGGTCCTCGGCCGCGAGCGCGGAGCGCAGCGCGGGCAGATCGGTGGGGTCGGACAGCCCGTTCAGGTGCGACGAGTCCAGGCCGGACACCGTTGACCTTCCTCCAGACATGTCTGAGACTCCCTTGTCATCCCCGCGGACGGCTGTGTCTCACGGTTGCTTGAACATCGGGCCGATCCGAATTAATATTCGGGTACGTCATGTCGATGCAGCACGAATGATGGGAAATCTCCGCGCGGATGTCAAGGGGAGGAGGTGTGACGGTGGTCGAGGACGGGCTGGACGTGGACCGGTTGCGTCTCGTCACGAAGGTGGCGCGGCTCTACCACGCGCGCGGTCTGCGCCAGGCCGAGATCGCCCAGCGCCTGCGCCTCTCCCAGCCACGGGTCTCGCGGCTGTTGGCGCACGCCGACAGCCTGCAGATCGTGCGCAGCACCGTCGCCGTGCCCGTCGAGCTCAACCGCGAGCTGGAGCAGGGGCTCCGCCAGGCCTACGGTCTGCAGAACGCCCACGTCGTGGACGCCGTCGCGGGTGCGGAGGAGCTCGCGGTGGACCTCGGCCGGGCCGCCGCGCCGTTCCTTGCCATCGCGTTGGCCACGGGTGACGTCCGCACGATCGGGTTCATGCCCTGGAGTCGCACGCTCCGCCACGTCGTCGAGTCCCTGCGCCCGCTGCCCCTGATCGCCGGGTGCGTGGTCGAGATGCTCGGGGACCTGGGGTCGCCCGCGCTCCAGCAGGACGTCGCGCACCAGACGCAGCGGCTCGCGACGCTCATCGGCGCCGACACGGCGTTCCTGCGGGTGCCCGGCGTGGTGGCGAACCCCGCCATCCGGGCGGCGCTGTTGCGCGCCGACCCGCACGCCCGGCGCATCCTGCGCCTCCTCGACGACCTGGACCTGGCGCTGCTCAGCGTGGGGCCCTGCGAGGTCGTCGCGCCGCTACGGGCGGGGGACAACTACTTCACCGACGACCAGTTCGCCCAGGCCCGGAGCGCAGGGGCCGTCGGGCAGCTGTGCCTGCGGTTCCTCGACGCCGACGGCGCCTGGGTGCGCACGCCGCTCGACGACATGGTCGTCGGCGTGACCGTCGACCAGCTGCGGCGGGCGCGCTACCGCTGGGCGGTGGCGGGCGGTGCGGACAAATACCCCGTGTTGCGCGCCGCGCTCGTCGGGCGTTGGATCAACCGGCTCGTCACCGACACGGTCACGGCGTCCCATCTGCTGTCGGTCGCGCCTTCTTGAGCAGCACCGACCCTTGACGGCGACCCGTCCCCCCGCCAATACTGCATGGAGATTTGGGCTTCACTTAAATATTCGTAGCTGGAGGACGGCATGAGCGTGCTCGCGGATCTCGAGCCCCGCGTGATCATGGACTTCTTCGACACCCTGACCCAGATCCCGCGCGGCTCCGAGAACGAGAAGGCCGTCAGCGACTGGGTGGTGCAGTTCGCGAAGGACCGTGGGCTCGAGTACCACCAGGACGACCTGTGGTGCGTGCTGGTGCGCAAGCCTGCCACCCCCGGCTACGAGGACGCGCCCACGCTCATCCTGCACGGGCACCTGGACATGGTGTGCGCCAAGGACGACGACGTCGAGTTCGACTTCCTGACCCAGGGGCTCAACCTGCTGCGTGACGGGGACTACATCACCGCCGACGGCACGTCGCTCGGCGCCGACAACGGCATCGGGGTCGCGTACATCCTCGCGTTGCTCGACTCCTCCGACATCCCGCACCCGCCACTCGAAGCCGTGCTCACCTCGATGGAGGAGAAGGGCAAGGTCGGCGGGGCGAACTTCGACACGTCCCTGCTCCGCGGCACCCGCATGATCGACTTCAACTGGATCACCGACGAGGAGATCCTCGCGGGCTGCGGCGGCGACGTCTCCGCCGTGATCGACATCCCCGCGGAGTGGGAGGCGCCCGACGACCCGGACCTGGTGGCCCGCACGCTGACCGTGCACGGGCTCACCGGCGGCCACTGCGAGTTCGACATCCACCTCGAGCGCATCAACGCGATCATCCTGCTGGCCCGGGCGCTCAACGCGATGCTCGCACAGGGCTTCGACCTGCGCATCGACGCGCCGTTCGGCGGCGCGCAGAACAACGTGATCGCCGCGGACGCGCAGGTCACCGTGGTCGTGTCGAGCGGCGAGGCGGACGCGCTCGAAGTCGCGATGAAGGACGTCGTGGAGACGGTCGCGAGCGAGTACGAGATCGCCGATCCGAACGTGCGCATCGACCTCACCCCCGCGGACATGCCGGAGCGCGTGTTCTCCCGCAACGCCACCCGCCGCCTCACCCGTGCGGTCGTGCTGATCCCCAACGGGGTGGTCAGTTGGAGCCTCAAGATCCGCGGCATCGTCGAGTGCTCCAGCAACCTCGGCACCGTGCGGCCCACCGAGGAGGGCTGCAGGCTGATGGTGACGATCACGTCCGGGGTCACCTCGCGCAAGCACGACGTGCTCGACCGGATGCGGGCGCTCGCGGAGCTCGCGGGCAACGGCGTGACGATCGAGCAGTACGGGCACGACGCCCCGGAGTTCCCCTACGTGGAGGACTCGCCGCTGCTGGAGCTGGCCAAGCGGGCCTACCGCGAGTCCTACGGGCGTGAGCCCAACGTCCAGGTGTCGAACTGCAGCCTGGAGCTGGGCATGTTCAGCCGCAGGCTGCCGGGCCTGGACACGATCAGCATCGGCACGGAGCTGCACTGGCTGCACTCGAAGGACGAGAAGTTCAGCATCTCCTCGGTGCAGGGCACGTGGAAGTTCATCCAGACCCTGATCCCGACCCTGCGCTGAGAGACGGCGCTGAGAGACGGCGCTGAGAGACGAGGAGGTCTCGCGTGTCTGACGTTTCCGAGTTCACCATCGCGATCCCGGACGAGGATCTCGAAGACCTGGACCAGCGCCTGCGGCGCACCCGCTTCCCGACCGACTTCGGCAACGACGACTGGCGCTACGGCTACAACGGCGCCTACCACCGGCAGATGGTGGAGTACTGGATCGAGGAGTACGACTGGCGCGACGTCGAGCGCCGCATGAACGAGCTGCCGCACTTCAAGGTCGACCTGATGGGCGTGCCGCTGCACTTCATCCACGTCAAGGGCAAGGGTCCGAACCCCATGCCGCTCCTGCTGCACCACGGGTGGCCGTGGACGTTCTGGGACGTGCGCAAGGTCATCGGCCCGCTGACCGACCCGGCCAAGTACGGCGGCGACCCCGCCGACTCCTTCGACGTCGTGCTGATCTCCCTGCCGGGCTACGGGTTCTCCTCGCCGCTCACCGAGACCGGCTGGAACTGGTGGCACACCGCCGACCTGGAGAACGCCCTGATGAAGGACGTGCTCGGGTACGAGCGCTACGCCACCGCGGGCGGCGACTGGGGCGCGCTCGTCGCGCAGCAGCACGGCCACAAGTACGAGCAGGACCTGATCGGGGTCTACACGCACTTCCCCGCGCAGATGAGCCACTACCTCGCCGAGCACCCGGACGCGCCGCCCGACGTGAAGTACGACCCCGTGCTCGGCCTGCCGGACGCGAGCGAGTACAGCGACGAGGAGAAGGGCTGGTTCGAGCGGGGCAAGCTCTTCGTGGAGAACGAGAGCGGCTACGGCGAGATCCAGCTCACCAAGCCGCAGACCCTCGCCGCGCTGGTGGCCGACTCGCCCGCGGGTCAGCTGGCCTGGATCACCGAGAAGCGCTACTTCTGGGGACTGGAGGAGCGCGGGGTCGGCACCGAGGCGTTCGAGCGCGTGTGGCCGAAGGAAGACCTCGTGACAACCGCGGCGGTGTACTTCCTCACCAACACCGGCGGCACGTCGTCGCGCTACTACTGGGAGTGCCGCGGCAACCCGTGGAAGCCCTCCCACAACCGGTTCCCGGTGGTCGGTGCGCCGACCGCGGTGAGCATCTACCCCGGCGAGATCTACAAGCCGCCGCGCACGTTCACCGAGAAGTACTTCAACCTCCAGCAGTACCGCGTGCACGACGACGGCGGCCACTTCGCACCGCTCGAAGTGCCCGACATCTACGTCGACGACGTGGCGACGTTCTTCCGCACGTTCCGCTGACCGCCGCGCCGGGTTCGCCCCGGCTCCGCACGCCCATCGGATGGGCAGATAGTCGCTTTATGAATATTCATGCGATGACCAAGGAGTGGACATGGCAGTCAGGACTCGCCGACGCCTCGCCGCGGCCGCACTAGCCGCCGCAGTGTCGATCGGCCTCACCGCGTGCACCTCGACGTCGGGCGGCTCGGGTGGCACCCAGCAGCCGCTCAAGAAGGAGGACCTGGTCCTCGTCGCGTCGGTGATCAACACGACGAACCCCTACATGGCTTCGATGATCGAGGGCTCGAAGGCGCTCTCCGAGAAGCTCGGCATCCCGCTCAAGATCGTGGACTCGCAGGGCAGCTCGCAGACCGAGATCTCCCAGATCCAGTCGATCCTCGCGCAGGGCAAGAAGGTCGTGCTCATGGTCAACACGGTGGCGAGCTCCGATGCGCCGCCGATCGTGAACGCCGTGAAAGCCGCGGGCGGCTACGTCGTCATCTGGTGGAACAAGCCCGACAACCTCGAGCCGTGGAACGTCGGCAACAACTTCGTCGCGTTCCAGAAGTACTCGGGCGTGGAGAGCGGCCAGTGCAACGGCAAGAGCATCGGTGACGCCCTCGGCCCGGCGGGCGGCGGCGTGATCATGCTGCCCGGCGTGCAGGACAGCACCACGAGCCAGACCCGCGTGGCGGGCTTCAAGGACGCGCTGAAGGCCTACCCGAGCGTGAAGGTCCTCGAGGAACGCCCGGCGAACTGGGACCAGCAGAAGGGCTTCCAGGAGACCCAGACGATGCTGGCCAAGTACGGCGACCAGGTGAAGGCCATCTGGGCGGCCGACGACGCGATGATGCTCGGTGCGATCGAGGCCGTGAAGCAGGCGAACCGGCCCGACATCAAGTTCGCCTCCGACGGCATCTACCCGCCGACCATCGACTACATCAAGCAGGGCGTCCCGATCGTCGGTGAGACCTTCCACCGCGGCTACATGGCGGCCTCGATCGGCCTCTTCACCGCCTACCAGGCCGCCACGGGCGCCCTGGACGTCTCGAAGATGCCGCAGGAGCAGCGCGACAGCCTCTTCAAGCTCGCCTGCGTCTCACCGCAGAACTACCAGGACTACACCAAGTACGACTCGAACATCCCGGGCTGGGTCGACACGCTGATCGCCAACGGACCCTTCAAGACCGAACCCACCCCGCTGGTCGGTCAGGGCCCGGAGAAGTTGCCGTCGTGAGCCCCATCAAGGCAGGCTCCTCCGCGGGGACCACCCCCGCGGAGGCGGCCCCCGCCGCTACTCCCAGCTTGGCGAAACGCCTCCGGTTCGACGTCAAGAGCGCGGGTGAGCTGGGCGCGTTCGTCGTGCTGATCGTGGTGTTCGCAATCCTGAACCCCAGCACGTTCCTGACGGCCAAGAACATCCAGACGATCCTCAACCAGTCCGCGATTCCCCTGATCATCGCGGTCGGCGCGACCCTGGTGATCCTCATGGGGTCGATCGACCTCTCGGTCGAGGGCGTCATGGGCGCGGCGGGGATGACCTTCGTGCTGATGTCGGCCAACAGCCGCGGCGGGACGGGCTACGGCGTGGTGGTCGCGCTGATTGTCGCCGTCGCCGTCGGCATGGTGCTCGGGCTGGTGAGCGGCCTGATCCACACCCGGCTGCGGGTGCCGTCGTTCATCGTCACGCTCGGGGTCTGGTACGTCGGCCTCGGCATCGCGACGCTGCTCTTCGGCACCGAGCAGATCCCGTTCCTCACCAGCGATTCGCTCAAGGCGTGGCCGACCTCGCTCAGCCTCGGGCTGCCGAACTCGTTCTGGCTCGCGGTGCTGCTGGTGCTGGTGGGCGCCGCCATCGGCCGGTACACCCGGCTCGCCCGGTGGACCTACGCGATCGGCAACAACGAGCAGATCGCGCTCGGCAACGGTATCCCGGTAGCGCGGGTGAAGGTCATCAACTTCGTCGGTGCGGCGGGCTGCAGCGCGTTCGCGGGCGTCCTCGCGAGCATCCAGATCGGCGCGGGGTCGGCGACCGTCGGCGTCGGCAGCCTGTTCCTCACGATCGCGGCGGTCGTGATCGGTGGCACGGCGCTCTCCGGCGGCAAGGGCGGCATCCTGCGCAGCGCGCTCGGTGTGCTGCTGCTCACGACCCTCAACAACGGCCTGATCCTCTCGGGCGTGAGCCCGAACATCCAGTCGGGTGTGTCCGGCGTCGTGCTGATCGCGGCGATCATCGCGGCGGCGTGGCCGTACCGCGGCAGATTGCGGGTGTCCAAGTGAGCGCGGAACTGAGCACGGCGACGACGTCGGCCGCGCCGACGATGAAGCTGACCGGCATCGGCAAGACCTTCGCACGCGTCCAGGCCGTCAAGGACATCTCGATGGAGATCCGCCAGGGCGAGGTCATCGGGCTGATCGGCGAGAACGGGGCGGGCAAGTCCACCCTGCTCAAGATCCTCACCGGCCTCCACCAGCCCGACACCGGCGTGATGGAGGTCAACGGCAAGGAGGTCACGTTCCGCCGCCCGCAGGACGCCACCGCCGCGGGCATCGGGGTGGTGCACCAGGAGCAGGCGCTGTTCACCAACCTCTCGGTCGCCGAGAACATCGCGATGAACGGGTCCGGGGTCAAGGACCAGGGCACCCGCTTCGGCATCTTCCGCTGGCGCATCCTCAACCAGGAGGCGGCCGAGACCCTTGCGCGGGTGCACGCGAAGGTCGACCCGCGCGCCATCGTGGGCGACCTCTCGTTCGTGGACCGGCAGATGGTCGAGATCGCCAGGGCGCTGCGGGTGGACGAGATGGTGCACGCGTCCCCGTTGGTGATCCTCGACGAGCCGACGTCGGTGCTCGAACGCGACGAGACCGAGGTCCTCGAGCGGGAGATCCGCGACCTCAAGAAGATCGGATCGGTCATCTTCGTCTCGCACCGCCTCGACGAGGTGCTGCGCATCTGCGACCGCGTCGTGGTGATGCGCGCGGGCGAGATCGTCGCGGAGCGCGCCACCGCCGACGTCACGGAGGACGAGCTCTTCGCCCTGATGATCGGCCACAACGAGCGCGCCGAGGTGCACTCGCGCGACCGCGAAGGCGCCAAGCCCGCGCCGATACTCGAGGTCGAGGGCTTGCGGCGCGACCACGCCTTCCACGACGTCTCGTTCGCACTCGTCCCGGGGCACATCCTGACGATCGTCGGCACGAACGGGTCCGGCCGGGAGTCGGTCTGCCGCGCGATCTTCGGCGCCGAGCCCTACGACGGCGGGGTGCTGCGCGTGGGGGGCGAGGAGGTGCGGTCCTGGTCGATGAGCAAGGCGGTGCGCAGCGGGATGGCGTACGTGCCCTCCGAGCGGCGCGTCGAAGGCATGATCGGGGGGATGGACGCAGCGGAGAACCTCACGCTCGTGCACCCGGGCGCCGCGCGCAGCGGCCCGCTGCTGCGCAAGCGCGCACGGGCGAAGATCGCGGCCGAGTGGTTCGAGCGGCTCGACGTGCGCCCCCGCGACCCCGCGCTGGACCTCGCCCGCTTCTCGGGCGGCAACCAGCAGAAGGTGGTGATGGCGAAGTGGTTGCAGTCCGCCGACCTCAAGATCCTCGTGCTCGACCACCCGCTGCGCGGCCTCGACCCGGGGGCCGCCGAGACGGTCAACCGGCAGATCCGCGCCGCCTGTGACCAGGGCACCGCGGTGCTGCTGCTCGCCGACACGCTCGAGGAGGCACTGCACATGAGCGACGAGATCCTCGTGATGCGCGACGGCGAGGTGACCGCCCGCTTCGACCTGTCCGTCGAGGCACCGACGGCGATCGACCTGCTGGGGAAGATGGTGTGATCATGTCAGAGCACGCGACCGCGGAGACCGCCGCGCCGGAGACGACGCCCGACCCGGCGCCGCCCCGCCGCCGGTTCGCCCCGCGCAACCTGTGGCAGACGATCGGCCCGATCGCCGTCTTCGTCGTCTTCTTCGTCATCATCGGGATCCTGCAGCCGGACTTCGTCGGCGGCGGCGGCCTCGGGATCCTCGCCATCCAGGCCACGTCGATCCTGCTGGTGGCACTGGGCCAGGCGATGGTGCTGCACGTGGGCTCCCTCGACCTGTCCAACGCGGCGCTCGCCATCTTCGCCGCGATCCTGCTGGCGTTGATGCTCGGGCCGCTGGGGGCGGTCGCGCCGGTGCTGTGCCTCCTCGTGGTCACGGCGATCGGCGCGATCAACGGGCTGCTCGTCGCCTACACCCAGGTGCCTTCGTTCGCCCTCACGCTGGGCACGCTCGGCATCGTGCAGGCCGCATCGCTGGTCGTCAGCGGGGCGACCACCGTGTACGTCACCGACAACGCGGCCGTGCTCGAGCCGCTGTTCGGCACCGCGCTCGCGGGCCTGCCCGCGGCGTTCTGGCTCGCGGTGATCCTCGCGGCGCTGCTGTGGTTCCTGCTGCGGCGCACCAGCGTCGGGCAGGCCATGACGGCGGTGGGCCTCAACGAGTCCGGAGCGATCTTCGCCGGGATCCGCACCCGCTGGATCAAGGTGCTGGCCTTCGCCCTGTCCGGCCTGCTCGCGGGCGTGGCGGGAATCATGATCATCGCCCAGGCCGGCGCGGCGTCGTCGTTCGGGCTCGGGTCCGATCTCCTGCTGCCCGGCATCGCGGCCGCGATCGTCGGCGGCACGGCGATCACCGGCGGCGCCACGAACCCCCTCAACGTCATCTTCGGGGCGCTCACCATCACGCTGATCCCGATCGGCGCGGCCACGCTCGGGGTACCACCCCAGGCGCAGAGCCTCGTCTACGGACTAGTCATCATCATCGCGGTGGCGCTGACGCGCAGCCGGGCGTCCGGTGAGATCGTCAAATAAATAAGGAATACTCAGAGACGGGAGGCGTCGGGACACCGGTCGGTCCGGTCGTCCCGGCGCCGGCAGGGCTGCCCCAGGACCCCGGGCACGCCGCTGCCCGTCTCGGTGGGTGGAATATGATCGACGGTCGCGGTCGGGTCGTCGAGCGAGCGGGAGGGGTCCATGGACGACAGGGACCGGCGACGGCTATTGGCCAAGGTGGCCCGGCTCTACCACCATTCGGGCCTGCGCCAGACCGAGATAGCCGAGCGGTTGCGTATCTCGCAGACCCGCGTCTCCCGGCTGCTCCAGCAGGCGGAGACCGAGGGCATCGTGCAGACGGTCGTGGTGCCGCTCGCGGGCCTCGACGGCGAGATCGAGGAGGACCTCGAAGCCCGCTACTCGGTGGCCGAGGTCCACGTCATCGAGACGGTCTCCGACGACGAGGCCGAGCTCGCCATCGAGCTCGGCGCGGCGGCGGCCGCGATCTTCGCCACCATGCCGGTGGACATGCCGGTCGTCGGGCTCACCTCGTGGAGCCGCACCCTGCGGCACATGGTCGCGGCGTTGCGACCGGTGCGGACCGGCACTGCCACCGTCGTGGAGATGCTCGGCGGCCTCGGGCCACCCGACCAGCAGTACGAGGCGGCGCGGGCCACGCAGCGGCTCGCCACCCTCACCGGGGCGGAGCCGGTGTTCCTCCGCACACCCGGCGTGGTCGCGTCCGCGGAGGTGCGCACGGCGCTGCTCACGCACGACGCCTACGCGCGGGAGGCGCTCGATCTGCTCGACAAGCTCGACCTCGCGCTGGTCGGGGTCGGCACCTGCGCGGTCGACCCGCCCCTGCAGGCGGGCAACAACTTCTTCTCGGAGGACGACCTGCGGGAGGTGGTCGCCGCGGGCGCGGTGGGCCAGCTGTGCCTGCGCTTCCTCGACGAGGAGGGCACGCCCGTGCCGTCCCGGCTGGACGACCTCGTCACCGGCGTCACGACCGAGCAGCTGCGGGCCGCGAAGCGCCGGTGGGTGGTGGCCGGTGGCCCGAGCAAGTACCCGGCGCTGCGGGCCGTGCTGCTGGGCGGCTGGGCCGACACGCTCGTGACGGACGCCGCCACCGCCCGTTGGCTGGCGGCGGCGCCCCCTCCGACGACGGCCGCGGGCGCCGGTCGGCGGGTCTAAGCCCCCCGGGCCTTCAGGCCGCCTCGGTCGAGCAGCACCGCGACGATGATCGCGATGCCGATGACCACCGGCTGCAGGTTCGGCGACACGTTGAGCAGCGACATGCCGTTGTTCAGCGTGCCGATGATGAGCAGGCCGATGAACGTGCCGAACATGGTGCCGGAGCCGCCCGCGAGGCTCGCCCCGCCGATCACCACCACGGCGATGACGTTCAGGAGGTCGGCGGCGCCCGCGGTGGGCGCGGCCGAGTCGAGCCGGGACACCACGAGCAGGCCCGCCACGGAGGCGAGCACGCCCGCCGTTACGTACACCCGCACCTTGAGCGCCCGCACGTTGATGCCGGACAGCCGCGCGACCTCCTCGTTGCCGCCGATCGCGTAGAGCGCGCGGCCGCTGGGGCGGAAGCGCAGCCAGAACGCGGCGATGAGGTAGATCGCGACCAGGATGATGCCCTCGACCGGCAGGCCGAGGAACGTGCCCGTCAGGGCCGAGAACCAGTCGGGGAACTGCGTCACCGGGTTGCCGTTCGTGATGAACAACGCGAGGCCCGCGGCCGCCGACATGGTCGCGAGCGTCGCCACGAACGGTTGGATGCGGGCGTAGGTCGAGAGCAGGCCGTTGACGAGGCCGACCAGTGCGCCGATCAGCAGGCCGATCAGGATGGCGACCGGGAACGGCAGGCCCTGGATCTTGTAGATCCAGGCCATCGTCATCATGCTGAACGCCAGCGTGGAGCCGACGGACAGGTCGATGCCGCCGATGATGATGACCATCGCCGCCCCGACCGCCATCACGCCGATGTCGGAGACCTGGCTGATGATGTTGATCAGGTTGCGGAACGACAGGAAGAAGGGCGACAGGAACGACATCGCGATGAAGATCACCACGAGCCCGATCAGCGGCCCCGGAACGGAGCGGAACAGGTCGGCGGCCCGGTTGCCGGACGCGCGGTGGCTCGCCGTGGTCTTCGGCGCTTCGGCCGCCGTGGTCGTGTCGGTGGTCTGCGGTTCGGTCTTCGGCATGGCCGTCAGCCCTCCTGCCGGGTGCCTGCGGAAACGGGGTGGTCTTCGGTGTAAGCGGGATCGTCGGTCGAGGTGTTGGCGACGGCGAGCGCCATCACGGCCTGCGGGGTGGCCTCCTCGCGGCTGAGGATGCCCTGCTGGCGGCCGCCGGACATCACCATCACGCGGTGCGCGAGGCCGAGCACCTCCTCCAGCTCGGAGGAGACCACCACGACGGCGACGCCGTCGGCGGCCAGCCCGCGGATGATCTCGTAGATCGCCATCTTCGCGCCGACGTCCACGCCGCGGGTCGGCTCGTCCACGATGAACACGGTGGGCTTCTCGACGAGCCACTTGCCCAGCAGCACCTTCTGCTGGTTGCCGCCCGACATCGACTTCACAGGGAGGCCCATGCGGCCGCGGATGTCGAGCTCGCCGGACAGCTTCTCACCCGCCGCGCGCACGATGCCGCGCGTGACGAGGCCGGTCTTGGCCAGCAGGCGTTCCCACGGCAGCGTGACGTTCTCCGAGGCCGTGCGGTCGAGGTTCAGGCCCTGGCCCTTGCGGTCCTCGGGCACCATCACGATGCCCGCCTTGATCGCGGCCCGCGGGGTGTGCGCGTTGATCTTCTTGCCGTCGACGACCACGTCGCCGGTGTCGGCGCGGTCCGCGCCCGCGATGCACCGGACGGTCTCGGTGCGCCCGGCGCCGACGAGCCCGGCGATGCCGAACACCTCGCCCGCGTCGACCGCGAAGTTGATGTCCGCGAAGACGCCGCGCCGCCCGAGCCCGCGCACCTCGAGCACGCGGTGGTCGTGCGCGGGCTCCGGGGCCACGTGCTCGTAGGTGAACTCGCGGCCCACCATGGCGTTGACCAGATCGGTCGTCGGCACGTCGCCGGTGTCCCAGCCCGCGACGCGCTGCCCGTCCCGCAGGCAGACGATGCCGTCGGCGACCTCGCGCACCTCGTCGAGCCGGTGGGAGATGTAGACGACGCCCGCACCCTGGTCGCGCAGCACGCGGATCTGGTCGAGCACGCGCTCGGTCTCGTTGCCGCCCAGCGACGCCGACGGCTCGTCGAAGATGATGTAGCGGGGTTTGCGGGTGATCGCCTTGGCGATCTCGATCTCCTGCTGCACGGCCATGGACAGGCCCTTGACCTGCCGGTTCGGGTCGACGTGGGCGCCGAGGAGCTCGAGCACCGCGTGCGACTCGTCGTACATGCGCTGGCGGTCGATGCGCCCGCCCTTGCGGGGCAGCCTGCCGAGGAAGATGTTCTCGGCCACCGTCAGCTCCGGCAGCAGCCGGATCTCCTGGTGGATGAGCACGACGCCCGCGGCGAGCGCGTCGCCGGGTGTCGCCGGGGCGTAGGGCTTCCCGTCGATGGTCATCGACCCCGAGTCGGGCCGGTGTACGCCGGTGATGAGCGAGCTCAGCGTGGACTTGCCCGCCCCGTTCTCGCCGATCAGGCCGATGACCTTGCCGTGCGGCACGGTGAAGTCGATGCCCTTCAGCACCGTGACGGGACCGAAGCTCTTGGTGAGTTGCGTGCAGACCAGACCGGCCGCGCTCATGGCTCCTCCTTGAGTCCTGGGGCTGGGTGACGGAGAAACGCCCCGGCCCGCTCCCGCGGGCCGGGGCGTCGCGATCAGGAGCTCTTGGCGTTGGGGCCGTAGAACTTCGTGACGTCGTTCTGGTCCACGGTGTCCTTGTTGATGAGGACGGTGTCCTGGTACTGCTCGGCGGGCAGGGCGGCGCCGCCCTCCATGATCTGGATGGCGTTGTCGACTGCGATCTCGCCCATGTGGTACGGCTGCTGGGCCATGGTCGCCTGCGTGAGGCCCGCCTTCACGCCGTCGAACATGGTCGGGAAGCCGTCGATGCCGACGAACTGCATGCCGTCGTGGCGGTTGGCCTGCTGCGCGGCCTTCGCGGCGCCGAGACCCATCGCGTCGCTCTCCCCGAACACCGCCTTCAGCTGCGGGTGCGCGGCCAGGATGTTCTGGGTGGCCTTGAACGCCTCGGTCTCGTCCCAGTTCGCGGTCTCCTCGGCCACCACCTTGATGCCCGGGGTCGCCTTGATCGCCTCCTGGCAGCCCTGGGTGCGCTGGATCTCCGCGGTCGAGCCCAGCACGCCGTGCAGGATCGCGATCTCGCCGGAGCCGCCCATCTGCTGGAACATCCAGGTGCACAGCTCGCGCGCGGCCTTGACGCTGTCCGTGGCGATGTAGGTGGCGAGTTCGCCCTGGCCGGACTCCGGGCGCTGGTCGACGGCGATGACCGGCACCTGGGCCTTGTTGGCCGCCTTCACGCCCGCCGCGGCGGCCGTGGAGTCCTGCGAGGTGAAGATGAGCGCCCCGACCTGCTGGGTGAGGAGGTCGTTGACCTGGCTCACCTGCTGGCTGGAGTTGTTGTTCGCCGAGGTGACGACCAGCTTGTAGCCGCGCTTCTCGGCCTGGGCCTGCATGCCCTGCACCGCCGCGACGTAGAAGAGCGACTTCTGGTCGGCCACGGAGACGCCGATGGCCTTCTTCTCGCCGCCGCCGCCCGACGCACCCGGGGCGCCGCCGCCGGTGCCGCAGGCGGTCAGTCCGGCCAGCGCGAACGCGGTCAGACCCGCCAGCACTCGCAGCGTCAACTTGCCTCGAGCCATGTTTCCAACTCCCTTGTTGTCTGTCTCAGGCCGTGCATTGGAATAAATATTCGCTGACCCTATGTCAATTCAAGGAGAGATGATGTGAGGCGCGCAGGTGTGCTGTCAAGCTTTGGGGGCTGTCTGTGATGAGAAGAAGTTTCTGGATCGTTCGAGACACCGGGCGAAACTGGGGGGCGGGGTGGAGCAGTCCGACGCGCTGCGTCTGGTCACGAAGGTGGCGCGGCTCTACCACGCACGGGGCTTGCGCCAGACGGAGATCGCCGAGCGCCTCCGCCTCTCGCAACCACGGGTGTCGCGGCTGCTGGCGCACGCCGAAGAGCTCGGCATCGTGCGCAACATCGTCGCCGTCCCCGCCGAGCTGAACCGGGATCTCGAGGAAGCGCTGCGGGACGCCTACAGCCTCACCGGGGCGCACGTGATCGACTCGGTCGCGGACGACGACGAGGGGCTCACCCTCGACCTCGGGTACGCGGCGGCGCCGTTCTTCACCGCCGCGCTCGCGGGCGGCACGCGCACCGTCGGGTTCACCTCGTGGAGCCGCACCCTGCGGCACATGGTCGAGGCGGTGCGGGCGCCGCAGGCGGTGTCCGAGTACGTCGTGGAGATGCTGGGCGACATCGGCGCGCCGACGCTCCAGCAGGACGTCGCACACCTCACCCAGCGGCTCGCGACGCTCACCGGCGCCCAGCCCGCCTTCCTGCGGCTACCGGGGGTGGTCTCCGCGCCCGCGATACGCGCGGCGCTGCTGCAGCAGGACCCGCACGCCCGCGAGGCGCTGCGCCTGCTCGACGACCTCGACATGGCGCTGCTGGGCATCGGCCCGTGCGAGGTGGTCGGTCCCCTCCAGCCGGGCGACAACTACTTCACGCAGGAGCAGTTCGACGAGGCCGCCCGGGCGGGTGCCGTCGGCCAGATCTGCGCGCGGTTCCTGGACGCCGACGGCGCGCCCGTGCGGACCGCTTTGGACGAGCTGGTCGTGGGCGTCACGCTCGACCAGATCCGCGCCGCGGGCACCCGGTGGGCGGTGGCGGGCGGCAAGGACAAGTACCCGATCCTGCGGGCCGCGCTCATCGGCGGGTGGATCGACCACCTCGTCACCGACGCCGCCACGGCCGCGCACCTGCTGGAGGTGCGGCGGCAGTAGGGGTCAGCGCGGGACGAGCCGGACGCTGCGCCCGCCCGCGGTCCAGCACCGGCGCAGGTCGGCCGGGTCGGGTTCGCCCGCCGCGTCGAACGCGATGCGGTTGAACCGGGCGAACTGGTGGTTGTCGCGGGCCAGGAACCCGTAGTCGGCGACGACGCCCGCTTCGTCGGTGGTCACCGTGACGTCCGCCGTCCGGCGCCTGCCCTTGAGCCGGATGTCGACCGGCTCGCCGGTGCGCAGGTTGCGCACCCAGCGGAACTCCGTGGCGAACAACAGTGCGTCCCCGTGCCTGCTGTAGGCCACGGGGACGGTGTAGCGCTTGCCGCTCTTGCGGCCGACGACGTAGAGGGTGAGCAGGCGCGCGCCGACGAGCCGGGCGAGCAGGGGTGTGCGCAGGAGCGCGCGCACCACGCGGTTGGCGGCGCCTTGGAAGGCGAGGGTGTGGGCGTGCTGGTCGACGTCGGCCACGGCGGTCCCTTCGTGAGGTGTCACCACGTAGACGCCGCAGCGCGGCGAAACGTAACGCGCAGCCTCACGGCACCACCTGGACCTTCGGCGCGCCCGACGTGGCGGGGCCGCCCCCGCCCAGTACGGCGGCCAGGTCGTCGAGCCGCACGACCCGGTCGATCAGCGGCTCAGGGCGGACCGCGCCGCGGGCGAACGCGGAGATCGCCTGCTCCAGGCCGAGGCTCGCGGCGAGGAGGCCCACGATCGTGACGTCGCGCAGCACGGCGAGGCGGGCGTCGACGAGCGAGGGCGCGCCCGCCACCCCGACGAGCACGACCCGGCCACCCGCGTCGACCTGGTCGAGCGCCCGCGCGGGCACACCCGCCCCGGTGGAGGCGTCGACCACCGCGTCGTAGCCGCCGGTCGGGGCGTCGTCGGGGTGGTGGCAGGCGCGGGCGCCGAGCCGCAGCGCCAGCTCCCGGGACGCGGGATCCGGGCCCACCACGTCGACGGCCGCGCCGCCCGCCCGGCAGAACAGCAGCGTGAGGAGGCCGAGGGTGCCCGGTCCCCACACGCAGACCCGGGTGCCCGCGGCCGCGTCGGCGGCCCGCCACGCCGTGCCCGCGGGCTCCACGAGCGCGGCGACGCCCGGATCCATGTCGTCCGGCAGCACGTGCAGCGCCGTGGACGGCACCAGCACGCGCTCCGCGAGGGCGCCCGGCCAGCCGCGCCGGATGCCGATCTCGTAGCGGTCGGCGCAGAGGTGGTGGCGCCCGGCGCGGCAGGGCGCGCAGAGTCCGCAGCCGAGCATGGTGTCACCGGTGACGTGCTTGCCGCGCAGCGCCGGGTCGACGCCCGGCCCCACCTCGGCGACCCGGCCCGCCCACTCGTGGCCCGGCCGCAGCGGGTAGCAGGCGCTGCCGTCGTGCAGGTAGGGCATCGTGCCGTCGAGCAGCTCCACGTCGGTGCCGCAGACCCCGGCGCGCTCGACGTCGACGACCACCTGGCCCGCGCCCGGCCGGGGCACCGGCACCGCGCTGACCACGCCGCGGCCCGGGGCCTCGATCACGAAGGCGCGCATGGCCTCGGTGGTCAACTCCGTGCTCAGTGCGACTCCCTGGCGACGGCCGCGCCGCGCACGCCCGCGAGGAAATCCAGCCCCGCGCCGCGGTCGGCCTGCTCGACGTGCTCGCGGTAGAGCTGCTCCCAGCCGCCCTCGGCGGGCGGGGCGGCCGCGGGCACGTGCTCGCGGCGGGCGAGCTCGGCCTCCGGAACGTCGAGGTGCAGGGTCCGTGCCGCGACGTCGAGCTCGACGGGGTCGCCGGTGCGCACCAGCCCGAGCGGGCCGCCCGCGGCCGACTCGGGGGAGACGTGCAGCACGACCGTGCCGTACGCGGTGCCGCTCATGCGGGCGTCGCTGATCCGGACCATGTCGCGCACGCCGTTCTCCAACAGCTTGCGCGGCAACGGCATGTTCCCCACCTCGGGCATCCCCGGGTAGCCGCGCGGGCCGCAGCCGCGCAGGACGAGCACGTCGTCGGGGGAGACGTCGAGGTCGGGGTCGTCCATCCGGGCGTGCAGGTCCTCGATGCCGTCGAACACGACGGCCCGGCCGCGGTGGCGCATCAGCGCCGGGGTGGCGGCGGCGGGCTTGATCACCGCACCGTCCGGGGCGAGGTTGCCGCGCAGGACGGCGAGCCCGGCCTCGCGCTCGATGGGCGCGTCCGCGGTGCGGATCACCGTGGTGTCGTTGGGCGGCAGGCCGGAGATATGCTCGGTGAGCAGGCCGCCAGCGACGGTCCGGCTCGGCTCCAGGTGCTCGCGGATCTGCCCGAGCACCGCGTCCAGCCCGCCTGCGCGGTGGAAGTCCTCCATCAGGTAGGCGCCTGCGGGCTGGATGTCGGCCAGCAACGGGATGCCGCGGCCCGCGCGGTCGATGTCGGCGAGCGTGACGGGCGCGCCGACCCGGCGGGCGATCGCGAGCAGGTGAACCACGGCGTTGGTGGAGCCGCCGACCGCGGCGACCGTCCGCACCGCGTTGCGCAGCGCCTCGCCGGTGAGGATCGCGCTGGGCCGCAGGTCTTCGGCGACCATCTCGACGATCCGGTTGCCCGACGCGTGCGCCAGCGCCAGCAGCCTGCTGTCCGCCGCGGGCAGGCCCGCGTTGCCCGGCAGGCTCATGCCCAGCGCCTCCGCGACGCACGCCATGGTGGAGGCGGTGCCCATGGTGTTGCAGTGGCCGCGGCTGCGGATCATCGCCGACTCGGCGCGGCGCAGGTCGGCGCGCGCCATCCGGCCTGCGCGCACGTCCTCGCTCATCTCCCACACCCCGGTGCCGCAGCCCAGGAGCCTGCCGTCGAAGCGGCCGTTGAGCATGGGGCCGCCGGTGACCATGAGCGTGGGCAGGTCCACCGACGCCGCGCCCATCAGCAGCGACGGCACGGTCTTGTCGCACCCGCCGAGCAGCACGACCCCGTCGACCGGGTTGGCCCGGATGAGCTCCTCCACGACCATGGCGGCGAGGTCGCGGAAGAACATGGCGGTGGGCCGCAGCAACGTCTCGCCCAGCGAGGGCACCGGGAGCTCCAGCGGCACCCCGCCCGCCTCCCACACACCGCGCTTGACGTGCTCGGCGATCTCGCGGAAGTGCCCGTTGCACGGGGTGAGGTCCGACCAGGTGTTGCAGATGACGATCTGTGGCCGACCGTCGAACGCGTGGTCGGGCAGGCCGCGACGCATCCAGGCGCGGTGGATGAACGCGTCGCGGTCGTCACCGGCGTACCAGTGCTGTGAGCGCATCGCTTGAGAGTATGTGTGTTGTGACGATCCTGGCGCGGCCGATTGCGGGACTGCGTTCCGAGCACGGTGAGGGGCCGGTCTACGACCCGCTCACCGACGAGCTCCTCTGGGTGGACATCCCGGCCGGGCTGGTCAACGTCGCGCGGCTCGGCCCCGGGTTCGAGCACGTGCGCAGCTACACGACGGGCGACGTGGTGAGCGCCGTGGTGCCCCGGCGGGACCCGGCCGACGGCTGGGTGGTCGCGAGCCGCCACGGGTTCTCCGCGCTCGACCGGTCCGGCGTGGTCACCGCCGTCGCCGAGCCCGAGCACACCGCCGATCGCATGAACGACGGCAAGTGCGATCCGTTCGGCGGGTTCTGGGCGGGCAGCATGGGACCGCAGGGCACCGCGAGCCTCTACCGCCTCGCCCCGGACGGCACGTGCCGCACCGCGCTCACCGGTGTGACGACCTCCAACGGGCTGGCCTGGCGCGACCCGGAGCACGTCTACTACGTCGACACGCCCACCCGGCGCGTCGACCTGCTCACCGTGACCCCGGACGGCGCCGTCACCGACCGGCGCCCGGCCTTCGCCGTGCCCGCCGAACTGGGCCTCCCCGACGGCATGACGATCGACGCCGACGGTCGGCTCTGGGTGGCGCTGTGGGGCGGCGGAGCCGTGGCCTGCTTCGCCCCGGACGGCACGGTCCTGGCCACCGTGGACGTGGACGCGGCCCAGGTGAGCTGCTGCACGTTCGCCGGGCCCGACCTCGCGACGCTCGTCATCACCACCTCGCAGGAGTCCTACACGCCCGGCCGCTCGGCCGCCGAGCCGTGGTCGGGGCACCTGTTCCTGGCCGACGTCGGCGCCCGCGGCCTCCCGCCCCACCGCTTCGGGTGAGGCTCAGGTGTGCGGCGGCGTGTCGTACTGCATCGCGCCGACGTCGTTGCCCTCGGTGTCGAGGAAGCGGATCAAGGCGCCGACGGTCGGGATCACGGACTTCGGGAACGTGACCTTGCCACCGTGCTCCTCGACGGCCGCGGCGACGGCGTCGACGTCGGCGACGGAGAAGGTGGGCTCGAAACCGTTGAGACCGCCGCCGGTGCGCGGCCCGCTGCGGGTGTGCATGAGGCCCTGGATGCCGGGGTCGTCGGCCGTTCCGGTGTGGATGAGGTAGAAGCCCGGCGGGCCCCACGGCTCGAACTCCCAGCCGAAGACGGCCTCGTAGAACCCGCGGGCGCGGTCGACGTCGTCGACGTGGATGGCGAAGGACGCCAGGTTGTTCGGCATGGGCCGACGGTAGTCACGGCGCCGGACGTGGCGCAATCGCGCTATCTTGACGGCTCATGTCGCGAAAACGTCGCACGGTGGCCGACGAGCCGTACCTGGTCGTGCGCAGCTCCGCCGCGGATCTCGGCGGGTCCGTCGGCGAGCACGCGCACGACTGGCACCAGCTCGTGCACGTCCGGTCCGGGCTCGCGGTCGTGCGGTCGGACGAACGCACGTGGCTCGCGCCGCCGACGTGGGCGGTGTGGCTGCCCGCGGGCGTGCGGCACGCGATCCGCTTCGCCGGGCCGACGGCCTTGCGGGTGGTGTACCTCCGCGCGGACCCTCCTCGCAGAGGCGTTGCCCACCTCGCAGAGGCCGTGGGCCCTGCGCGGAGCGCAGCGGGTCTGCGAGGTGGCGCAGGCACCCTGCCGGCGCGGGCGGGCGCGATGCCCGTTTCGCCGCTCCTGCGGGAGCTGGTCGAGCGGGCGACGGTCATCGGGATGCTGGACCGGCGGGATCCGCTCGAGGCGGCGCTGGCGACCTTGCTGGTCGGGGAGCTCACCGACGTCGGCCCGCCTGCGCTGGCGGTGCCGGAGCCCGCGAGCGCGCTCGCCCGCCGGGTCGCCGAGCTGCTCACGACCGGGACGACCGTCGCTCGGGCGGCCGCCGCCGTCGGGGTGGGGCGGCGGACGGTGGAGCGGGTGTTCCAGGCGGAGACCGGTCTGCCGGTGGGGCGGTGGCGGCAGTACCGCCTGCTGCTGCGCGGGCTGGAGGAGGTGGCCTGCGGGGCCACCGTGCAGGACGCGTCGGTGATCGCGGGCTACCGCACGCCGAGCGCGTACGTCGCGGCCTTCCGTGCCGCCTTCGGCACGACCCCGGCCCGCTTCCTCACCCCGGGGAACGCGCCGCGCTAGCGGGACCCCCATCCTCGGTATTACCTGCGGCGGGCACGCTGGCGACTGCGCCCGACGCGCCGCCTACACCAGCTTTCGCTCGCCGGGCTTCTGGGTGACGGTCATCGCCGAACGCCAAACGGCTCTCACACACGGAAGGACCGGCAGGCAACACCGCAGCGCGGTGAGACGCGCCACGGTCGCAGCGGGGGCGGTCTGAGCCGCCGCCGCCGCGACCTGTCGTTCGGAGCGGTGCTTCGTCGAGCCTGCTAGAACCAGTACTTCCGACCACCGACGGCGCGGCCGGTGGCTCCGAGGATGGCCAGGATGGCGCCGATGACGACCAGGATGATGCCCAGGGTCGTCAGGATGCTGATGCCGAGCAGGTAGCCGAGAACGAGGAGGATGATACCGAGGATGATCACGTGCAAGTGTCCCTTCAACAACGCCTAGCGGGGGGCAGGCGAACTCTAGGGATCAGCGCTCCCGAGTGCAGTGTGGAATCGGCGAGGATGCGAGATCGTGATCTGCGGTCACACGCCCGTGGCGAGCCCCCGGGCCCGCAGCACCCGCCGCTCGACCGGCCGGAAGATCAGCAGCTCGATCCCGATGCCGACGATGAGGATGAGGAAGATCGCGGCGATCACGCCCGGCATGTTCGAAAGGTCGCTTCCGTCCTTGAGGTACGCGCCGAGGCCGTAGCCCAGCAGCGGACCCGCAGCGATGATCTCCGCCGCCATCAGTGAGCGCCAGGAGAACGCCCAGCCCTGCTTGCAGCCCGCGATGTAGCCGGGCAGGGCGGCGGGCAGCAGGATGTGGCGCGCGCTGGTGAGCCCGCGCGCCCCGAGCACCTGCCCCACCCTCGGCAGGATCGGCGGGATCTGGTCGATGCCCGCCACCAGCCCGTTGGCGATCGACGGGATCGAGCCCGCCAGCACCACGAAGTAGATCGTGGCGTCGGTGAGCCCGAACCACAGGATCGCGGCGGGCACCCAGGCCACCGACGGGAGGCTCTGCAGACCCGAGAGGATCGGGCCGATCGCCGCCCGCACCGGCCGCACCTTGGCGACCAGCAGTCCGAGCGGCGTCGCGATGACCAACGCGATGGCGAACCCGATGAACGCCCGGCTGATCGACGTCCAGAGGATCGACCACACCCGGCCGTCCTCGACGGTGGCGGCGAACTCGCCCCACACGGCGAGCGGCGCGGGCACCTTGTACTCGCTGGTGATCGCCGAGGCCCAGATGAGCTGCCACACCGCGATGAAGAGCACGAGCGCGACCAGGGGCGGCAGCCCCACGGCGAGCGCCCGCCGCCACCAGGGCTTGACGACGACCGTCGGGGTGTCGAGCGCGTCGAGGCCCTTCAGCGCCTCCGCGACGTCCAGCTCGACGGGATCCCGGAGGTCACGCGGCATGGCTGGTGATCACTTCCCGGAGGCGCGCGGTGATCTCGTCGTGCAGGCGCTCGCGCCCGTCCTCCGGGACGTCCCACTCGCGCACGACCGTGCCCGGCCGCGACGAGAGCAGCACCACCCGCTGCGCCAGCCGCACCGCCTCGCGGACGTCGTGGGTCACGAACAGGATCGTGGTGCCGGTGGCTTCCCAGACCCGCAGGAGCTCGCCCTGCAGCATGTCGCGGGTGATGGCGTCGAGGGCGGCGAACGGCTCGTCCATCAGGAGGAGGCTGGGCTCGTCGGAGCTGGTCGCAGAGGCCAGCGCCCGCGCGAGCGACACCCGCTGCCGCATGCCGCCCGACAGCTCGTGCGGCCGCTTGCGGCCCTGCCCGTCGAGCCGGACCAACGACAGCAGCGACTCGGCCCGCTCCCGCCGCTCGCGGCGGCCGACGCCGGAGAGCTGCAGGGGCAGCTCCACGTTGCGGCCTGCCGTGAGCCACGGCAGCAGTGCCGACTCCTGGAACATGAACGACGGCCTGCCGGTGCGCAGGTCCACGTGGCCCGCGGTCGGCTCCTCGAGCCCGGCGACGACGTTGAGCAGCGTCGACTTGCCGCAGCCCGAGGCGCCCAGCAGGCAGACGAACTCGCCCGCGCGGACGGTCAGCTCGATGTCGCGCAACGCCGTGACCGCGTCCGCGCCGGTGCCGAAGGTCTTGCCGACCTCGCGCAACACCACGGCGGGCGGCGCGAGCTGCGCGGGCCGGTGCTCCACCGTAGCCGTCATGTGTCCTACCCCTGTGCCTTGTCGAGGCCCGCGGCGTCGACCGCGGGCTTGCCTGCCTGCGTGAGCACGCCGTTCAGCGCGGTCACGTCGATGAAGCCCTTGAGGCTGGTCTCCTTGTCCGCGACCCCCGCGGTGACGCTGTCCTTCGATAGCTGCGGGAACGTCGCGGCGAGCGGGTCGAGGGTGAACGACAGCTCCGTGAACGAGCGGTCCAGCACCGCCGGGGCCAGCGACGACCCGGTGATCTGCTTGATCGAGTCGTTGGTCACCTTCTTGGCGTCGGCCGTGTTGGTCGTCGCGAAGTCGACCGCCTTCTGCTCGCCGCGTATGAGCGCGGCGATCGTGTCCGGGTGCTCCTGGAGGTACTGGGTGCGGACGATGAGCACCGTGGTGGGGAACTGCCCGTTGGGCCACAGGGTCTTCTCGTCGACGAGCACCTTGGCGCCCGCGTCGACGAGCCGGGAGCTCCACGGCTCGGGCAGCCAGCCGCCCGCGAGCTGCTTGGTCTTGAACAGGTCGAGCGTGCGGGCGTTGTCGAGGTTCTGGACGGTGACCTTGTCTGGACCGGAGCCCTGCTCGAGGTTGTTCTCCTTCAGCCACTTCTTCAGGGCGACGTCCTGGGTGTTGCCCTTTTGCGGCGTCGCGATGATCTTGCCCTTGAGCTGCTCCGGCGACGTGATGTCGGGCGAGGTGACGAGCTGCGCGCCACCCGACGTCGAGCCCGCGACGAGCCGGATGGCCTCTCCGTTGGACTTGGCGAAGGCGTTGATCGCGGGGCTGGAGCCGATGAACCCGGCGTCCAGCGAGCTGCCCAGCAACGCGGCCACCTCGTCCGGGCCCGCGTTGAACGTCTGGGTGGTGAGCTTCGTCGAGCCGAGCTCCTGGGTGAAGTAGCCGTTGGCCACGCCGATGAGCGCGGGGGCGTGGGTGATGTTGGGGAAGTAGCCGAGGCGGAGCTCGGCGGCAGGGGACGTGGCGGCGGGCGGCGCCGAGGGTGCCTCGGCCGCGCGCGAGCAGCCCGTGAGGGCCAGCGCGGCGGCGAGGGTGAGGGCGAGGATCTTGCGCATCGGGGGTGCTCCAGGGCCGGGCGGGACGGGACGGTCGCGGCCGACGGCGCACGTCAACCCGGCGGGGCGGGGATCGTCGCGGCGTCAGCGGGGGAGGCGACAGAACTCGTCGAACGCGTGGCCCCGACGGGACGGCCAGAACCGCTCCAGGTCGGTCAGCACGACGGGCGGCACGAACATCGGGCGCCCGCACCGGAGTGCGGCCCCGAGCTGTTCGGACCCGTTCACACCATCCATCGTGCGTGTCCGCAACGGTGTCGGCAAGGAAGCGTCCGGCCTGCGGGATCGCCGTGAAATGTCCGGACGTAGTCGACCGCGACGGGCCTGGGCTGCGACCATCGAGCGATGACCGGGCCCAGCACGCACATGTCCCACTGGGGCGCTTTCGCCGCCGACGTCGACGCGTCCGGCGAGGTCACCGCGGTGCGGCCGGATGCGCTGGACCCGGCCCCCTCGCCGCTGCTCGACAACTTCGTCGGCGCGCTGCGCCATCCCCTGCGGGTCGCCGCGCCGATGGTGCGCCGGGGTTGGTGGGAGCGCGGCCCGGGCCCGGATGTGGCCCGCGGCACAGAGGAGTTCATCGCCGTGGGCTGGGACGAGGTGCTCGACCGGCTCGCCGCCGAGCTGCTCCGGGTGTACAGCGGGCCGGGGCCCGAGGCGGTGTTCGGCGGCTCGTACGGCTGGTCGAGCCCCGGGCGGTTCCACCACGCGCAGAGCCAGGTGCACCGGTTCCTGAACAGCCTGGGCGGCTACGTGCGTTCGCTGAACACCTACAGCGTGGGCACCTCGGAGGTGGTGCTCCCGCGGATCTTCGGCCGTCGCGCCGACCTGCTGCGCCAGCTCACCGCGTGGCCGCTGATCGCCGCGCACACCGAGTTGCTCGTGTGCTTCGGCGGCATCCCGGCGAAGAACCTCGCGGTGGCGCCCGGCGGGGTCACCGAGCACCGTTCCGTGGGGCACCTCGCCGAGATGGTGCGCCGCGGCGGCGAGGTGGTGCTGGCGGGCCCCGACCACGCCGACCTGCCCGCCGGGCTCCCCGCCCGGTGGGTGCCGCTGCGGCCCGGCACCGACGTCGCGCTGATGCTGGGGCTGTGCCGGGTGCTGGTCGTTGAGGGCCTGCACGACGCCGGTTTCCTCGCGACGCACTGCGCGGGCGCCGACGAGGCGCTCGCCTACCTCGACGGCAGCGCCGACGGCGTCGAGAAGTCCGCGCGGTGGGCGGAGGGCATCTGCGGGGTGCCTGCGGCCACGATCGTCGCGCTGGCGAGGGAGATGGCGGCCAAGCAGACGATGGTGCAGGTGAGCTGGTCGCTGCAGCGCGCCGAGCACGGCGAGCAGCCGGTGTGGGCGGGGGTGCTGCTGGCCGCGCTGTTGGGCCGGATCGGGTTGCCCGGCGCCGGGTTCGGGCACGGCTACGGGTCGATGGCCGACAGCGGTGTGCCGATCACCGGGGTCGCCCCGCCGACGTTGCCGCAGCTGATCAACCCGGTGCGCACGGCGATCCCGGTCGCGCGGATCGCCGACATGCTGCTGTCGCCGGGCTCCGCGTACACCTACAACGGCGAGCGCCACCGCTACCCCTACATCGAGCTCGTGTACTGGAGCGGCGGCAACCCGTTCCACCACCACCAGGACCTCGCCCGGCTGCGCCGGGCGTTCCAGGCGGTGAGCACGGTGGTCGTGCACGAGCCGTACTGGACGGCCACCGCCCGGCACGCGGACGTCGTCCTGCCCGCGACCGTCACGCTGGAGCGCGACGACATCGCCGCCGCCCGCACCGACCCGTACCTCACCGCCATGCACCGGCACGCGCCGCCGTACGCGCAGGCCCGTGACGACTACGTCATCTTCTCCGCGCTCGCCGACCGGCTGGGTGCGGGCAAGGCGTTCACCGAGGGGCGGGACACCGCGGGCTGGCTGCGGCACCTCTACGACCAGTGGCGGAAGCGCTACGGGGCCGCCCCGGATTTCGACAGCTTCTGGGCGGCGGGCCGGGTCGCGCTCGACCGGCCGCCGCCGCGGGCGTTCCTCGCCGAGTTCCGCGCCGACCCGGCCGCGCACCCGCTCGCCACGCCGAGCGGGCGGATCGAGCTGCACTCGGAGACGGTCGCCGGGTACGGCCTCGCCGACTGCCCCGGGCACCCGGCCTGGTTGGAGCCGGGGGAGTGGCACGGTGCGCCCCGGGCCGCGGCCTACCCGCTGGTGCTGCTGGCCAACAACCCGGCCTCGCGGCTGCACAGCCAGCTCGACTTCGGCGCGCACAGCGCCGCGAACAAGGTCGCGGGCCGCGAGCCGCTTCGGATGCACCCGGACGACGCCGCCGCCCGCGGCCTCGCGGCCGGTGACCTGGTGCGGGTGTTCAACCACCGGGGCGCCTGCCTGGCGGGCCTGCGCGTCTCCGCCGACCTGCTGCCGGGGGTGGTCCAGATGTCGACGGGCGCCTGGTTCTCCCCGGTCGAGGACCCCGGCGGAGCGCCGGTGCTGTGCACGGCGGGCAACGTCAACGTGCTCACCCCCGACGTCGGCTCGTCGGGGTTGTCCCAGGGCTGCGCGGGCGCCCGCGCGCTGGTCGAGGTGCAGCGGTGGGCGGGCGACCCGCCGCCGGTCGCGAGCGCGGCCCCGCCGCCGGTGCGCGACCGATGAGCGCCGGTCAGCGCGTGCGCACCCACCGGCGGCGCCCCCACCAGGCGGCCAGCGCGACCGGCACCGCGCCGACCGCGGACCAGGCGAACACCGCGGCGTAGGCGCCCGCCTCGGCCGCCGGGGCGGCGACCGCGGTGCCGATCGCGCTGCCCAGGAACAGTGACGTGGCGAACAGCGCGACCGACGTCGCCCGCTCGCCCGGCACCATCTCCGTGGCCCACGTCTGCAGGGTGGTGTGCAGGAACGCCCACGAGGCGCCGACGCCGAACCCGGCGACGGCCAGCGTCCAGACCGACACCGACACCGCGGGCACGACCCACGCCGCGACCAGGCACAGCCCGCCGATGGCCGCGATCCCCGGCGAGCTCACCCGCGCCACCAGCGCCCGCACCATCCGCGAGCAGGCCACCGCGCCCACCCCGAAGGACGCGGCGACCAGCCCGGCGACGGCCGTGGACCGACCGAGCGCCTGCACGGCGGGCGCGACGTAGGTGAGCACGCCGAGCACCACGACGCCTTCGGCCAGCACGACCGCCAGCACGAGCCTGCCCCAGCCCGATGCGAAGACCGTGCGGATCGACCGCAGCGGGTTGCCCGCCGCCTGCGGGCGCTCCGGCTCGGGCAACCTGCGCAGCGCCACGACGAGCGCGGCCGCGGCGGCCGCGGACAAGCCGGGCACCGCCCGCCAGCCGACGAGGTCGGCCACCACCCCCGCGCCCACCGTCGCGATGGCGATGCCGGTGGCCGACGCCGTGAGCACCTCTGAGACGGGGCGCTGGCGGGTGGCGGCGGGCCACACGTCGCCGACGTAGACGAGCGCGGTCGGGATGACGCCCGCGAAGCAGGCCCCGGTGACCACCCGGGTGATGCCCAGCACGAGCAGGTTGGGCGCGACCACCGAACAGGCGCCCGCCACCGCCGCGCCGCACAGCGCGACCCGCATCACGCGCACCCGCCCGAACCGGTCGGACACGATGCCCCACACCGACTGGGCGAGCCCGTAGGCGAGGTAGTAGCCGCTGGCCACCGCGGCCACGGCGGCCAGCGAGGCGTGCAGGTCCAGCCCGATCGGCACGAGGAGGGGCGCGATCGCGAACCGGTCGACGTTGCTGGTGAACGTGGAGCCCTGCAGCAGCCGCAGCCGTCGACGCTCACCCGTGACCACGCCGTCGACCATGGTCCTCATCGTGCGCCTCGGAGCCGACGTCGACCGGGTGCACGGCCGTGGCGGTGCCCACAGTTCAGCGGTGGGTCACGGGTGACGGGCGGCGAGGGCGGCGTCGAGATCGGGGTGCAGCTCCAGGAACCGGTCCAGGCCGGTGATCAGCAGCGGCCTGCTCACGGCCTTGCTCCCGCCGACGACGAGCCGGAGCGGGCGGCCGCCTGCGGCCAGGTCGGACTGCAGGCCGAGCAGGAGGTTGAGCCCGGTCGAGCTGAGGAACTGCACCTCGGTGAGGTCGGCGACGACCGCGCCGCTCGTCGCTCCGACGGCCTCGTAGACGCGGGCCTGCAGGTCGGGCACCGTCAGGAGGTCCAGCTCGCCGCCGACGCGCAGCACCACGGCGCCTGCCATCTCCTCGACGGTGAGGGTCGCGCCGCCACGTCGGCCGCGCTCCGGTGTGGTGGCACTCATCGGTCGACCACGGGTGTCACGTCGAACTCCAGGGAGAAGTGGGCTCAAGGGGACGGAGCTCGGCCGTCGGTGGGCGGCCGTTCGAGCTCGGCGATCCGGTCGTTGGCCGCGGCGAGCTGGTCTTCGAGGTTCAGGATGCGGGCCGCGGCCTCCACCGTGACGCCTTCGTCGATCAGCACGCGGATGCGCGCGGCCAGCTCCAGCTGACGTCGGGAGTAGCGGCGGTGCCCGCCGTCGGAGCGGTGCGGTCGCAGGATCCCGGCCGCGTCGAGGCTGCGCAGGAACGCGGGTTGCACACCGAGGAGCTCGGCGGCCTGGCCCATCGTGACGGCCGGGTAGTTCCGGTCGTCGAGCTGTCCTACTCCATTGCTCACAGCGTCATCCTCGGTCGACGGCGGGGCCCGGGCGGCGCCCGGGCCCCGCCGGGATCAGGCGTTGATCTGCTGGCGACCGCTGTCGGCGGCGTTGATGGTGATCTTGCGCGGCTTGGCCTTCTCCGCGATGGGGATGGTCAGGCTCAGTACCCCGGCCTCGTAGTGCGCGGAGATGCGTTCGGCGTCGAGGGTCTCGCCCAGGAACAGCTGCCGGGAGAACACCCCGAGCGGGCGCTCCGCCACCTGCATCTCGCCCTGCTCCGCCTCGGGCACGGGCCTGCGCTCGGCCTTCACGGTGAGCACGTTGCGCTCGACGTCGAGCTCGATCGCGTCGGGGTCCACGCCCGGCAGGTCGAACGCTACGACGAAGGTGTCTCCGGCCCGCCAGGCGTCCATCGGCATGGCGCTCGGCCGGGACCACGTGCCCGGGGTGTTGGCCAGGACCTGCTGGGTGAGGCGGTCCAACTCACGGAACGGGTCAGTGCGCATCAGCATCGCTAGCCACTCCTTTCCGGTCGACGACGGCGGCGATGCGTCCGGGCGGTAGGAGATGTCTTGTCCTTGCCGAACCCGGTTATCTCCAACGATAACTGCAGACTTGCTCTCATGCAAACCCAAGTTTCAGGAGATGGCCGAGATGCCGGTGATGTCCCGGCCGACCAGCAGCGCCTGGATGTTGTCGGTGCCCTCGTAGGTGTGCACCACCTCCATGTCGGTGAGGTGGCGGGCGATGTGGTGCTCGAGCAGGAGGCCGTTGCCGCCGAGGACGTCGCGGGCGTCCAGGCAGATCTGGCGGGCCTTGCGGGCGTGGTGCATCTTCGCCAGCGACGCCATCGGCCCGGTCCAGCGGCCCTGCGCCTGCAGCTCCGCCATGCGCAGGCAGTAGAGCTGCATGCCGGTGATCTCGGCGAGCATCCCGGCGAGCGTGTGCTGCACGAGCTGGAAGCCCGCGATCGGCCTGCCGAACTGTTCGCGCGTCTTCGCGTACTCCAGCGCGATCTCGTAGCTGGCCACCGCGTGGCCCAGCGACTCCCACGCCGCGCCGCCCCTCGTCGCGGTGAACACCCGGGTGGCGTCGCGGAACGAGTGCGCCTCGGCGAGCTGGTTCTCCCGCGGCACGCGCACGTCGCGGAGGGTGACGTCGGGCTGCCACACCGCCCGCTTGCCGATCTTCCCGGTGATCACCTCGGCGGTGTAGCCATCGGGGTACGCGCCGTCCGGGCCCTTCTCGACGACGACGGCCTTGACCCGGTCGTCGTCGACGTCGCGCGCCCACACCACCACGACGTCGGCGATGCTCGCGTTGCCGATCCAGCGCTTGGCCCCGTTGAGGACGAGCGCGTCGCCGTCGCGGCGCACGGTGGTCTCCAGCGCGACGGAGTCCGACCCGTGGTTCGGCTCGGTGAGCGCGAACGCGCCGATCTTGTCCAGCGTCGCCATCGCGGGCAGCCAGCGCTGCTTCTGCTCCTCGCTGCCCAGCATGTTGACCGTGCCCATGGCGAGGCCCGACTGCACCCCGTAGAAGGTGTTGATGCTGCCGTCGCCGCGCGACATCTCCAGCGTCGCCATCCCGGCCGCCAGCGGGGAGAGGCCCGGGCAGCCGTAGCCCTCGATCGTGCCGCCGACGACGCCGAGCTCGGCGATCTTCGGGACGAGCGGCCACGGGAACTCCGCCCGGTCCCAGTAGTCGTTGATCACGGGCAGGAGGTCGGCCTCGACGAAGGCGCGCACCCGGTCGCGCACCGCGCGGGCCTCGTCGGTGAGCAGTTCGTCCAGCAGGTAGTAGTCGGTGCTCATGAATCCTCAGCTCATGGTGAGGCCGCCGCTGACGCTGACGGTCTGGCCGGTGACGTAGGCCGCCTCGTCCGACGCGAGGAACGCGACGACGTTGGCGAGGTCGGTGGGCTGCGCCAGCCGTCGCATCGGGATGGCGCGGATCAGCGCCTCCCGCAGCTTCGGGTTGTCGCCGCCGATCGAGGCGAACAGCGGTGTGTCGGTCGGCCCGGGGCACACGGCGTTGGCGTTGATCCCGCTGCGGGCCATCTCCCGGGCCACCGTCTTGGTGAACGCGATGATCCCACCCTTCGCCGCCGCGTACACGGCCTCGCCGGACGAGCCGACCCGGCCCGCGTCAGACGCCAGGTTCACCACCGTGCCACCGCCCTGCCCGGCCATGATCGGCAGCACCGCCTTGCAGGTGTGCAGCACCCCGTAGAGGTTGATCGCGATGATCCGGTCCCAGTCGGCCGGGTCGGAGTCGACGAACGGGCCCACCTTGTCCCAGCCCGCGTTGTTCACGAGCACGTCGATCCGGCCGAACTGCCGCTGCACCTGCACGACCATCGCCGCGACGTCTTCGCGCGACGTCACGTCGCACGCGATGCCGACCCCGCCGACCGCCTGCGCGGTCTCCTTGGCCGTGGCCTCGTTGATGTCCGTGACGGCGACGGTGGCGCCTTCGGCGGCGAGCTTCTCGGCGATGCCGCGGCCGATGCCCTGCCCGGCCCCGGTGACGATCGCGATCTTTCCGTCCAGCTTTCCCACGGTGTTCTCCTTAGGGCGCGAGCTCGCGGCCGAGCTTCTGCCGCGCGATGACGAGCTTCATGATCTGAGCAGTACCGTCGCCGATCTGCAGGCCGAGGACGTCGCGCAGCCGCTGTTCGATCGGTCGGTCCGTGCGGTAGCCGTACTGGCCGTGCAGCAACAGGCACTGGCCGATGGCGTCGTAGGCCACCTTGGGTGCCCACCACTTGCACATCGCGGCGTCCGCGGTGTGCGGCTCGCCCGCGTCCTTCCGCCAGAGCGTGCGGTAGCAGAGCAGGCGGGCCGCGGCGAGCACGGTCTCGGCCTCGGCGAGCGGGAACGCCACGCCCTGGTTCACCGAGAGCGGCCGGTCGAACGCCTCCCGCTGCGTCACGTACGTCCACGTCTCGTCGACGGTCTGCTGCGCACACCCGAGGCACTGCAGCCCGATGAGTGCGCGGCTGTAGTCGAAGCCGTGCATGACCTGGCTGAACCCGCGGCCCTCCGCGCCGAGCAGGTGGTCGCCCGGGATCCGCACGTCGCGGAAGTGGGCGAGCCCCCGGCCGACGGCCTTCGTGCCCATGTCGTCCATCGGCTCGCGGGTGACGTCGGGCAGGTCCAGCGGCACGAGGAACGCGCTGATGTCCTTGCCCCGCTGCCCCGAGGGGCCGGTGCGGGCGAACACCACCACGGCGGCCGCGTCGCGGGCGAACGACAGCGACTTGCTGCCGGAGAGCACCCAGTCGTCCCCGTCGCGGACGGCGGCGAGGCGCGGCGACCCCGCGTCGGAGCCCGCGTGCGGCTCGGTGAGCCCGATCCCGACGACGTCCTCGCCCGCGCAGATCCGCGGCACCCAGTGCCCGGCGACCTCGGGTGCGGCGTTGGCCGCGATGATCTGCCCGACGAGGGAACCGACCACCTGCAGGTAGGCGACGTTGATGTCGCCGCGGCCGATCTCCTCGGTGATGAGCCCGGCCGTGACCCGGTCGGCGCCCCGGCCGCCCAGCTCGACCGGGAGCTCCGGGGCGATGAGGCCCGCCGCGCCGAGCTCGCGGCGCAGCTCCGGCTCGATCCGCCCGGCCCGTTCCCGAGCCTGGTAGTCGGGGGCGATCTTCGCGGCGGCCGCACGGGCCCGGTCGCGGTACCCGACCTGCGTCTGGGTGAGGGCGAAGTCCATGTCGCTGGAGCTCCGCTCAGTGGTGCACGACGTGCGCCGCGAAGTCCGGCTTGCGCTTCTCGGCGAACGCGTTCGCGCCCTCCATGCCTTCGGCGGACACCGCGTAGAGGTCCAGGGCGGACATCGCGAGGTTGGACAGGCCCGCCTGGTGGTCGGTGTCGGCGTTGAACGACTGCTTGAGGAACCGGATCGCCGTGGGGCTCTTCTCGGCGATCTCGGCGGCCCACGCCTTCGCCTCGGCCAGCAGCCGGTCGGCCGGGACGACCGCGTTCACCAGTCCCCAGCGCTCGGCGGTGGCCGCGTCGTAGAGGCGGCAGAGGTACCACATCTCGCGGGCCCGCTTCTCGCCGATCACCCGCGCGAGGTAGGCGGAGCCGAAGCCCGCGTCGAACGAGCCGACCCGGGGCCCGGCCTGGCCGAACCGCGCCGTCTCCGCCGCGATCGAGAGGTCGCACAGCACCTGCAGGACGTGCCCGCCGCCGACCGCCAGCCCGTTGACGGCCGCGATGACCGGCTTCGGGATGTCCCGGATCAGGCGGTGCAGGTAGCCGATCTCGAACATGCCGCTCTCGGTGGGGCCGTAGTCGCCGGTCTCGGCCCGCTGCTTGACGTCGCCGCCGGTGCAGAACGCCTTGTCGCCCGCCCCGGTGAGGATCACCGCCTGCACGCGGTGGTCGGCCCACGCGGACCGGAACCCGCGGATGAGCTCGTCGACCGTGCGGCCGCGGAACGCGTTGTACCGCTCCGGCCGGTTGATGGTGATCACCGCGGTGGCGCCCTCGACGGTGTAGTCCACGTCCTCGTAGTCGGTCACGGCCACCACCATGACAAACTTTGAACAGTAGGTCAATATTTGACTCATAGGTTAGAGTTCGGCCCGTGGAGAGTCGGGTGCAGCGGAAGCGGGGGCGGCGGATCCAGGAGATCCTCACCGTCGCGGCGGAGCTGTTCGGCGAGCGCGGTTACGCCGCGGTGAGCCTCGACGACGTCGCCGAGCGGCTCGACGTCACCAAGGGCTCCCTCTACTACTACTTCGCGAGCAAGGACGAGCTGGTCTCGGCGGCCATCGAGACCCTCGGCCGCGCGTGGACCGGGCGCCTCGCCGCGCTGCCCACCGACGGCCCGCCCGCCCAGCGCCTGCGCGCGCTGGTGCGCGAGCACGTCACGGTGGCCGTGCGCGAGCACCCCACCACCCTGCGGCTCTTCCTCGTGCCCGACGACTGGCCGCCACCGCAGCGCGCGGCCATCAAGGAGCTGCGCCGCTGGCACGACCGGCTGTTCCGGGACGTCATCGAGGAGGGGCTGCGCAGCGGTGATTTCCTGGTGGTGGACCTCGACACCGCCCTGCACTGCCTGCACGCGGCCATGACGCAGGCGCCCGCGTGGTTCGCCGCCCGGCACGGCGCCGCGTTCGACCAGGCCCTCGACCGGCTCGTCGACACCGTGCTCATGCTCGTCGGGGTCGGGCCTAAGTTGGTGTCGTGAAGGTAGTGCTGCTGGAGAACATCCACCCGGTCGCGGCCGAGGCGTTCCGACGTGCGGGCTTCGAGGTCGACGCGCGCCCGGGGTCGCTCGGCGAGCACGAGCTGTGCGACGTGCTGCAGGGCGTGTCCCTGCTCGGGATCCGTTCCAACACCACGGTCACGCCGCGGGTGCTGGAGGCGGCCAAGGACCTGCTGGCCGTGGGGTGCTTCTGCATCGGGACCAACCAGGTGGACCTCGCCGACGCGGCCGAGCGCGGCGTGGCCGTGTTCAACGCGCCGTTCTCGAACACCCGCAGCGTCGTCGAGCTGGTGCTCGCGGAGATCATCGCGCTGGCCCGCAGGCTCCCCGAGAAGACCCAGCGGATGCACGACGGCGTGTGGGACAAGTCGGCCAAGGGCAGCCACGAGGTGCGCGGCCGCACGCTCGGCATCGTCGGCTACGGCAACATCGGCACGCAGCTGTCCAACGTCGCGGAGGCCGTCGGGCTGCGGGTGATCTTCTACGACACCGCCGACCGGCTCGCCCACGGCAACGCCCGGCGGGTGGCCACGCTCGACGACCTGCTGGCCCAGGCGGACGTGGTGAGCCTGCACGTCGACGGGCGGCCGGGCAACGCGGGCCTCTTCGGCGCCGACCAGTTCGCCCTGATGAAGCCGCGGTCGATCTTCATCAACGCCTCGCGCGGGATGGTCGTCGACGACGCCGCCCTGCGCGCCAACATCCTGTCCGGGCACGTGGCGGGCGCGGCGATCGACGTCTTCCCGATCGAGCCCAAGGCCCAGGGCGACCCGTTCGAGTCCCCGCTGCGCGGCCTCGACAACGTCATCCTCACCCCGCACGTCGGCGGCTCCACGCAGGAGGCGCAGGAGGAGATCGGGCATTTCGTGGCGAACAAGCTGCTCGGCTTCGTCACGGCGGGTGGCACGGCGCTGTCGGTGAACCTGCCCGAGGTGGCGGCGTCCTCGCCGCCTGCCGCGTTCCGCATGGGCTACCTGCACGACAACGTGCCCGGCGTGCTGGCGTCGATCAACCAGCTGTTCGCCGACGCGGGCGCCAACGTCGTGGGCCAGTCGCTGTCCACGCGCGGCGAGCGCGGCTACGTGGTCACCGACACCGACGTGGCGCCGAGCGACGCCGCGCTCGCGACCCTGCGGCAGTCGCCGCAGACCGTATGGCTGCGGTCCTGGCGCGGGTGACCACTCCGTCCCCGACGCGGGCCGCCCGGCGGCCTGGGAGACGGCCCGTCATGGTCGGGGTGATCGTCGCGCTGCTGTTCGGTGTGCCCTGGTGGACGCTCGTCGGCGCGCCCGGATGGCCGGTCGCGGTGCTCGTGGCGGCCACGGTCGTGGCCGTGGCGGCCGCCGTCGCGCTGCCGTTGCTGATGGTGCACGGCCACGGCCGCCGCCAGCGCGACGCCGCCGCCCGTGCGGGCGACACGCTGCTCGGGGTCGTCTGGGTGCTGTTCGCCTGGAGCGTGCTCGGGCTCGTGGCGAGCCTGGTCGTGGGCGCCCGGATCGCCGCCGTGGCCGTGCTGGTGGTGGCGGTGGTGCTGGTGGCCTACGGCCTGGTCGAGGCCCGGCGGGTGCCGCGCGTGCGGGAGGTGTCGGTCGACGGGCTGGGCGTGGGCGGCCTGCGGGTCGCGGTGCTCACCGACACCCACTTCGGCCCGATCGACCGCGCGCGCTGGTCGGCGCGGGTGGTCGAGGTGGTCAACGGCCTGCGCCCGGACCTCGTCGTGCACCTCGGCGACCTGGCCGACGGCCCGGTCGCCCGCCGTGCGCCGCAGGTCGCGCCGCTCGGCGACGTGCGCGCCCCGGAAGGCCGGTACTACGTCCCCGGCAACCACGAGCACTACGGCGGCGCGGCGCAATGGGTCGAGCACATGCGCGGCCTCGGTTGGCAGCCGCTGGTCAACGAGCACCGGACGATCGGCGACGGGCTGGTGCTCGCGGGCGTCGACGACCCCACCGGCGCGCCGGACCTCGCCGCCGCCCTCGCGGGGGCCGACCCCGCCACACCGGTGCTCCTGCTCGCCCACCAGCCCAGCCAGGTGACCGCGGCCGCGGCGGCGGGCGTGGCGCTCCAGCTCTCCGGGCACACCCACGGCGGCCAGATCTGGCCGTTCCACCTGCTGGTGCGCACCAACCAGCCCGTGCTGGCCGGGCTCAGCCGCCACGGCGCGCGCACCCAGCTCTACGTCAGCCGGGGCACCGGGTTCTGGGGCCCACCGCTGCGGGTGTTCGCGCCCAGCGAGATCACCCTGCTGACCCTGCGTCCCTAAGCCTGCACGACGCGGGCGGGCGTGGTGGGCCGCTCGACCACGACGTTGGTCGACTTCACGACCGCCACCGCGAGCACCCCGGGCTCGAGCCCCAGCTCGGTGGCGGCCTCGGTGCTGATCAGCGAGACGATCCGGTGCGGGCCGCACTGCATCTCGACCTGGGCCATCACCCGGTCCTTGACCACCGCGGTGACCAGCCCGACCAACCGGTTGCGCGCCGAGCGCTCCACCCCGGACGGGTCGGACGGCGGCCGGGCGGCGGACCGCGCGAACTCCGCGAGCGCGACGCCGTCGACCACGAGCCGGTTGGAGTCGTCGCGCTTGGACGGCAGCTTGCCCGCGTCGATGTTGCGGCGGACGGTGTCGTCGCTCACGCCCAACAGCGCTGCCGCCTCGGACACCCGGAAGTACGCCACCCGCGCAGCCTATGCCGCCGGGCGCACGCCCCCGGCGGCGCTCCGAGATCCACGCTCAGCGCCGGCACAGGTCCCGGCCCACACACTGGGCTCCGTGGACAACCGAACTGCGTGTCTCGAGGCCGAGCGGCCCGCCGTCGAGAAGCGCAACGGCGTGGGCGGCCTCGACGACGGCCTCGCCCTGTCCCTCAGCGCGGCCATGGGATCGGTCGCGGGCCTGATCGGTTGGGTCGTCTCCACCCGGCTGCTCACGCCGTCCGACATCGGGAAGGCCGCCGAGGTGGTGGCCGCCATCCTCATGATCGGCGGGATCGCCCAGCTCAACCTGAGCGTCGGCATGCTGCGGTGGATCCCCGGCGCCGGGCGCTACACCGCCCGGCTGACCTGGGCGGGCATGCTCACGGTGATCCCGCTCGGCGCGCTCGCCGCGCTGGTTTGCGTGGTCGTCCTGCCGTCGATCGGGGCCACAGCGGCGGGCGGCCTGCCGTGGTGGGTGGGTGCCGGGCTGTTCGTGGTGGTCACCGCGGGCTGGACGGTGTTCGTCGTGCACGACACCCTGCTGGTGGCCTTGGGCAAGCCGTGGTGGGCGGTGTGGCGCAACGCGCTGTTCGCGGCCGCCCGGCTGGGGCTGATGATCGTGCTGGGCCTGGTCGGGTTGGGCGCGCAGGCCATCGTGCTGTCGTGGGTGCTGCCCATCGTGGTGTGGATCGGGCTCGGCTCGGTGGCGCTCGTCGTGATGACCCGGGCGGTCAGCAGGCGGTCCCGCGACGGCGCCCTGCCCGGGTGGCGACCCGCGGCGGCCTTCCTCGGGCCGACGTCGGTGGCCGAACTCGGTCCGTCGCTGCTCTACAACGTGGTCACCGTGATCGTCACCGAACGGTTCGGCAGCGCCACGGGGGCGCTGTTCTTCATGGCGTGGCAGGCGGTCACGGTTGTCGACGTCAGCGCGTCCTTCTTCATGAAGTCGCTGGTCGTCGGGTTGGCCCGCGAGCCCGGGCGCGCGGCCGAGCTCGCCGCGGCCACGCGCAGGCGGCTGCTGATGATCTTCCTGCCGCTGCTCGCGCTCGGCTGCCTGATCGCCGGGCCCGCACTCGGGCTCGTCTTCGGGGCCGAGTACGCCGCGGCGGCCGACGTGCTGCGCCTGCTGCTGGTGGGCCTCGCGCTCCGGCTGGTCGTGCTGATCGAACTCGGCGTCCGCCAGGCGTTGGGCCGGGCGTACGCGTACGCCCGGCTGCAGCTGTTGAGCAGCGTCACCGTGGTGATCGCGGTGGCGCTGGTGCCCGCGGGCGCGGCCGACGTCGATGCGCTGCTGCCGGTCGCGGCGGTCTACGTCGCCGTGCAGCTGGTGTGCGCGGTGATCGCGCTGCGGGCGCGCCGCCCGGCGATGGCGTGACGCCGGGCGTCAGGGCTTGGCGCGGTCGCCGTTCGGGCTGATGGCGTACCAGACCTTGTCGGCGCCGTTGCCGTAGGTGGTGGCGAGGCCGCCGTCGTCGCCGGTGTGCCGGTAGAGCGGCCAGCCCGCCAGGGTGAGCTGCCGCTGCCCGTCGGGCCGCTGGATGAACCCGACGAGCGCGGGGTCGATGCCGTCCAGCTCCGGCTGCTTGTCGCCCGCCAGCACCACGGGCGGCCACTGCTTGGCGCATTCGCCGGTGCAGGCGCTGGTCGGCGGCTTCGTGCCGTCCCGGTCGTAGCGGTAGATGGGCAGGCCGCCGCCGTCGGTCACGACCACGCCGAGCGGGCCGGACTGGACGGCCCACAGCTCCACCTTGGTCTGGGTGCTCTGGGGCGCGGCGGCGCCCGACGCCGCCGCCTCGGCCTGCGCGCTCGCCGCCGCTTCGGCCACGGCGGCCGCGCCACCGGTGGCAGCGCCTGCGGTGTTGCTCGGGGCCGCCGCCTGGCTCGCGCAGCCCGCGAGGGCGAGTGCCGCCAGCGCGGCGAGGATCCAGCGGGAGTGGGGAGCTCCGTTCACGTCCTGGAACGGTAGGAGCAGCAGGCGGCCGGGTTCACCGGCACGAGCGGGTTTGCGGTGGCCGTGGCCGAGCCGACGATGAACGGCAGCGGCGGTGCGGCCGTTCGGCGCAGGTGGGAGGGCCGAACGTCAGAGCGTGCCGCTGGTCCCGTCCGCGCGTACGACGAACGCCGCGCCGGCGTGCCGTCCGCGCAGGGCGAGGCTGATCGGCATGCCCATCACGTGCTCGACCCGGCGGATCACGCGAGCCCCGCCTGGTCGAGCGCGCTCTGCAGTGACTGGACGTAGCCGGTCGAGGTCACGGTGGCCCCGCTGACCATGTCGACGTCGGCGCTCTGCGCGGAGATCGTCTCCTGCACGAGCACGGGCAGGGCGTCGTCGTTGATCTCCCGGTCGCGGCCGTTGCCGTCGGGGTACTGCACCACGTCGACCGCGGTGATCTTGCCTTCCGCGAGCGTGAGCCGGACCTGGACCGGGCCCCACCGGGTCTGCGCGACGGCGCCGGTGACGGTCGAGCCGCCCGCCGCAGGCGCCACCGCCTGGGTGAGCGTGGGCGTCGGGCCGGACGTCGAGGTGTGGTAGCCGAAGAGCAACGTCACCACGGCGACCGTGGAAAGGAACCAGAGGCTGATGCGGCGCATCCTCACCACCCGACCGTCTCGACGTGCAGCCGTGCGGCGGGCAGGCCCGCGGCGGCCAGGGTCGCCCGGACGGACGCGGTCCAGGCCTCCGGGCCGCACACGTAGACGTCCCGCTCGGCGATGTCGGGCACCCAGCGACGCAGGAGGGTGACGTCGTCGGCCGGGCCGTCCGTCGCACCCAGCCAGGAGTCGGCCGCCCGCCGGTGACCGGGCAGCCAGAGCACCTGAGGCCGCGTTCGGCGGCGAGCACGTCGAGCTCGCGGGCGAACAGGGTTGGGCGGTGCCGCGCTGCAGGAGCACGGCGTCGCCGGGGGCGTACGGCAGGTCTTCCGCCAGCGCACGCAGCGGCGTGATGCCGACGCCCGCGCCGAGGAACGCGACCTTCGCGCGGGTGCGGGGCCGCGCGGTGAGGCGGCCGTAGGGGCCCTCGACGAGCACGCGCGCCGGGCCGCAGCGAGCGGGTCAGGTGGCTGCCGTCGCCGAGCGCCTTCACGCTGATGCGCAGGCTGCGGCCGTCGGGTGCGGCCGAGAGCGATGTCGGCGCCTCCGCTGCAGCCTGCCGCGGCGCGCCGTGGGCTGTAGTCGGCTGCGTCGCGTCGGGCGCCGAGCCGTGGGGTCTTGTCGCTCCCGGGGCGGTCTCGCCGGGCGTGCCGTTCAGCGTTGACGGTCGCGGCGCGCCGTCGTGCTGACGGTTCTCGTCGATATGCGGTTCGAGCACCGAGGGTGGCTTGCCGGGATGGGCGGCGGCGGTGAGCGAGCTGTGCGCTCCCTGTGCGCCGCCGCGACCTCCCCGGC
>DATAOO010000202.1:0-5487 GCA_036265695.1 Pseudonocardia sp. | reverse complement strand
GAGTGGACTACCCGCGACGGCTGCTGCCCGCGCTCACCGACGTGTTCCGCACCGCGTTCACGCTGCCGGTGCCGCTGGTCTCGGCGGTGAACGGGCACGCCATCGCGGGCGGCTGCGTGCTCGCCGCCTGCGCCGACGTGGTGCTCATGAGCGAGGGCCGCATCGGGCTGCCCGAGGTGCGGGTGGGCGTGCCGTTCCCGCGGTCCGCGGTCGAGGTGGTGCGGCACGCGGTGGGGGACGGCGGCGCAGGCCGGCTCATGCTCGGCGGCGAGACCGTGTCCGCCGCGGAGGCGGTCGCGGTCGGTCTCGTCGACCGGGTGGTGGCGACCGACGAGCTGCAGGCCGCCGCGCTCGCCGCCGCCGCGGAGCTCGCCGACCGCATGCCCGCCGATACGTTCGCGCACACCAAGGCCCAGCTGCGGCGCGACGCCGTCGCCCGCATGGATGCTTACGACGACGAGGACGCGCACGCCACCGAGCTGTGGGCCGAGCGGATCCGCGACGGCCGCATCGCGGGCTACATGGCCGCGGTCACCGGCCGCTGAGCCCGGGATGGGGTGCGGTTCGCACGCGTGCGACCCGCACCGGTCACCGCCCGATGCGCTTGCGCCCCGTGACCTTGTTGTAGATCACCAGGACGATCACGGCGCCGATGATCGAGCCGATCCAGCCCGCGGGCTCGAAGCCCCGCAGCCCGCCGGTGAACAAACCGAAGATCAAGCCGCCGACGAACGAGCCCACGACGCCCAGCACGATCGTGCGCCAGATGCCGATGTCGTCCTTGCCCGGCACGATGGCGCGCGCGATGAAGCCCGCGATCAGTCCGAACAGGATCCACCCCAGGATCGTGAACAGCATGGTGCCCTCCCCCTTGTGCGTTCACCCCGGGAACGAGCGGCGCCGAACCACGGTTCCCCGGTCAGCGCACGGCGGTCGCGTTGGCCGGGGTGCCGACGCCGCCGACGAGGTTGATCGGCTTGGCCACGACGAGGCACTCGTAACGGCCGTCGCGGGCGCAGGCCGCGGCCAGGTCGTCGAGCGCCCACAGCTCCCCGACGGCCAGGCCGAGCAGCGGGATCATCACGCGGTGCATGAGGCCGGTGTGCGCGTCGGTCGGCCCGCCCGCCCGCTCGGCCGCGGTGCGGAACGGGCTCGACGCCACCGGAGGCCAGCACTCGAGCGCGTAGTTGTCCGCCGCGACGAGCGCGAACCCGTTGTCCCACAGCCACTCCAACGTGTCGTGGGACTGGAGGAGCCCGGGGTGGCGGGGCTCGGCGGGCAGGGCGTTGCGCTCGGCCTCCGTCGTCGCCGTGCGGTAATGGTCCATCCACCCCAGTCGCAGGAGGAGTAGGTCGCCGGGCTCGAACCGGCTGCCTTGGCGTTCGGCGGCGGCGACGACGTCGGCGACCGGGATCGGCTCCCCGCCCCGGTGGTCGATCGGCCTGCCCTCGGCGTCGCGGTGCCGGGCGACGTCGACGAGCACCCCGCGGCCGACGATCCCGTGCTCGGCCCACCGCTGCACGCCCAGCAGCGGGTCGCCGGGCACCAGGCGCTCCCCGGACGCGCCGTTGTAGAAGCCGTGGTCGGGGTGCCCGAAGTGGCGCAGGCCGTCGATCTGCGAGGAGACCTGCGGGAAGACGTCGTCCAGGTGCTCGTCGCGGTGGAAGGCGTTGCGCCCGAAGATGGTGTGGCGGACGGTGCGTCGCGCGGCGGCCAGCGGCGGGTCCAGGGCGTCCATCGGCAGGTCCAGGTTGAACACCTCGCCGGTGCGCACGCACGCGGCCCCGGCCAGGGCCCGGTCGGGCGTGAGCCGCCCGATCGAGCCCAGCTCGTCGTCGGGGCCGTACTCGCCCCAGGCCGAGCCGGGCGGGCCGTCGGTGCGGTCGAGCAGTTCGCGGTAGCGGCGCATGCGTCGATCCTCGCCCATCGCCGGCGTGAGACGCTCGGACATGCAGACGAGCGTCGCGGCGATGGATCGTCTCGCCGACGCGCACGATCATGGTTGGCATGACATCGCTGACCGGTGCGGTCCTCATCGCCGCGACGCTCGCCACGGGCTGGGTGGCGGGCGTGCTCGGCCACTACGCGCACACCCTGATGCCCGCGCTGCGGCGGGTGGACGACCGCACGTTCGTCGCGGCGTTCCAGGCCATCGACCGGGCGATCCTCAACCCGTGGTTCATGGTCCCCTTCTTCGGCGCGCCGGTGCTGACCGCCGCCGCAACCGTGCTGGTCTGGGGCGACGGGGGCGCGTTGCGCGTGTGGCTGTTGGTCGCGGCCGTCCTGCTGGTCGCCGGGGTGGTCATGACGATCGCCGTGAACGTGCCGCTCAACGACGCGATCAAGGTGGCGGGCGAACCCGACCGGATCGCCGACCTCGCCGCCGTCCGCAGCGCGTTCGACGAGTCCCGTTGGGCCGCGTGGAACCTCGTGCGGACGGTCACGACCGTGGCCGCCTTCGGCATCCTCGTCGGCGCTCTCTAGTCCAGCCCGCTGACCCGCTCCGGGTTGCCCTCGTACAGCTCGCGGACGTCCCGGCGCGTCAGGGCACCCGGAACGCGGAGATCGCGTCGAAGTCGGTGACCGCGTCGGCGCTGATCACCTCGGACGCCTTCTTGCCGAGGAGGATCTGCTTGATCGGCTTCTCCAGCTTCTTGCCGGTCATCGTGCGCGGTATCGCGGGCACCTCGTCGATCGCGTCGGGCACGTGCCGGGGCGACAGCTCCTTGCGCAGCGCGGCGCGGATCTTGTCGCGCAGGCCGTCGTCGAGCGTGGCGTCGTCCGCGGTCGCGACGAACAGCAGCAGCTTGCCCGCGCCGCCCTGCGGGTCCTCCAGGTGGACCACCAGCGAGTCGGCGATCTCGGGGAGCTCCTCGACGACGGCGTAGAACTCGGCCGTGCCGAGCCGCACCCCGCCGCGGTTGAGCGTCGCGTCCGACCGCCCGGAGATCACGAAGCTGCGGTGCGGCGACATCGTCACCCAGTCGCCGTGCCGCCAGACGCCGGGGTACTCGTCGAAGTAGGAGGACCGGTAGCGCTCGCCGCCCTCGTCCTTCCAGAAGCCGACCGGCATCGACGGCATGGGCTGGCGGATCACCAACTCGCCGACCTCGCCGACGATCTCCTCGCCCTTCGGGTCGTACGCCGTGACGTCCACGCCGAGGCACGGCCCGGACAGCTCGCCGCGGTACACCGGCAGCCACGGGTTGCCCGCGACGAACCCGGAGCAGACGTCGGTGCCGCCGCTGATCGAGTTGATCCGCACCTGGTCGCCGAACTGCTCGTCGGACCAGTCGAAGCCCTCGCCCGGCAGCGGGGAGCCGGTGATGCCCAGCGTGCGCAGGTGGGAGAGGTCGACGGCGCGTGCGGGCTCGATCCCGGCCGCGCGGCACGACATCAGGTACGCCGGGCTGGTGCCGAGGAGGGTGGCTCGAGCCTCGGCCGCGATCCGCCACTGCTGCAACAGGTCCGGGAAGAGCGGGTTGCCGTCGACCACCACGATCGTGGCCCGCCGCAGCAGCGCGGACATCCAGATGTTCCACATCGCCCACGCGGTGGTGGTGAACCACAGCGAGCAGTCGCCGGGCCGGACGTCGAGGTGGAAGGCCTGCGTCTTGAAGTGCTCGAGCAGGATGCCGCCGTGGCCGTGGACGATGGCCTTCGGCAGCCCCGTGGTGCCCGAGGAGAACAGCACGTAGAGCGGGTGGTCGAAGGCCACGCGGTCGAACTCGACGGGCGCGGGCTCGGCCAGCAGCTCCGACCACGGCAGCGCGTCGCCCACCTCGTGGGAGCCGTAGGGGATCCCGACGACGTGGCGGAGCGTCGGCAACCCCTTCCGGATCGTCGCGAGCTCGTCGGACTTGTCGATGTCCTTGTGGCCGTACGTGTAGCCGCTGACCGCGATCAGGACGGTGGGCTCGACCTGGGAGAAGCGGTCGACGACGCTGCGCGCCCCGAACTCGGGCGCGCAGGACGCCCAGATCGCGCCCAGCGACGCACAGGCCAGGAACGCGACGAGCGCCTCGGGGATGTTCGGCACGAAACCGACCACCCGGTCGCCGTGGCCCACGCCGAGCCGGGCGAGCCCGGCGCGCGCCCGGCCGACCTGGTCGGCGAGCTCGCCGAAGGTCAGGTCGATCCGGTCGCGGGTCTGCGAGAACGCGATCACCGCGGGTGTGTCGCGGTCCTCGGGCGTGCCGACCATGTGCTCGGCGTAGTTCAGCCGCGCGCCGGGGAACCACTCGGCGCCGGGCATCTCCCGTGATGCCAGCACCCGGTCGTAGGTGCCCTTCACCTCGAAGTAGTCCCAGACCGACGCCCAGAACGCCTCCAGGTCGTCGATCGACCACTGCCACAGCTCCTCGTAGGAGGCGAACGTGTGGCCGCGTTCGGAGAGCCAGCCGACGTAGGCGTCGAGGCCGTTGGTGGCTGACGTGTCGCTCACGGTGCACGCTCCCTCAGCGGTCGGTTCCGGTCATCGTGCCTGCTCCGTCCGCCCGGGGCGACGGCTGACGCGGACGCGCGCCCCGGTCCCGCACGTTCAGAACGGCGGCGGGTGCTCGCCACCTCGTACGCGGTCACGTCGACGTCGTGCACGGTGATGCCGGTCTCGGGCGCATGGGCCTGCGGGCGCCACGCCTCGACCGCGTCCCAGGAGTCCCAGAGCTCGAAGTTGTTGACCCGCCGGTGATCGACCGGGTCGGCCGTGATGGCCACGTCGGCGGCACCGGCGACGTCATCGGCGGTGCATGACCTGCTCGCGCAGGATGTCGGCGTGCCCGCAGTGGTGCGCCAACTCCCGCAGGACCTGCAGGTACACCCAGCGCAGCGTGCGCGGCCCGGTCCGGTGGCCGGTCACGACGGCGTCCAACGGCAGATCGGCGACGGCCGCCCGGGCGGTGGCGCAGGCCGCCCGATGGGCCGCCGTGACCGAGGCGATGCTGTCGTCGTCAGCGAGCTGGAAGGACTCGAGCGGGCTCGACACCAGCCCCAGCTCCCGACGGGGCCGACCGCCGACGCACTCCTCGAACCACACCCGCTGCATCCACGTCACGTGCTTGAGCAGCCCGAGCAACGTCGTCGCCGACGGGACGAGCCTGCGGCGGGCCTGCTCCTCGGTGAGCCCGTCGACGGTCGCCTCGAGGGCGCTGCGGTACTCCTCGACGAACGCCTCGAGCTGCGTGCGCTCATCGTCGAGCGGCACGTCGAACGAGCCCATCAGCGCCTCCCGATCACGCCGCACGGCTTACGGCGGCCCAGGGAAGGTAGCGTCGCCGTGCATGGCCGATCAAAGTCTCAGTGAGCAGGCCCGGGAGGCCGTCCTCAAGGCGATCATCAAGTCGGCTCCGACGGTCGGTAACAGCCCGTCCGGGATCCGCGATCTCGCCGAGGCGTACGCGCTCCTCGAACGGAACCTGATCCCCAACGCCGGGGTGGTGCAGCCGAGGACGTGACGGCGCTACGGCCCTGGCGGCACGGCATCGGGTG
>DATAOO010000201.1:0-6861 GCA_036265695.1 Pseudonocardia sp. | reverse complement strand
GGTCGTGACGAGCTCGTGATCTACCACCACATGTGGCACGACGGCGTGCCGCACCAGGGGCAGTGCGCCGGCTGCACCTTCAACGTCTGGCAGATGAAGGACACCACCTACCTCACCGCCCGCGGCGTCTCGTTCGCGATCCTGACCTCGGGCCGGTGGGACGAGGTGGCCCCCTTCGTCGCATTCATGGGCTACGAGCAGCCCTGGTACTCGGTGCGGGGGGTGGAGTCGTCGATCGCCACGGACGAGGGGCACATCGTCTGTTACCTGCGCGACGGCGACCGCGCGTTCCTCACCTACCGCACGACCGGTCGGGGCAACGAGCCCGCCGACGGCAACGTCGGCCTGCTGGACATGACGCCCTACGGCCGGGGCGAGGCGTGGGAGGACAACCCGGCGGGCTGGCCCGAGGGACACCACTCCTGCTGGTACTGGGCGACCGACGCGGACGGGAACGCCACCTGGGGCCCGACCAGCCGCCCCGCGCCGCAGTGGACCCGCCCGGACGCGACCCCCGGGGACGGCCCCGGCCAGCAAGGATAGGCGCCCGCACACCCCGTGGACGACGAACGCCCAGGTCAGCGACCTGGGCGTTCGGCGGTGGAGGTGCCGGGAATCGAACCCGGGTCCTCCGTTGGTTCACGAGGGCTTCTCCGTGCGCAGTCCGCCTTGCCTCTACTCGGACCCACCGGTCATGCGGACGAGCCGGTGTGACGGTCCCAGTCGCTGTTTGGTGTCCCTGTCCGCCCCGCGACCGGGCGAACAGGTGAGTCCCCTAGCTGATGCCGGGATCCGGGGCGGGAACTCCCCCGGGCCGACAGTCCCTTACTGGATCAGGCAGCGAGCGCGAACGCGGACTGCTGAGCCGGGACGGTACCCTTATCAGTGGCACCTATTGGTTTACGACGGGTGGTTAACGAGATCATCGTCGTCTTCCTCGGCACGCTTCCCCTCGATCGACATCCGGAGTCGAAACCGTTCACCCCCTCGGCGCCCGCGGTGGGCGTCCGCAGAGGATAACGCCTCGACCGTCGGGGTTCATCCCGGTCTCACGGACGGATCTCGTAGACCAGGTTGAACGCCGTGCGGGCGGCCTGCCGGAACCGGGTGAAGCCCGCCGCCGTCACCACCTCCCGGATCGCCGCCTCCCCGGCCTGCGCGCCCAGCGCGTAGCCGCCCGGCTGGGACAGCGCGTTGGGCACGCACAGGAACAGCGAGCCGTTGTAGTACAGCCTGCTCACCGGGTTGAGGTTGTCCTCCACCGCGTCGCCCGCGGCGGGCTCGACCAGCAACCAGGTGCCGTCGGGCGCCAGCGCCTCCCGCACCCGCCGGGCGGCCGCGACCGGGTCGCCCATGTCGTGCAGGCAGTCGAACATCGTCACCAGGTCGTAGCCGCTGCCGGTGAACGTCTGCGCGGTGGCCACCTCGAAGGCGACCCGGTCGGCGGCGCCCGCGTCCGCGGCCCTCTTGCGGGCCAGTTCGATCGACGCGGCGTGGTAGTCCGAGCCGACGACGCTGGTGCGCGGGTAGGCCTCGGCGAGCAGCAGGGTGGACGACCCCAGCCCGCAGCCCACATCGGCGACCCGCGCGCCTGCCGTCAGCTTCGCGTCGACGCCGTCGAGCGCCGGGATCCAGTTCGGGACCAGCTCGGCCACGTAGCCGGGGCGGTAGAACGCGTCGCAGCCGACGAACACGTCCTCGTCCTGCTCGTGCCAGGCCACCCCCGCTCCGGTGCGGAACGCCGCGCTGAGCTGCGGCTCGGCCCGCAGGTAGCCGACCACGGTGAGACAGGCGGCGGCGAGGTTGGGGCCGTTGGGGTCGGCGAGGACGAACGCCTGCTCGTCGCTCATCGAGAACTCCCCGCTCGCCGCGCTGTAGGTGACGTAGCCCGCCGCGGCCTGGCCGCGCAGCCATTCGGCGAGGTAGCGCGGGTGGCAGCCCGTGCGGTCGGCGAACGCCTCCGCGGTCGCCGGACCCTCGGTGAGCGCCCGGTAGAGGCCGAGCCGGTAGCCGATCGCCACCCCACCCGCCGAGCCCGCGGCGCCGAGGTCGTTGACCATGCGCCCGAGGAACTCCAGCACCTTGTCGTGCTCCATCGTGGTTTCTCCTTCAGTCGTGGACACGGGACAAGGCTGCGGACCCGTGGTGGCACGGCTCTGGCGTGCGCTGTCGCCGCCCTGACAGCCGGCATGCTGTGCCGGGGAGCGGGAGGAAATGGGCGAACCGGACGCGCGGGTGGAGGTGCTCGGGCCGTTGCGCCTGGTCGTCGACGGCGCCGCCGTCGAGGTGCCAGGGCCCAAGCGCCGGGCCGTGCTCGCGCTGCTCGCGCTCGCCGAAGGCCGCACCGTGACCGTCGACCACCTCGTGGACGCGCTGTGGCCCGCGGAGCCGCCGCACGCCGCCCGCCAGGCCCTGCACACCCACGTCTCGCGGCTGCGGGCAGGCCTCGGCCCGGCGGCCGCCCGGCTGCAGACCCGCCACGACGGCTACCGCCTCGACCTCGACGTCGACCTCGCGCAAGCCCGTCGGCTGCTCACCAGCGCGCGCAACGGCGGCGAGGCGCTGCCCCTCCTGCGGCGGGCGCACGCGCTGTGGCGCGGGCCGGTGCTCGCCGATCTCACCGACGTCAGGCCGATCGCGACCGCCGTCGAGGGCTGCGCCCGGCTGCACCGCGAGGTGACCGACGCGCTGGTCGCCGCGGCCCTCGACGCGGGCGGGGCGGCCGACGTCGTCGGGCTCGCCGCCGCGGCGCACGCCGCCGACCCGTTGCGCGAGCAGGCCGTGCTGCACCTCATGCGGGCGTTGGCGGCCACCGGGCAGGCCGCCGAGGCGCTGCGCGTCGGCCGCGACTTCCGGCGCACGCTCGCGGACGAGACCGGCCTCGACCCGGGCCCCGCGCTGGGCGCGCTCGAACGCGAGATCGCGAGCGGGGCGACGGGGGCCGCTCCGCCGCGACCTCGGCCGACGTCCCCCCTCTTCGGCCGAGAGGCGGCTGTCGGCGCGCTGCACCGGCTGCTCGCGAACGAACGGATGGTCACGGTCGTCGGGGTGGGCGGAGTCGGGAAGACCCGGGTGGCCTTGGAGGTCGCAGGCCGGAGCGACGCGGCCACCGTGCTGCTGCTCGCCCCGGTGACCGACCCTGCCGCGCTCCCGCACGCGCTGGCCGAGGCGCTGGGGCTCGACGTGGTGCGGGGCGACGTGCTGGCGGCGTGCGTCGCGGTGTTGGGCGATCGGGCGGCCCTGCTGGTCATCGACAACTGCGAGCACCTGCGCGAGGCGGTCCGCGCCACGGTCGAGGTGATCCTCACCGCCTGCCCGCAGCTGTCGGTCCTCGCCACGAGCCGCGAGCCGGTGGGCGCGGCGGTCGAGTACGCCTACCGGCTGCCGCCACTGGCGCTCCCGGAAGCCGAGCCGGACCCGTCGGGCGTCCCGTCGGTGGCGGTGTTCCTCGACCGCGCCCGCCGCGTGCGGCCGGGCCTCGCCCCGGACCTCCGCGTGGTCGCCGACATCGTCCGCCGCCTCGACGGCCTGCCGTTGGCCATCGAGCTCGCCGCGGGACGGCTGTCGACCTTCTCCCTCACCGACCTCGCCACCCGCCTCGACCGCGCCCTCGACCTGCTCGGTGACCGGGCGGGCGCCGAGGCGCGGCACCGCACGCTGCGCGCCACCGTCGAGTGGTCCTACGACCTCCTCGGGCGCGACGAACAGCGGCTGTTCCGCTACCTCGCAGTCTTCCCGGACGGCGTCGACCTCGACACCGCCGAGCGGCTCGCCACCGACCTCGGCGTGGCCGACGACCCGGGCACCGCGCTGTCTCGGCTGGTGGACGCTTCGATGGTCGACGCGGACTTCACCGCAGGCACCCGCTACCGCATGTTGGAGACGCTCCGCGCGTTCGGCATCGACCGGCTTGGCGCCGCGGGCGAGGACGACGCCGCGGCCCGGTACCTGATCGGTTGGGCGGTGCGGCTCACCGCCTCGATCGGGGAGCGCATCGTCACCGACGCGGAGCCCGAGGCCGACGCGGCGCTCCGGCGGGAGCTGGCGAACCTGCGGGCCGCGTGGCGCCTGGCCCGCGGCCGCGGAGCCGTCGACGACGCCGCCGCGATGCTCGTCGCCCTTTTCGACGCCGTCGCCTACCGCGACCTGCTGGAGATCCGCGGTTGGGCCGACGAGCTGGCGCGCGTGTTCCTCGAAGATCCGGCGTTGACCCAGCACCCGCGGGCCACCGCCGTGCTGGGCGTCGCCGCCGAAGCCGCGTACCACGGGGGCGACCACCCGGCCGCCGAACGGCTGGCCCGATTCGGGCTGGAGCGCATCACCGATCCCGCCGGAGCGTGGTACTGCCTGGCGCCCCTCGCGGTGGCCGCCCTGGCGCGCGGGGCGTTCGACGACGCCATCGAGCACGCGCTCGGCACCGCGCCGCTACGGGCGGCGGAGGGCCCGGTCATCGCGGCGCTCGCCGCCGCCTACGCGGGCGATCTCGACCGGGCCCGCGACCTGCACGAGCGGGGCCACCCCCACGCGGCGTCGCCGACGATGCGCTCCTGGAGCGCCTACGTGGCGGCCGAGATCGCGAGCGCCGCCGGGCGGCCCGGCGACGCCGAGAGGCAGTACCGCGAGGCCATCGAGCTGGCCCGCCGCTCGGGCGCGACGTTCCTCGTCGGCGTCGCCACCGTGGGCCTGCTGGCCGTGCTCGGCACCTCCGGTCGGGTCGAGGACGCGCTGCGCGGCTACGCCGACGTCATCGGCTACTTCGCCCGCACCGGCAACTGGACGCACCTGTGGACGACGCTGCGCAACCTCGCCGCGCTGCTGCGGCGGATCGGCGACGACCGGGCCGCGGCGGCCCTCGATCTCGCCGCCGACCACGCCCCGGAGGCCCCGGCCGTGCAGGCAGGCGCCGCCGCTGATCGGTCGGGCGCGCAGCCGCCGACCGCGGCGGCGGAGGAGGAGGAGGCGCGTACCGAGCACCACCGTCCTGCACCCGCCGCCGATGCCCCGTGGCCGACTCGGGCGGAGGTCCTCGCCCTCGCCCGGGAGGCCATCGCGCGCCGCCTCAGCAGGCGCTGACGACGTCGAGAACGCGCCGCGCCGACTCGACGAACGACTCCGCGCCGACCCACGCCGTGTAGGTGTCGAGGCCGAGGGTGGCGATGAGGTCAGCGGTCTGCGTGGCCTGCGCGGCCAGTGCCTTCGCCTTCAGCGCGGCGACAGCGGGCTCCAGCACGAGGTCGACGGCCAGGTCCGCGTCCGGCGTTCGGACCGGGTAGCCCGGGGGGTAGATGCCCAGGTCGTCCGGCGCCGCGCGGCGTTGCGCGATCGTGGCGTGCAGCAGCCGGGCCCCCGGCGCGGCCGCGGCGAACGCGGCGCCCGTCCACGCCGAGACCGCCTGGTGGTCGGGGTGCCCGGTGAGGCCGTCGGGGCCGAAGGTGAGCACGGTGTCCGGCCGGATCTGCGCGACCAGCTCGGCGAGCCTGCTGATCGCGGTGGGCGCGTCGGCCGCCGCGCATCCGCCGTCGCGGTAGTCCAGCCAGTGGTGCTCGTGCACGCCCAGGACGTTCAGGCAGTCGGCCAGCTCCCGGGTGCGTTCGGCGGCCAGCCGCTCCGGTGGCCAGGCCATCGGGTCGGTGGTGCCGAGCTCGCCGCGGGTGGCGGTCACGCACACGACGCGCTGGCCGTTGGCGCGGGCGAGGGCCATCAGGCCGCCGGAGAGGTACGCCTCGTCGTCGGGGTGCGCCCAGATCCCGAGGATGGTGCCGAGCGCCGCGATGTCGGTGTTCATGCCCCGAGGGTGCGGGCACCGACCGACATCGCGCTGTCACCCCCTATCGCGGCGCTGTCACCCCGAGCAAGCGAGCGGGGGCGTCGTGCAGCACGGAGCGCAGGAACGGCTCGCCGAGCCGGTCGTCGGCGGCCGCCCACCCCGCGATCGCCCGCAGCTGCTCGGCGTAGGGGTAGGGGATGTTCGGGAAGTCGGTGCCCAGCACGACCCGGTCGGCGACGGGGACGAGCCGCGCGGGCCATTCGGGCGGCAGCGGGGCGTAGACCAGGCTGAACGGCACGCCGACCATCGTCGTGTCGAGGTGGACGCCCGCGTAGCGGTGGACGAGGTCGAGCGCGGCGCCGAAGTCGGGCATGCCTGCGTGCGCGAGCACCACCGGCAGGCGCGGGTGGGCGGCGAGCACCTCGGCGAACACGTCGAGGCCCGTGTGCGCGCCGCGCAGCGGCCCGTTGCCGCAGTGCACGATCGCGGGCACGCCCGCCTCGGCGAGCAGGCCCCACGCCGGGCGCAGCAGCGGGTCGCGGGGGTCGAACCCGCCCACCTGCACGTGCACCTTCACCACGCGCGCGCCCGCCGCGACCGCCGCGCCCAGGTACTCGGCCACGTCGGGCTCGGGGAAGAGCGTGGCGGTCGGCACGGCGCCCGGGGTGCGGGCCGCGAACTCGGTGACCCACTCGGTGAGCCAGCGGCCCATGCCGGGCTTGTGCGGGTAGACCAGCGGGGCGAACGTGCGCACGCCCAGCTTGTCCAGCGTGGCCAGCCGCTCGCCCACCGGCGTGCGGTAGTGGATCGGCCAGGCCGTGCCGTAGTGCGCCTCGGCCGCGTCGAAGTAGCCCCAGATCTTGTCCATGACGTTGTCGGGCAGGAAGTGGGTGTGCACGTCGACGAGCCCGGGGAGGCCGAGCGCCGCGACGAACCCCGGGACGTCGGCGTCGGCCTCTGGCGGAGGGATCACCGCATCTCCCGGGCCCGCCCCTTGGCCGCGCGGCCGTAGGCCCGCTGGATCTCCCGGTTGGCGTCGCGCTTGGCGAGGTCGGACCGCTTGTCGTAGGAACGCTTGCCGCGCGCCAGCGCCA
>DATAOO010000200.1:0-5628 GCA_036265695.1 Pseudonocardia sp. | reverse complement strand
AGTGATCGGTGGCGGTGGGGTCGACGGTTCACCGCCCGCAGGGGAACGAGACACGTGGCCGCTGGGGGTGTGGGGGGCATGGCGCTGCACCCGCTCCTGGCCGAACGCTTCAGCCCGGCCGTGTTCGACCCCGAGCACGAGGCGGCCGCCGAGGTCGTCGAGGCCCTGCTCGAGGCGGCGCGCTGGGCCCCGTCGGCCGGCAACGCGCAGCCGTGGGCGTTCCTCGTGGGCCGCCGCGGCGATCCGGTGCACGACAGGCTGGTACGCCACCTCGCCGGGAGCTCGGCGGGCTGGGCGCCGTCGGCGAGCGTGCTCGTCGCCAACCTCGCGCACCGCTTCGTCGAGGGCACCGACTGGGAGTTCTCCGAGTTCGCCCTCTACGACCTCGGCCAGGCCGTCGCGCACATGACCATCCAGGCACAGGCGCTCGGGCTACGGGCCCGCCAGTTCCGGGCGTTCGACCGGAGCGGGCTCGCCGCGGAGTTCGCCGTGCCCGCGCACTGGGAGGTCACCACGATGACGGCGTTCGGGAGGCCGCTCGCCGACAGCCCGAGCAGGCAACGCCGCACGGTCGACGAGATCATGTGGGCGGCCGCAGGATGAGCGGGTGGACGCCCACGAGATCCGCCGCGCCTTCCTCGACCTCCTCACCGCCGACGGGCACGCGCGGCTGATCCGCGCCCCGCTCGTGCCGCGCGACGACCCGACCACCCTCTTCACCGGCTCGGGCATGCAACCCCTGCTGCCCTACCTGCTCGGCGCGCCGCACCCGCTCGGCACGCGGCTCACCGACGTGCAGCCGTGCCTGCGCGCGCAGGACGTGGACGAGGTGGGCGACAACCGGCACACCACCTTCTTCGAGATGCTCGGCAACTGGAGCCTCGGCGACTACTCCAAGGCCGAGCAGATCCCGCGGCTCTTCGGGTTCCTCGTCGACGTCGTCGGGCTCGACCCGAACCGGATCTACGTCAGCGCGTTCATCGGCGACCCCGCGCACGGCATCCCGCGCGACGAGGAGTCGGCCGAGATCTGGGAGCGCCTCTTCGCCGAACGCGGCGTGGACTGCCGCCGCGTCGACCTCGACACCGAGGAGCACGGCAACGAGGTCGGCAATCAGGGCGCCCGGATCGCGTTCTACGGGGACAAGAACTGGTGGAGCCGCTTCGGCGGTCCCGACCAGATGCCGGTCGGCGACCCCGGTGGCCCGGACTCCGAGGTCTTCTACCACTTCCCGCAGGTGCGCCACGACCCCCGCTTCGGTCGTTACCCCCACCAGAACTCGGACGGCGGACAGTTCATGGAGATCGGCAACTCGGTCTTCATGACGTTCCGCAAGACCGTCGACGGGATGGCCGAGCTGCCGCACCACAACGTCGACTTCGGCGGTGGGCTGGAGCGGATCGCGGCGGCCGCGCTCGACAGCCCGGACGTCTACCGCGTCAGCCTGTTGTGGCCGATCGTGGCGAAGCTGCAGGAGCTGTCCGGCACGGCCTACGCGGACGCCACGGTGGCGATGCGGGTGGTCGCCGACCACCTCCGCGGCGCCGTCTTCCTCGCCGCCGACGGCGTCACGCCCGCCAACAAGGAGCAGGGCTACGTGATGCGCAGGCTCGTGCGCCGGGCCCTGCGGTACGGCATGGACCTCGGTCTCGCGCAGGGTGTTGCGGCGGACGTGGTGCCGGTCGTCGCCGCGATCTACGCCGACGTGTACCCGGAGCTGGCGCAGCGGCAGGACGCCGTCGTCGCCGTGCTGGCCCGCGAGGAGAAGGCGTTCGCCCGCACGCTCGGCAAGGGCCTGGCCCGCATGCGCAAGCTCACCGGCCCGGTCACCGCCGCCACGCTGTTCGAGCTGCACGACACCTACGGCATGCCGGTGGAGCTCGCGGTCGAGGAGGTCCGCCGCGGCGGGCTGCCGCTGGACCCGTCCTGGGCGACGGGCTACGCCGAGCTGGCGGAAGCGCAGCGGGCCCGCTCGCGGGCGGGCCGCGCGTGAGGCTGGGCCACGTCATCCTCTACGTCGACGACCTCGCCGCCTCGACGGCGTTCTACCGCGACGTCGTGGGTCTGGCACACCGATTCACCGACGCGGGCTACGCCGAGTTCGACACCGGCGCCACCCGCTTCGCGCTCTACGAACGACGGCGTGCCGAGTGGCTGACGGGCGGCCCGGTGCGACCCGGCCCGGCGGGCGAGGTCGTGCTGGTCGTCGAGGACGTGGACGCGGTGGCCGCCCGGCTGTGCGCCCAGGGCGTGCCCCTGCTCGCGGCGGCCGCCGACCGGCCGTGGGGACACCGGACCCTGCACGTCGCCGACCCGGACGGGTTTGTGGTCGAGTTCGCGCAGGAGATCCCGCGGGCGCGCGGCCGGGCCACCTGACGGACGCCTGCACCACCCCGGTGCTCAGCGGCGGAGCAACCCGATCGGCAGCAGCGCGGGCGCGGTGAGCGCGAGGCTCCACCAGAACGTCGACCCGAACGCGGTCGCGGGCGCCGCGACGGCCAGCTGGCACTGCAGGACGACGGCGGTCACGGCGGCGCCGAGCGGGGCGCCGATCCGCTGGCCGATCTGGAGCGCGCTGGTCGCGCGCGGCACCTGCGCCTTGTCGATGTCGCGGTAGGCCGCGGTCATCAGGGTCACGGTCGCCGCCCCGAACCCGATCCCGCGGACGAAGAGCGCCACGCCCAGCAGCGCCGCGCCGGGCGACTCCAGGGTGAACGGCAGCGTGCCCAGCACCGCGACGACCACGCCCGCGAGCACGATCGGCCGGGCCGGGAGCCGGTCGGCGAGCCTGCCCACGAACGTCAGCGCCAGGAGGGTGCCCGCGAACTGCGGGACGAGCGCCGATCCCGCGGCCAGCGCGCTCGCGCCCAGCACCTGCTGGACGTACAGCGGGATGAGCAGCATCGACCCGAACAGCGACGCGCTGAGCAGGAACAGCGTCAGGGTCGCCCCGGTGAACGAGCGCCGCGCGAACAGGCGGAGGTCGATGAGCGGGTGGTCCGCGCGGCGCGCGTGCACGACGAACGCGACGATCAGCAGGACGCCCGCCGCGACGACCCAGGGCCCCGACTGGGTCAAGCCGTACGTGAGCGCGCCGACGGCGGGCGCGAGCAGGGCCAACCCGCGCACGTCGAGGCGCTGGGCGGGCTCGCCGGGCACCGCGGGCACCGCGCGGTGGGCGAGCGCGGCGGCGAGCAGGCACACCGGCACGTTGAGGAAGAAGCACCAGCGCCAGCTCACCGAGTCGACGACCAGCCCACCGAGCAGCGGCCCGACGATGGGCGCGACTTGCGCGGGGATCGACACGGCCGCGGTGACCCGGCCCAGCCGCTGCGGCCCGGCCGCCTGCACCAGCAGGGTGGCGCCGACCGGGAGGAGCACCCCGCCCGCCGCCCCCTGCAGGATCCGGAACGCGATCAGGCTGCCCGCCGACCACGCCGTGCCCGCGAGCACCGAGGCGAGGCCGAACGCGAGGACCGACCCGATCCACATCCGGCGGGCGCCGAACCGGTCCACCGCCCACCCGGTCGCGGGCGTCACCATCGCCATGGCCAGCAGGTAGCCGCTCATCGCCCACTGGATCGTGGCGAGGTCGGCGCCGAAGCTGCGGCCCAGCGCGTCCAGCGCGACCGCCACGATCGTCGTGTCCAGCAGCGGCGCCGCGCCGCCGATCACCACGACGACGCAGAGCCGGACGAGGGCGGGGTCGAGTCGTTCCGTCGCGCGCGGCACGGCGAACTACACTACACCGTGCAGTGTAGTCTGATGACGTGCTTCGAGAGGGTGCCCCCGCCAAGCGGGCCGCGATCGAGGGCGCCGCGCTCGCGCTGTTCCTCCGCGACGGCTACGCCCGCACCAGCGTCGACGCGGTCGCCCGGGAGGCGGGCGTGTCCAAGCGCACGGTGTACGACTACTACGGCGACAAGCAGCGCCTGTTCCTCGACGTGATCGCGCAGACCCAGGCGGCCCACGAGGACCACTTCCGCGAGCTCCTCGGAGCCACCCTGCCCGCCGACACGCCCGATCTGGAGGCCGCGCTCGTCGCCTTCGGCCGCGCCTTCGCGTCCGGGGTGGCGCAGACGCCGGACCGCAACGCCGTGGTCCGCCTCATCGTGGCCGAGGCCGCGCACTTCCCCGAGCTGCTGGAGCGGTGGCGGGGGGCGGGCCCGCAACAGCAGATGCTGGCCGACCGCCTCGCGACGTTCGCCGAGCGCGGCCTGCTCGACGTGCCGGATCCCGTCGAGGCCGCCGCCTACCTGGGCATCCTGGTCACGGCCCAGGCGCAGAGCCGCACGCTCTACGGCACGCTGCCGATCGCCGACGACGAGCTGGCCGGGCTCGTGACGAGCGGCGTCCGCGTCTTCCTCAGCGCCTTCCGGCCCGCGTAACGCTTTCGAGTGATCGTCTGGCCACCCGCTCGACGGGCCGGTGATCCAGTTCGACGATGCCTCATCGGCGCGACTCGGAGGTCGGCTCATGATCAGTCATGCGGTGGCCAGGCGGATCGTCGCCGTGGCGTCGGGCGCGGCGTTGCTCGCGGGCTGCACCGCGCCGAGCGCGGCGCCGAGCGCACCCCCGCCCGCTGACTCGGCGCTGGCGGCCTCCGTCGACCAGACCGTGCAGGAGGCGATGCGGGCTCGCCACCTCCGTGCGGTCATCGTGCGCGTGACCGTCGACGGCAAGGAGGTCATCACCAAGGCGTACGGCGAGTCGATGACCGGCGTGCCCGCGACCGTCGACATGCACTTCCGCAACGGCGCCGTCGCCATCTCCTACGTCTCCACGCTGCTCCTCATCCTGGTCGACGAGAAGAAGGTCAGCCTCGACGACAAGGCTTCGAAGTGGGTGCCGGAGATCCCCCACAGCGACGAGGTCACCCTCGGCCAGCTCGCCCAGATGACCACCGGCTACACCGACTTCGTGATCGGGAACGCCGAGGTCGACGCCATGCTCTACACCGACCCGTTCCGCCAGTGGACGCCCGAAGAGCTCTTGCAGACCGTGACGTCGAAGCCGTTGCTCTACCCGCCGGGCACGAACTGGAACTACGCCCACACCAACTACCTGATCCTCGGGCTGGCGCTGGAGAAGGCGACGGGCAGGCGGATGTCGGATCTCATGCAGGAGAAGGTGTTGGGCCCGCTCGGGCTGACCAACACCACCGACCCCGGCCCCGGAGCGCCGACCATCCCCGAGCCCGCGCTGCACGCCTTCACCTCTGAACGACGGTCGCAGCTGGGCATCCCGGCGGGAACCCGCTTCTACGAGGAATCCACGTACTGGAACCCGTCGTGGACGATCACCCGGGGCGCCATCCAGACGTCGAACATCTTCGACGTGAACGCAACGGCGGTGGCGGTGGGAACGGGCAAGCTGCTGACCCCGGAGTCGTACCGGGCGATGATCTCCACGGGCCTGCGCGGCAAGACCACCGCGCTGCCCGGGTGCGCCACCTGCTTCCCGCAGAGCGAGGGCTACAGCTACGGGCTGGGCATCGTCACGACCGGCGACTGGGTCATGCAGGATCCGCTGTTCTCCGGCGAGGCCGGGGCCTTCGCCTACCTGCCCTCGAAGAAGGTCGCGGTCGCGCTCGCGCTCACGTTCGACGAGGACGCGTTCGCCCCGGAC